>SFJG01000041.1 GCA_004555955.1 Bacteroidales bacterium | reverse complement strand
AAATTCCCGGACTTTGAGGGTTGGGGCAAAGAATATGGCGCATTTTCAGTGTCAGAATCGGCGAAATTTGTTGTAATAGAGTACATTAAAGGCCAGCAAGAGCATCATCGCCGATGTACTTTTGAGAACGAATACAAGGAATTGTGTTCGAAGAATGGCTTAGGTTTTACAAATTTTGATTTGACATAGCATAGTCATCTACCACAACCGACCCTCTCCGAGGCTCGAGTTCTGTGGGTGGACTCCGTTCCCTACGCTAAGCATCTCCGATGCTGAGCGCAGGGCTTACCACAACCGGCGCGTCTCCGACGCACGCTATCCACAGCGTATCTTCGACACGCTGTGGATTCTCGTTCGCTCCGATTGGTCGCGCCTCGGTGCGACCGTGCCTCGTCCCTCTGACCCCTCTTACCTCTTACCTCTTACCCCTTACCTCCGCCCCATTTTTGTCTTTTTCGCAAAAAAATCGTCATTTTTGGCAGAAATTTGCAGCGAAATAATTAATTTTGTGAAATTGCAAAAATTGTCGAAGAATATGGATGTGGAAGCGAAAGACTATAACAGCCTGAACCTCAGCGAAGAGCAGGAAGAAAAAATGATTAACGAGGCGTTCCAAGACGTGCTCGACGGCTACCTTCGTAGCAATCACCGCAAAAAGGTTGAAATCATCAAGCGTGCTTACGAATTTGCCAAGAATGCCCATAAGGGCATCCGTCGTCGCAGCGGAGAGCCTTACATCTTGCACCCGATTGCCGTGGCGAAAATCGTCAGCCAAGAAATCGGCTTAGGTTCTACGTCGATTTGCTCGGCACTCCTCCACGACGTCGTCGAAGACACCGAATACACCGTCGAAGACATCGAAATCAACTTCGGCAAAAAAATCGCTTCGATTGTCGACGGCCTAACCAAGATTTCCGGCGGTATTTTCGGCGACAAGGCGTCGGCACAGGCGGAAAACTTCCGCAAGTTGCTGCTCACCATGGCCGACGATATCCGCGTGATTCTTATCAAGATGGCCGACCGCTTGCACAACATGCGCACGCTCTCGTCGATGCTCCCCAACAAGCAATACAAGATTGCCGGCGAAACGCTCTACATCTACGCCCCACTGGCGCATCGCCTCGGACTGTTTGCCATCAAAACGGAGTTGGAAGACCTCAGCTTCAAATACGAACACCCCGACACTTACAAAGACATCAAAGACAAGATTGTCGAATCCGAGAAAAAGCGCAACAGCCAATACACCGACTTTTCGACTCCCGTAAAGGCAAAACTCGACGAGATGGGGCTGAAATACACCATCAACGCGCGCGTCAAATCGGCTTACTCGATTTGGAAAAAGATGGAAACAAAGCACATCCCATTTGAGGAAGTCTACGACCTCTACGCCGTGCGTATCGTGTTCGACTGCGACGCCGACGCCAACGAAAAGCAGATTTGTTGGAACATCTACTCGGCGATTACCGACATCTACAAACTCCACCCAACGCGCACTCGCGACTGGGTCAGCACGCCCAAAACCAACGGCTATCGCGCTCTGCACCTGACGGTTATGGGTCCCGACGGTAACTGGGTGGAAGTCCAGATTCGTTCCCGAAAGATGGACGACATTGCCGAACGCGGTTTCGCCGCCCACTGGAAGTATAAAATCGGCGAAAGCGACGAAGAGTCGGAACTCGAATCCTGGCTCAAAACAATTACCGACATCCTCAAAGAGCCCAAGCCAAACGCCATGGACTTCCTCGACACGATTAAACTCAACCTCTTCGCAACCGAGATTTTCGTGTTTACCCCCAAGGGCGACTTGATAACATTCCCCAAAAACGCCACCGTGCTCGACGTGGCTTACGAACTCCACACCGAACTGGGGTCGCACTGCATCGCCGGAAAGGTGAACCACCGACTCGTGCCCATATCGCAGAAACTCCAGAGCGGCGACCAAGTCGAAATCCTCACTTCCGAGACGCAAAAACCCACGCCCGAATGGCTCAACTTCGTCGTTACGGCGAAGGCGAAGAGCAAGTTGGAACAAGCCCTGCGCAAGGAGCGTAAGAAGATTGTCGACAAGGGCGAAGCCGCCGTTATGGCTGCCATAGAAGAAAACAACCTCACCGACGCAAACCGTTTCATTACCAAACTGATGGGTGTGTACAACTTCCACACCCGCGAAGACCTTTTCTTTGCCGTCGGCGACAACAAAGTGGCGCTCACCGACAGTGTGGTTAAGTCGACCGTCAAGAAGCAAAATCAGGGCATTTTCACCCGCATTTGGCCCTTTACCGGCAAGAAAAAAGACGTCGACGAAACGCAATCTGCCGAAACCATCACCCCCGACAAGATTAACAAGAAAGAAATCTACGTGCTGCGCAGCGAAGGCGGCGTGCAGAACTACAAGACAGCAAGTTGCTGCAACCCCATTCCGGGCGACGACGTTGTCGGTTATGTCGACGACAACGAAGAAGTCATTGTCCACAAGATGGACTGCGAGGTGGCTATGCGCATCAAGAGCAGTTTCGGTAACCGGCTCGTGGCTACTAAATGGCTCGAATCGCCGCTGCAGACGTCGTTCCTCGCCACGATAAGCGTCAAAGGCATCGACCGCATGGGAATCCTCCAGGAACTCATCCACGAGATTTCGATTAATATGTCTATCAACATCCGCAAACTCGACATCGAGGCGCGCGACGGCGTGTTCGACTGTCTGCTGGACCTCCGCGTCAGCGATGCTCGCATCGTCGACCGACTCTGTCGTCAAATCAAGAAAATCAAAGACGTTACATACGCCGCACGTATTAAATAGGTAGCATGAGCATAAAGAATAAATTCACTCGTCATTCGCTGTACCGCCTCGCGCTTTTCGTCGTGGCGGCGGCGATTATTGCCTATTTCTTCCCCGACGAACAAAACAAAGAATACAAATACGAAATCGGCAAGCCTTGGAGTTATTCGCTGCTGACCGCGCCGTTCGACATGCCCATTATGCTCGACTCGACAGGAATC
Organism: Bacteroidales bacterium; assembly: GCA_004555955.1. GTDB lineage: Bacteria > Bacteroidota > Bacteroidia > Bacteroidales > Muribaculaceae > Limisoma. The sequence continues at coordinate 20,500 of SFJG01000041.1, read as the reverse complement.
CGCGCCAAGAAAGACAGCATCGACGCTTGCTTTGTGCCCGTCTACACCATCGACCGTAGCGTCAAGCCGCGCGTTGTCAGCCACATCTCCGACGCAAAAACAGCGTTTCTCCTCGACCGGCTTTACGACAACGGCATCGTCGACGCCTCGGCGACCGACCCTGCATCAGGGCGCCTCATTCCGAAAATTCGTATGATTGACGGGAACGTCGCAAACACTCATTCCACCGAAAAAATGCTCACCGTCAAAGGTGCATACCAGTGGCTCGACTCGGTGATGAATGCATCGCCCGAATTCCGCAGTCAGAACATTGCGTCGATTATCGAGCCTAACATCACCAAAGACTCACTCATGACGGCACGGCTGCTCAACGAAGCCTACCAGTCGGCTATCATCTCGCGCGGCATCATCCAACAAGGCGAGCGCATTATCGACCGCGGCGAAATCGTAACGCCTCAAACGGCGGCGCTCCTTTCGACCTACAAAAAGATGCTCGACAGCAACGACCGGACCGACGACGAGCGCTACGCCATGGCGGGATACGTCCTCATCGTGGTCATGCTCATCGGATTGCTTTACGCGTTCTTCCGGCTATACCGACACAACATCTACTACAACTTGCGCAGCATCACGTTCATCGTGGCGCTCGTTACCGGTTTTTCGGTAGCGGCTTTTATGCTGTTCCATTCGTTCCACAACAGCGTTTACTTCATCCCGTTAGCAATCGTCCCCATACTGATTGTGACGTTTTTCGACTCGCGCACGGCGTTCTACGTGGCTATCATCCAAACGCTCATCTGCAGCCTTGCCGTCGACGACGGCCTCGAATTCATTCTGCTACACCTGCCCGTGGCGGCTATTGCCATCAACAGCCTCCAAGAGTTGAGCAAACGTTCGCAGTTGATACGCTCCGCATTACTCGTCTTCGTCGGCTACTGCCTCATTGCCGTTGCCCTATGCGCCCTGTCGGAAGGCTCCGTTATGACTATCGACCCCAAGGTGTTCTTCTACTTCGCCATCAACGCTATTTTCCTCTCGTTCGCCTACGTCCTGATTTTCGTGCTCGAACGGCTGTTCGGCTTCACCTCGAAGGTTACGCTCGTCGAACTTAGCGACGTCAACAACCCGCTGCTGCGCGAACTCTCGGAGAAATGCCCCGGCACGTTCCAGCACTCGATGCAACTGTCGAACCTGGTGTCGGAGGCGGCGCACGAAATCGGCGCTAACACGCAACTTGCCCGCGCCGGCGCGCTATATCACGACATCGGCAAGATGGAAAATCCGGCTTTCTTCACCGAAAACCAACACGACGTGAACCCGCACGAGTTGATTACACCCGAACAAAGCGCGAAAATCGTGATTCGCCACGTCGCCGACGGTCTGCGAATTGCCGACAAGCAGAAACTCCCGAGCGTCATCAAGGCGTTTATCAGCGAGCACCACGGCAAAAACGTGGCTAAATACTTCTACACTACGGCGTGCAACCGCAACAACGGCGAGCCTGTCGACCCGACGCCTTACACCTACCCCGGTCCCAATCCCCGAAGCAAAGAGACCTCGATTCTGATGATGGCAGACGCAACCGAGGCGGCTTCGCGAAGCCTCAAAGAGCACACCCCGGAAGCTATTACCGACCTGGTAAACCGCATCATCGACGGGCAAATACAGCAAGGGCTTATGAAAGATTCGCCGCTGAGTTTCCGCGACGTCGAAAGCATCAAGCGTGTCTTCATCTCGCGGCTCAAAACCATCTACCATACGCGCGTGGAATATCCCGAACTGACAAAACGCAAAGAGACGAAATGAGTAAAACGCCTTCGCCAATAGTATCTTTTGTGCCGATAATTGCCATGGTGGCAATGCTTTACGTTGCCGTCAGCTCGTTCGGCAGCGATGCCCTCAGCGGTCCGAGCCAAGTGGTGCTGCTTGTAGCGTCGGCGCTAACCGTCGCAATCGGTATGGCGGTCTACAAAATCGAATGGGCGCGCTTCGAAAATGCCATCGTCGACAACATCAAAGGAATCGCTTCTGCCACGATTATCCTGCTCATTATCGGCGCTTTAAGCGGCGCTTGGATGCTCTCCGGCGTTGTTCCCACGCTCATCGACTACGGCATGGCGGTCATCAATCCGCGTTTTTTCCTCGCCACGGCGTGCATCATTTGCATCCTCGTCTCCGTTATGACCGGCAGTTCGTGGACAACAATAGCCACAATCGGTATCGCACTGATGGGCATCGGACAAGCCCAAGGCTACAGCGACGGTTGGATTGCCGGTGCTATCATTTCGGGGGCATACTTCGGCGACAAGATTTCGCCGCTCTCCGACACCACCGTGCTCGCCGCTTCGGTGTCGCACACACCGTTGTTCGACCACATCAGATATATGCTCTATACGACTATCCCTTCGATAGTTATCACGCTCATTATCTTCGTCGTTGCAGGCATAACCGGCGACGTTGCCGAGAGCTCGCAAATCGACCGAATCAGTGCCGTGCTCAACGCTCGCTTCAACATCACGCCCTGGCTGCTAATCGTGCCGATTGTCACCGGCGTGCTCATTGCGCGACGTGTGCCGACTCTGATAACGCTCTTTGCCTCAACCGTTATGGCTGTAATTGCCGCCGTAATTGCACAACCCGACATCTTGGCTTCGCTGGGTCACGGCGACCGTCCGGTGTTTGAAGGCGCCATGAAAATGTTGACCACCGAAACGAGCATCAGCAGCGGCAATGCCCTCGTCGACGACCTCATTTCCACTCGCGGTATGGCGGGGATGCTCAACACGGTTTGGCTCATCCTATGCGCTATGTGCTTCGGCGGAACGATGACCGCGAGCGGCATGCTCCGAAGCATCACGGCAATGTTTGCCCGTATGATGAAGTCGACGTTCTCGCTCGTCTCCTCTACGGTCTGCTCGGGGCTGTTCCTAAACCTGACAACTGCCGACCAATACATTAGCATCATCTTGACAGGCAACATGTTCCGCAATATTTACGAGCGTGAAGGCTACGAAAGTCGGCTGCTGAGCCGAACCACCGAAGACTCTGTGACCGTGACTTCCGTGCTCGTGCCCTGGAACTCCTGTGGCATGACTCAATCGACCGTCCTCGGCGTCCCGACGCTTACCTACCTCCCCTACTGCTTCTTCAACTACCTGAGTCCGATAATGTCGATGATTGTCGCCGCTTTCTCCTACAAAATCTATCGTAAAGCGACCGGCAAGCAGTAGTTTTCGAACAGACGGAGCTGATTATCAACTAAATAGACACAAAGAGATGCCATTCCGCGGTAGGGTCGCGCCTTGGTGCGACCGGGCAGGCGTGTGGAAGCCAATTGGGTTATCACCAAGATGCAAGACCCCACCTTGCCGCTTGCGGCTAGGTGGGGACAGACGACACCACAACACCCGGCAATGAGCTAAATTGCATAGATTTTGCTCATTGCCACTGCTAAGTTGGAGACTTTGCAAACCAACTAAAAACTATCGCCTGGTAGGTCGCAGCAAGCCGCGACCCTACTCTGCTGATACTCAGGCACATAGATTTTGCTCATTTTCAATATGGCGTTTTCGCAAAAGTACTCACTCTGTCGGTTGTAACTTTGCGAAAAAAGCAAATTATTTTTACCGACCATGAAATACACTGAAGAAATCCGAAAAATCAACGACGAGCGCAACCGTGCGCTTCACAGCGGATACGACCCGCTGCGCGGCATCGGCTGCTGCCTCAAGCGACGGCAAGTCTCCGCACGATGCGGCACTATGCTCGTCCCCGAGGCTATGGTCGTCGACAATCCCGACTGCGCCGAACTCGATGTCGCCGAATTCGAGCGCATCCGTTTCCGATACGACTTCGAGTTTTGGGCGGCGAAAACCGTCTTTGTCCCCGACAAGATGACGCACCGTCTCACCAACCTTGTGCTAAACCCGCCTCAACGCGAAGTGCTCCGTCGGCTGGAGAATATGCGCGCTGCCAATATGCCTGTGCGTGCCATTATCCTAAAGGCGCGACAGTGCGGCATTTCTACGCTTATCGAAGCCTACATCGCTTGGATGCAACTCATCCGAAGCGACTGCACAAACGCCATCATCTGCGCTCAAAACCGCGACACGGCGCAGTCGCTCAAAGGCATCTACGCTACGATGCTTGCTAACTATCCCGAAGAGTACGGCGCCGAAAAGCCCTACGCTCTGCGCCCGTATCAACGCACGTCGAACATCGTCCAAATCACGGGCAGAAGCAACACCGTGACCACCTGTTCGGCGGAGTCGCCGGCGGCTATTCGCGGACTCGACATCGCGCTCGCACACCTCTCGGAGGTGGCTTTCTGGCGTAAAACAGCTCGAATCGACCCGATGAACATGATTCGTAGCATCGGCGGTACGGTGGCTCTTACGCCCGAATCGGTGGTCGTTATGGAGTCGACAGCAAACGGATTGGGCAACTTCTTCCACGAAGAATGGCTGCGTGCATCTGCCGGAATCAGCGACAAAACGGCTATCTTCGTCCCCTGGTTTCGTCACAACATCTACGAACTCCCCATCGACAATCCCGAAGAATTTTGCGCCTCGCTCAACGACTACGAAAACGGGCTCTGGCTTGCCGGCGCCTCGCTCGAACAAATAAAGTGGTATCGCTACAAGAACCGCGAATATGCGCGTACGTCGGCGATGCAGGCGGAGTTTCCGACCACCGACGTCGAAGCGTTTACCGCCACCGACCGTATCGTGTTTTCGCCGCGTGCACTCGAGCAGATGCGCAAAGACTGCCGTGCCCCGGAGTCGGTCGGCGAAATTGCCGGCGACGCAGCTACGGGACGTGAGGCGCTCCAAAACGTGCATTTCGTCGACGACGCTACGGGGCGACTTAAGGTGTGGCAACATCCCGACCCGGCAGACCGCAGCGACCGTTACATCGTGGCGGTCGACTTGGGCGGTCGTGCCGACGAGTCTGACTTCTCGGTGATTTACGTGCTCGACCGTGGCGCTACCCCTGCCGACCGACCGCAGACGGCAGCGCAATGGCGCGGTCACGACGACCTCGACATCGTGGCGTGGAAGGCGGCGCAAGTGGCGAAATACTACCGCAACGCTTTGCTCGTCGTCGAAAGCAACACTCTCGAGACAAAAACCACCGACGGCGAAAACTCCGGTTTCGTGCTTAGCGAAATTAGCAACGCTTACCCGAACTTGTATCGCCGAAAAGTGGGCTGCAAGTCGAAACCGGGATTTCACACCAACCGAACCACAAAACCGCTGATACTGAATCGCCACATCGCTAACGTCCGAGATTTGCGTTACATCGAGCGCGACAACGATGCTATCAACGAACACCTCGCTTACGAGCGAAAGCCCAACGGCTCTTTCGGCGCGAAGGAAGGACACCACGACGACATCCTCATGACTCGTTGCATCGCCCTCTCTATCGACATCGACCTGCCGAAAAACAAAATCTTCAATTTTGAACAGGTCAAGCAGGATTTAGACAAAAACAAAGCGGTAATAAGGCGAAAAAATGGTCGATTCGGCTGATTCGCTCGCTTTTATTTGCCTGTTAGAGCACTATGTATTAATTTTGCATAAAATATTAGCAATGAAAGAATTCTTACAGATACTGCGAAGGTTTGTACCTCCTTATAAGGGATACCTTGTTCTAAATATTGTGTTCAACATACTGGCGGCTATTTTGACGCTGTTTTCGTTTGCCCTGATAATACCGATTCTGCAAATGCTCTTTTTGGGCGACGGCGTTGAATATCATTTTATGCCTTGGGACAGCGGCTCGCTCAAAGACGTTGTAATCAACAACTTCTACTACTCGGCATACTACTGCAAAATCACCTACGGCTCGTCGGCTACGCTGGCTATGCTCGCCGGTGCTTTGGTGGTGATGACGGCTTTTAAAACCGGAACGACTTATCTGAGTTCGCACTTCCTCATACCAATCCGCGCCGGTGTGGTTCGCGACATTCGCAACTACGTCTACGACAAAATCGTGAGCCTCCCTATCGGATTCTTCACTACCGAGCGAAAAGGCGACGTCATGGCGCGTATGTCGGGCGACGTTGCCGAAATTGAAAACTCTATTATGTCGTCGCTCGACATGATGTTCAAAAATCCCATTATGATTGTGGTTTGCTTGGTGATGATGCTTACTATCAGTTGGCAGTTGACGCTCTTTGTGTTCGTCCTGTTGCCCATTGCAGGCTACATCATGGGGAAAGTCGGCAAGCGCCTGAAACGAACATCTCTCGAAGGGCAACAACAATGGGGCGCACTCATGGCTACCATCGAAGAAACCCTCGGCGGACTGCGCATCATCAAGGCTTTCAACGCCGAACACAAGATTCGCAGTCGTTTCCACGACGAAAATCAACGCTTTTTCCGCACCTCCACGCGCATCAGCCGTCGGCAGGCGCTCGCTCACCCCATGAGCGAATTTCTCGGCACGGCGACTATCGCAATCGTGCTCTGGTTCGGCGGCACGTTGATTCTTTCGGGACATAACATCATCGATGCGCCCACGTTTATCTACTATATGGTGATTTTCTACAACATCATCAACCCGGCTAAAGACCTATCGAAAGCGGCTTACCAGATACAAAAAGGCTTGGCGTCGATGGTTCGCGTCGACAAGATTCTTAGCGCGGACAATCCGATAAAAGACCCCGACGCTCCGAAAACTCTGTCGACCGTCGAAGGCGGCATCCGCTACGACCACGTGCGCTTCCGCTACGGCGAAGATTGGGTGGTCGACGACGTGTCGCTCGACATCCCATTTGGAAGCACCGTTGCGCTCGTCGGTCAGTCGGGCTCGGGTAAATCGACGCTCGCCGACTTGCTGCCGCGTTTCTACGACGTCGAAGGAGGCTCTATAACCATTGGAGGCGTCGACATTCGCGACGTCCGCGTCAAAGACCTACGCGCCATTATGGGTAACGTCAACCAAGAAGCGATTCTCTTCAACGATACGTTCTTCAACAACATAACCTTCGGCGTCGAAGGCGCTACTCAGGAGCAAGTCGAAGAAGCGGCTCGTATAGCAAATGCGCACGACTTCATCATGGCGTCGGAGAACGGCTACGAAACAAATATCGGCGACCGCGGATGCAAACTCTCCGGCGGTCAACGACAACGCATCAGCATCGCACGCGCCATCTTGAAAAATCCGCCGGTGCTAATCCTCGACGAAGCAACTTCCGCTCTCGACACCGAGAGCGAACGACTCGTGCAAGAAGCACTCGACCGTCTGATGCGCAACCGAACTACTCTGGTCATCGCCCACCGACTGTCGACGATTTGCAACGCCGACTTGATTTGCGTGATGCACGAAGGTCGTATCGTCGAACGTGGAACTCACGACCAACTAATTGCCCTCGGCGGCTACTACAAGCGCCTCGTCGATATGCAAAAATTTTAGCGCGTCAGTATTTCCTTAAGTTCGGCAACGCCGACCGTTGCCGGTTTGGCTATCACGGTGACGTTCTGCATATCGGAAGGTATCTGCGCGGGATTGGGGTCGATATAGTAAATCGGCGTGCCTTTTCGAGCATAATACATCAGTCCGGCAGCAGGATAGACAACCAGAGAAGTGCCGATAATCACCAAAATATCCGCTTGACGAACGATTTCCGAGGCGGGAGTGATGTTGGGAACGGCTTCTTCGAAAAATACGATGTGCGGACGAACCGGGTCGCCGTAGCTGTCGCGCGTGTCGACCGACGTTTCGAGATTGTCGGGCGTTAGCGTGTAGACGCGGTCTTCGTGTCGCATCGAACGCACCTTCATCAGTTCTCCGTGGAGATGAAGCACTCGGCTGCTTCCTGCCAACTCGTGGAGGTTGTCGACGTTCTGCGTGATTATGTCGACATCATAGTCGTTTTCGAGCTCCGCCAAGCCGTAGTGTGCGGCATTCGGCTTGCAATTGATAAGTTGCCGGCGACGCTCGTTATAGAACTTATGGACCAACGCCGGATTGCGAACAAAGCCAGTATGGCTCGCCACTTCCATTACGGGATAGTTTTCCCAAAGACCGTCGGCGTCGCGGAAAGTTTTGATACCGCTTTCGGCACTGACACCCGCTCCGGTCAATACTACAAGTCGTTTCATTGCTTCTGAATTATGATATTGACAAATATAGTCATTTTATTCGACAAAACGTGACAAAACAACCAAAAAAGAAAGAACGATATTGAAAAATTTTTGATATTTTTGCCAACGATGAAAAAATTATTGCCGATACTACTGCTAATGCTCTGCGGATGCCGCGCCGCAACGACGGTCGCCGACATGACTTATGTCGACCGTGCGGGCGCACGCCACAGCATCTGCTCGCGCTCGACGCCGCTTACGCTCGTCTACCTCAACGACATCGACTGCCACGAATGCCACGCCGTGGGCGACAGCCTGCGCACCAGCGCCGTGATTGCTCGGGCGCTCAGCGACGGACGGCTGCGCGTTTTGTCGGTCTACGTGGGCGACCAACAGGACCGTTGGGCGGCTTCCGACCCGACCGAAGGTTGGACGGAATGTATCGACCCGGAATTTGCGTCGATGGCTACCGAAACGTACCAATTCGAATCGCTTCCCGCTCTTTTCATCGTCGACTCTCGCAGCCGTTTGAGGCAAAACAACATATCGGCAAACGACGCAATTAACTACATAGCAACTCATTCAAAATGAAAAGATTAGCCATACTCACACTGATTATCACGACCGTAGCGGCGGCATGGAGTCGCGACCGCATCATCGACACATCCGCCCCCGACAAGACGCTGACATTCGGGCTCCGCGCCGGACTCAACTCGTCGGGCATCAGCGACAACTACCTGAGCAAACTCCCGGAACTCATTCAAGGCAATTTCTATTGGCGCATGGGCGGACAAGCCGGCGCCGTGGTCGACCTCAACATACGGCGCTACTTCGCCATCGAAACCGGGCTGCTCTGGGAATTTCGCAAATACGAAGGCTCGCTGATGGCGGCAAACGCCGACGAAGACTACATGGGCAGCATGTTTCTGCGGGCGCGAGCACACTACCTAAACATCCCGGCAATGGCTTCGTTCCGGCTCAACTTGGGCGAACAAACGAAATGGCACCTCGATGCCGGCGTCTACTACGCATACGGGATAGCCGGAAAGCGCGAAACCGACCAATACTACGCCTTCAGCGACATCGACGGCCAACTCATCTTCGACCACGACAAGACGTCGACAAAATACTTTAAAGCCGACCAAAAAGACTTTCTGGCAATCAAGCACGCCGATTTCGGACTTCGACTTGGCACAGGAATGACTTTCTTCAACCGCTATTTCATCGGCGTCTACTACCAACACGGGCTGCGCAACGTGGTCAAAAACCCGTCGGGTGCCCCGAAAATCACAGTAAGGAACCGCAATTGGAACGTCAGCCTCGGCTATAATTTCTAAGTTAATATTTGTTTTCGTTTACGAAATTATTGGAATTAGCGCAAAGATAAGGCGTAAATAGGTTGATTTTTGGTCAAAATAACACTATATTTGCAAATAGATGAACATATTTCTGCTAATTGCAGGCATATTACTATTGGCTTTGTCGGTCTATTTGATTGTGAGGCCTCATTTTCCGTCGGTCATAGCGTCGTATGGCGGACTGTGGGCGTTGTCGCTGGGCGACTGGCTCGACGTGCCGATGCGCATGCTGACCTACTGGGGCGCGATGGTCGTTGTGGTGCTCATCATCACGTCGATGCAGCAGCGCACGTTGGTCAAAGCGACGCAAGGGATGGTGCATATATGCCTGGGTGCGTTGACAGGAATGGCGCTCGGCGCCGTCGGCGGATATGCGCTGATGGTGGTCGGAGCGGCTGTGGGAGCGACGCTTGGTGCTGTCGTGTTTGCACGAACTCCCGGCGGCCGCGGGCTCGACTTCCCCTCGCAACGATTTTTGCAGTATTTATGTGCTAAAGGGCTTCCGGCGGTAATTAGCGTGTCGATAATCGGCATAGCCATTCTGATTGCAGCCGTCGAATATGAATAAAAAAACGAGAAAAATGAAAAAACTGATAATAGTAATTCTATCAACCATACTTCTTTCCGTGGGCGTTGCCGAGGGCAAATCGAAAGAGAAACTCAAGCCGGAAAAGCCCGACATGGAGGCTATCAAGAAAGCGATACGCGACCCGCAGTCGAACTACTACTACAAACGGCTGTGGCGCAAGTTTGTGAGCAACGACACGAATATGTCGATACAAGAATATCGACATTTCTACCTTGGCTACGTGTTCCAAGAGGATTACGACCCCTACCGCGTGTCGGAATTTGCCACAAAAATACAGCCGCTCTACTACAAAAAGAATCACACCGAAGCCGAGTGCGACACGATAATCAAATACGCCGAACTGTCGCTCGCCGACAATCCGTTCGACTTAAACCAGATGCAGTTTTTCATCTATGCGTTGAAGACGAAGCGGAAATATGCTCGGGCATCGATATGGCAATACCGACTTAACCACCTGATAGAAGCCATCTTATCGACAGGAACAGGCAAGAAGGAAAGCCCGTGGTTTGTCATCAGTCCGGTGCACGAATACAACATCGTAAATTTCATGGGGCTTGTGGTGACCGACCATCAAGAGTTGATAAACGACATCGACTACATCATTGTCGACAAGAAGAACGACAAGATGCCCGACGGCTACTACTTCGACGTGTCGAAGATTCTTGAAGTACGCAACACGAAATTCGGGGAATAAGGCGCTATGGAGCAAGTACGACAAAGCAGGATGAATGCCTTTATCAACGGCACCGGTTGCACGGCATTGGCTGCGGTGCTTGCCGTTGCATTGAGCATCTACTACTATTATGCGGGCATCGACTACGCCGACGAGTTCTACGGCGTGGTTGCCGGCGCGGAAATCGGACTTGCACACGGAAGCGTATTGTCGTGGGTGCTCAACCTGATAACGATAGGTTGCGGCGTGATACTGCTATCGTTTCTGAATAAGCGATTTGCGTTTATTCGCGAATACACGCGACTTCACACGACGATGATGATAGTGCTGACGATGTCTGTTCCCGGACTTACGGCGGGGCTGTGCCCGGCGAACGTGGTCGTACTGCTGCTACTGCCGGCGATGCACGTCATGTTTAGCGGCTACCAGCAACAGCATTATCGGAGTTACATATTCCTGATTTCGCTGATTCTGTCGATAGGCAGCATGGTCGACTACGTCTTTGTGGCTTATGCGCTGATATTTATGGTCGGCTTCTTCCAGGTGCAGATTATGTCGTTCAAGGGCTTTGTCGGGATGCTTTTCGGGTGGATAACGCCCTATTGGATAGCCTACGGATTCGGAATGTTTACGCTCGGCGACTTGCACTTGCCGCAACTGCAATTTAGCGCAGAACGTTATATGGCGCTTTTGACATCGCCGGTGATAGTCAACGTAGTGCTGACTATGGTTACGGGAGCGGTATTCGGCGTTGTTAATGCCTTGACACTCATCTCCTACCGCCGCCAACTGCGCGCCTACAACGGCTTTTTCACCGTTCTGGCACTCGCCACGACGCTGCTGTTGGTAGTCGACGTGGCGAACGTACTGACCTACTTGGCAGTGCTGAACGTGTGCTTGGCAGTGCAAGCGGCTCACTTTTTCACCACCACGCGACTAAACAAAGGCTATATACTGTTTATACTTCTTGTAGTAGCGAATATGGCGGGACCAACGCTATTTACGATATTGAAAGAACTGCTTTAAAATAAGGCATTTAGACAATGAAAATCATCATCGAACGCAACATACCGTATATCGCCGGGGCGCTTGAACGTCACGGCGAGGTGGCATATCTACGCGCCGGAGAAATCACGCGCGAAGCGGTTTCAGACGCCGACGCACTGTTTGTGCGGACACGTACGCGATGCAACGCCGAGCTGCTCGAAGGCTCGCGCGTTAAGTTTATTGCCACGGCAACCATAGGCACCGACCACATCGACCTCGACTACTGCCGAAGTCGCGGCATTACGGTAGTCAACGCGCCGGGATGCAATGCACCGGCGGTTGCGCAATACGTGTTTGCCGTGATAGGCAGACGGTTTACGGGCGCCGACCTTTCCGGGCTGCGCTTAGGCGTAGTAGGCGTGGGCAACGTCGGGAGCATCGTAGCGCGCTGGGGCGAGCGTTTGGGGATGAACGTACTTCGGTGCGACCCTCCTCGGCAGCGACGCGAAGGCGGCGATTTCGTCGACCTGCGCCAAGTAGCCGAACAATGCGACATCATCACCTTCCATACGCCGCTCAACCTATCGGGCGTCGACGCAACCTATCACCTTGCCGATGCGAAATGGCTCGGCGGGCTAAGCCGTTGCCGACTGCTCATCAACAGTTCTCGCGGCGAAGTGGTCGACAATTCGGCGCTTGCGGCAGCCATTGGCAAGACGATAGAATGTGCCGCCATCGACTGCTGGGAAAGCGAGCCTGCCATCGACCGCAACCTGCTCGGCAAAGCGTTCGTTGCAACGCCGCACATAGCCGGCTACAGTAGCGAGGGCAAAAAGCGTGCCACGGCAATGACACTCGAGGCGTTTGCACGACATTTCGGCGTAGCCGTCGACGGCATACCGACCATCGAAGCACCGTCACGCGGAGCCGACATCGACAGCATCGAGCAAGTAACGGCGACCTATAACCCGCTGAACGACACAGAGATGCTCCGCACATCACCCGACAAATTCGAGGACCTGAGAAACAACTATAACCTGCGACACGAAGTAGTGACCGCCGGCAACATAAAGTAGGACAAATATGCTAATCATCAACAAAGCCTCGGCAGGAAGCGGCAAGACGTACAACCTGGTATACGAGTTTATCAAAATGCTGTTGGGATATAAACCGAACGACAGCAAACAATCGGAATACAAGCTTAAAACCAAACTAAACAACGAGCACAGCAAGATACTCGCCATCACGTTTACCAACAAGGCAACCGAGGAGATGAAGCAACGCATCGTCAAGGAGCTCGGCTACATGGCACATAAGTCGAAAAAGAGCGACCACCTAAAGGGTATAGCCGAAGCGTTTGGCGTGAGCGAAGATAAGGTTTGCGAAGCAGCCGCCATAGCGCATACCCAGATACTGATAGACTATGCCAACTTCAACGTGAGCACGATAGACTCGTTCTTCCAGACGGTTCTTCGAACGTTTGCCTTCGACGTCGACCTGCCGAGCGATTTCACCATCGAACTAAGCGACGAATTTGCCATAGCCGTTGGCATCGGCGACCTGAAGCGCAACATGCGCACGTCGAACAAGAACGACTACTTGAGTGAATGGATACGAGAGTATGTCACCGACACGGTCAACAGCGGCAAAAGTTGGAACGTGCTGAAAGACACGAGCGGCGAGAAAACGAAAATAAAGTCAAAAAAGACGCTCTCGGACTTTGCCAAATATCTCACCAACGAGAAGGTAAAAAAGCATCTGGGCAAGCTGCGGGAATGGATTACCGAATCTGACGGAGCGAATCTAAAAGCGCTCAACGAATGTCTCGACGACATAAGCGAAAGTCTATCGAAAGAGATTCGGGCGTTCGGCGACTACTGCTACAAAAACTACGATAAACTGAACCTTAACGGCACTAAGAAAAGAACAGCCGTGAACCTGCAAGGCTTCAAAGCCTCGAAAAAAGTCGAAAAAGAATTCATAGAGATGTATGAGGAATCAGACTCATGGCGAAAAAAGGCGACTACCGAAAAAGCGGCAACAGAATTCAGCGTGTGGCTGGAAAAAGTGCGCACAGCGCTGAAGCGAAAGGCTGCGGTAGAAGCAATCAGCGAAAACATCTATCGCTTAGGGCTTCTCTATCACATAGATAACAACATCAAGAACTACAATAACGAGAACAACACCATCCTACTGTCGAACACCAACGACATCCTAAAAGACGTTATCGGCGGCGACAATGCGCCGTATGTCTACGCACGGTTGGGCACGTTTATCTGCAACTATCTGATAGACGAGTTCCAAGACACGTCGCGCATGCAGTGGGAAAACCTTGAGCCGCTGCTACAAGACAGCCTGTCGGCAGGGCACGACAACCTGATAATCGGCGACATCAAGCAGAGCATCTACCGCTTCCGCAACTCCGACCCACACCTTCTCGGCAATGAGGTGGAAAAGAGTTTCGGCAGTTATAAGAAGGGCGACTGCCAGAGTAAGAACGTCAACTGGCGCAGCTACAAGGACATCGTGGAATTCAACAACGATGTGTTTGAATATCTTGCCAAGGAGTTGGGATTGTACGACGAGTTTTACTCCAACATTCATCAGGAAGTGTCGACAAAGCACAAAGAAACCCCAGGCTATGTGCGCTACGAACTTCTGGAAGAAGAGAACGTAGAAAAATTTAAAGAACAAGCGACAGCGAAAACGATAGAGACCATCTATGATATGCTCAACCGCGGCTACGAGCAGCGCGACATAGCCATCTTGGTGAATACTAATACCGAAGGCGAGCAAATCATCAAAGCTCTGCTTCAGGAAGAAGGCATAAACGTCGTTTCGGAAGAATCATTGCTCATCGGGACGTCGTCGGCAGTGTCGACCGTCATCACACTTCTCAACGCCATCGACCGCACGGCTCAACCCGGGACTTCTGCCGAAACCGAAAAAAAGCGCAAAGAAAAACTCACGCCGAAGGAATTACTGTTCCGCTATCAGTACTTATTGTTCACGGAAGGCGATTCGGCAAGAGCGTTCCAAAAAGCGCTCGACAACACAAGCGAAATCGACTTGAGTAAGGTAATCAAAGGCGACGAGCCGGTGACCCTCGACGTGATAGTCGACCGGATACTCAAGCACTTTGTGGGACAGAAGACGCTCGACGAAGAAATGACATTTGTGCTGGCATTCAAGGACTTGGTAGCCGACTATATGGAGACCTTCGGATCGAACGTACACTTCTTCCTGAAGTGGTGGAACAAGGTAGGGTCTCTGCGGTCAGTGTCGTCGCCGAGCGACATCAATGCCATCCAGGTAATGACAATACACAAGTCGAAGGGACTTGAATTTCAGGGTGTTATCATTCCGTTCTGCAATTGGAAGATAGATAGAGACATTATCGAATGGATAGAAACGGACGAATTGAATGAGTTGAAAAAGTTCTTCAAAGAAGAAGGCAAAGAGCACGTGAAATTGCCGCCGATATTGCCCATCACCCGCAATGAGCTGAACACGTCGCTCACGGAATTCAGCGAGAGCCTGAAGAAGTGCGAAAGAGATGCAAAAATGGACATTCTCAACAAGATGTACGTAGCCTTTACTCGCGCCAAGCAAGAACTGGTGATGTTTGCAGGGGCAAAAACCAAGGCGGCAAAAACCAAGGCGGCAAAAACCGAAGCAAAGGAACAAAACCTTCGCGAGCTGCTGACACCATACTTGACCGGCGGCAACAAAGAAGTGTATGAGCGTGGGTGTAAGACGGACAAAGTAACTGAATCGGATAAAAAACCGGACGACAACGAAATAACGCCGAAGAAACACATTTTGGAGCATCTTCAGATAATACCACCGCTTCGCGACACCGAAGATAAAGGCATCAAATATAAAGTTCCCGAACTGATAACTCGACTAAGTAATCCCAAACAGTTCGACGGCACAGCCATGCACAACATAATGCAGCGCGTAAAGACCGCCGGCGACCTGGGATCGGCAATAGGCTACTATTACAAGAAGTCGATAATCAACGACGCAGAGCAGAAACGCTACGGCAAAATCCTCGGCGAAGCGCTGAAGGACCCGCGGGTTGAGGAATGGTTTTCGGAAGACGTTGAAGTGCTCAACGAGACCGAAATATTGGGATATTTCGGCGACCCGGAGAATGAAGAATACTTACAATTCAACTTCGAGACTCGTCGGCCCGACCGCGTTGTGTGCACCAAGGACGGTCGCACAATTGTGATAGACTACAAATTCGGCGACAAAAAGGACGAATATCACATGCAAGTGCGCCACTATATGGATATGCTTGCAGTGATAGGCTACAAACGGCTCGAAGGCTATCTGTGGTACGTTCCGTCAGGAGAAATAGAAAAGGTAGAACGCAAAGCGATAGGACATGGCGGAAATTGAGAAACACCCGTTAGAGCCGTTTCTGCCGGAAGAAGCCGAAACACTGATGTTGGGAAGTTTTCCGCCACAACGCGTGCGTTGGTGCATGGAATTCTACTACCCTAACTTCCAAAACGATATGTGGCGGATAATGGGATATATCGAAACGGGCGACTCCAATGCGTTTGTCGACACGGCGAAACGACGTTTTGACGTCGAGAAGATAGTAGAGTTCTGCCGACGACGACGGTTGGCCCTCTACGACACGGCAACGGAAGTCGTTCGACTGCGCAACAACGCTTCTGACAACTTTCTTGAGGTAGTACGAGCGACCGACGTGAGCGCCTTACTGTCACGGCTACCGCACTGCCGTAAAATCGTTGCAACGGGGAAAAAATCGGCCGACACGCTGCGCGAAATTTACGGCTTCGAAGAAATCGGTGTCGGCGAGTCGACCGAGGTAACCATTTCGGGACGACGCTATCGAGTGTACCGCATGCCGTCGTCGTCGCGCGCCTACCCACGCCCCATCGCCTGGAAAGCTGAATACTATCGGAAGGTGCTTGAGGGATAATGAATGCGGGAATCGGTATAGTGGGATGCAAAGTCTACGGAAAGCTGCGGCTTTGCGACTGACGGCAAAACACCACACATGGGGCGATGGTTGTTCCGGAGAGGAATTTGCCTTCGATTCGTAGGCGGATTGTGCGCACCGGGATGCTCGGCAGGCGATGAAATAAGGGTGCGCCAATTGTGCCGTTGACGGCGAGTTGCGAAAGCGTAGCGCCGTGGCACGAGATACCGTTTTCGCCCAGCACGGACAGCGTTGCACTCACATGATTGCCGGCTGTTAGCCAGACGACCGACTCAACTCGGTGTCGGCTCGGCACAGCCACCGCCCGAGTCTGCGCGACAATGTCGAGGCGAGTCGCCGTCTCACGGTCGGGGGTATAGAGGTTGTAGCCGTCGCAGAGCAAGGAGATGTCGCCTTGCCGAATAATGCCAGCACTTTTCAAAGATTTTAGAAAGAATCGATTGTTGGCGGAGACAGACAATATATCGTTGCCCCTATCGACCAACACTTCGTCGAATCCGAGCGAATAGCCCAGAGCTTTCGCATCGGCAACAGTAATTCCGGTAGAGCGTTCGCTACTTCCACGGAGTCGGCGCAGAGAGCCGGTGTCGTCGATAAAAGCCGCCCCGTCGGCTGTGGGCGTGACCAATGCTGACGAACGGATTCGCCGACGCGACACCAGCGTAGCACCGCTGCAACCGCTTTTGTCGAACGACAACAGATAGACGCCGTCGACGGCAAAAAGATAGGCAGAATGTTTGCCCAAAAGCCACGACGAGCCGGTGGCAATCGACGCAACAACGGCAACGACGCCCTTGTTGTAGGCTTTGCGGCACGGCGACCATTGCAGAGGATTTGCAGCGTCGGCGAGAAGCAGAGTCGACGGCTCGCTGTGGTATAGACGTCCGGAGGCAAACGACATCGGCTTGGTGGTCAGCGACAGTTCGAAGTAGTCGGTTTTCGACATTGCGTAAGCCATAGTACCGTCGGGAGCGGCTTGCAATGGCGTGTCGAGACGATACATCTTTCCGTTGACGGTAAGGGTAATGACCATTCTAACGGCGCGACAGTCGGGATAGCACAGTAGCGGTTGCAGTCGGAGGGAATAGACATCGGTTGTATACGACTCCACCACACGGGCAGTGCCGTCGGCGACAGCCAGTTCGACAACGACTTCCACGGCGGCAAATCCGGCGGTAAGAGAGTCGAGTCGCGACATAGCGACAAACCACGGGCAGCGAGGCAGGCGCATCACGACGTCGCCGGCAAAGCAACGATTCGACACCGTTGTCACTTCATTAGCGCTGTATGGCATCAGCCACGGCATAAAGCGCACATCCGCAGCGACACCGACATTGTCGATTGAGTAGGTCTTGTAGGCAAGGGGTCCGCCGGTACCGTCGACGACGTGAGAGAGCGTCGAAATGCCGCCTACGGCCAACGATTCGAGGTCGGTAATCGAGGCAATTTTGCGGAGTTTGGCGCACTCGGCAGCAGTAGCCCATTTTGCTTTAGCCTCCGAATTGTCGATGCTTACCTTGAGCGAAAACGCCTCAGCGCCGGATTGCGACGACTCGCAGCGATAGATAGGCGCGCCAAGAGCGTCGCACGGGTCGCCGGCGTAGATTTCCAGGCTTTTCACCAGCGAACGCCATTTCCCCAAACCCAAGTCGACAACCGCCAGAGCCACCTTCCAAGCCTTCATGCTCAGGCTGAACGAGCCGACGGAGTAAGCGCCCGCGCCGTCGTAAGTCACAGAGGCAACAGCGGATGGGGCTTCGGGTCGGCATCCGGCAATCCAAGCCTCGGGGAGCCAAATGAGGCTGTCATCGGAAAGCCTGAGCGCCGCCCTGACCGCCATAGGCCCCGTGCAGCAAAGCGCATCACACGCCTTTGCTTTGAGCCTCGACAGCGCCGCCTTGACCGATTTATCCATATCGGTTTGGTCTTGTGGCAGCAAAGAACCTTGCCAACGAGAGTAGTTCTCGCGCAGAGTTCGAGCGGAGACGATTTCGCTGTAGGTTCGTTCTTCGGCGAATCCTACCGCCAATTTAGGCAGCACCGGGGCTTCGCCGAAGAGGTCGTAGCCGTCGCCGTTAAAGTGCAAAAAGCGCAAACCGGCGTCGGTAGCGAGCACGACGAAATCGCCCGTAACGGCAAAACCCGAGACGTTCATAACGACGCCGAACGACAGTTCGACAAACGTAAATTCCACGTCGGGAAGGGCGTAGCCAAGGAGCATCGGCTGATGGTCGCGCTCGACGAAGTAATAGGTGCGATTTGCGCGACGGTCGCAACCCAAGAATCGGTCAACGGGCGAAAGGTAAGCAATGGTCTCGGGTACGCCTGCAACGACAATTTCGCCGTCGGCTGTCGGCCGTGCGTTGACAAGTTCTATCGATTGATAATTCGAGCCGTCGGCACTCTCCCATTTGATGTTCAATTGTTTCGTTTTCATGGTATTTCAAGTGTTTTTATGGCAAATATACTATTTGCCTGTAGGCGTATAATTGCGAAAACGGCAAAAAAAGAGGATGTATCGTGAGATACACCCTCTATTCTTTATGGAAAGTTAAGTATTAAGCGTTAACTTTAGCCATGTGAGCGATGAGTTCGAGCACTTTGTTAGAGTAACCGATTTCGTTGTCGTACCAAGAAACAACTTTAACGAAAGTGTCGGTCAAAGCGATACCTGCTTTAGCGTCGAAGATAGAAGTGCGAGTGTCGCCGAGGAAGTCAGACGAAACGACAGCATCTTCAGTGTAACCGAGCACACCTTTGAGTTCGCCTTCAGAAGCTTCTTTCATAGCAGCGCAGATTTCAGCGTAAGTAGCAGGCTTAGCCAAGTTAACAGTAAGGTCAACAACAGACACGTCCAAAGTAGGAACGCGCATTGACATACCTGTAAGTTTGCCGTTGAGTTCGGGGATAACTTTACCTACAGCCTTAGCAGCACCTGTCGAAGAGGGGATGATGTTGCCTGAAGCAGCACGACCACCACGCCAGTCTTTCATCGAAGGACCATCAACAGTCTTTTGAGTAGCAGTAGTAGAGTGAACTGTAGTCATAAGACCGTCAGTGATACCGAATTTGTCGTTCAACACCTTAGCGATAGGAGCCAAGCAGTTAGTAGTGCAAGAAGCGTTAGAAACGAATTGAGTGCCCTTAACGTATTTGTCGAAGTTAACACCACAAACGAACATAGGAGTATCGTCTTTCGAGGGAGCCGACATAACAACGTATTTAGCACCAGCTTCGATGTGAGCTTGAGCTTTCTCTTTAGTGAGGAACAAGCCTGTAGACTCAACAACATATTCAGCGCCAACTTCGTTCCATTTCAAATCAGCCGGGTTACGTTCAGCAGTAACGCGGATTTCTTTACCGTTAACGATGAGTTTGCTGTTCTCAACGTCAGCTTCGATAGTACCTTGGAAAGCGCCGTGCATAGTGTCGTATTTGAGCATGTAAGCCAAATAGTCAACCGGGCAAAGGTCGTTGATACCTACGATTTGAATGTCATCTCTGTTTTGAGCTGCGCGGAATACGAAGCGTCCGATACGGCCAAAGCCGTTAATACCTACTTTAATCATTGTTGTATTTTTATTAGGGTTATTGTATTATTTCCTTTTTTACAATCTCTTATTTACCCTGCCGAAATCCAGTCTCGGCATTTCGCTGCAAATGTACATATTATTTTTTTATTTCAACAATAATAAAAGAAAAATTTCATTAAATATTTCATTAAATCCGCTTTAAGCGGAGAGGAACGGGGGACGGGGGACGAGGAACGGGGGACGAGTCGTAGTCTTACCTCTCACCCCTTACCTCTCACCTCTTACCTCT
>SFJG01000040.1 GCA_004555955.1 Bacteroidales bacterium | reverse complement strand
ACTTATCTGTTGCCGAAGAATCTTCAACTATTTCGGGTTCGGCTTTAGTTTCAATAACCTCAGGCGCTTGCTTTTCGATTTTCTGACAGTCGCGATTGTCAACAGTTTTCGTAGAAATAACGGCAGCCATATCGGGCGCATCGCCTACGTGGATAGGACCGGAAAGGACAAACGACAGCAACACGACAACAACAATCGATGCCGCAATGCGGAAAATGTTTTTGTGAAGAGGTATGTAGATAATGTCTTTCGACTTTTTATCGGTGCGAGTTTCAGATTCTTCTGCCACTGCCGCAACTTCGATTTCGTCGTCGACTGTCGGCAATGCCACTGCGCTTAGTCCGAAGTATTTTCCAAAAGGCTCCTCACTCGGCTCAAACGACACGACATCATCCACGCATGTAAATCTGCCGACATTGCCTAATGTAAGCTCGCCAACTTCCGAAAGATGAGTCTTCATTGCAAGAACATCATCTTCGACTACCTTAACAGCTGCGTCGTACGAAATGCCCGATTTGCGCATTATCGACGTGACCAGCAGCGCATCGTTGTGGTTTACTGCCGCGTTAAACAAGATAGAACGCTTCGGCGGATAAATCATACCATCCTGTATATGAGCACTTTCACGATGCGCTATAAACGCACCGAAACTCGGCACAACCACACAATCGTTATGCCGTACCAGGTACTCAATATGTCCTATCACTGTTAACATCACTACAAAGTTAATAATTTCTACACTTTCAGCAAAATATTGTAACATTTTTTTGAAATTTTATCACCAAGTAAATTATAATGTTTGCACACACTGTCAGAGATATTTCTTTGTATTTTATTCTAAAAGAGCGTAACTTTGCCAAAATTTTTTACACTATGTTTGAAAAAGGAACAAGAGGCAACACTCTTCATGGAATTTTGCTAATAGCATTGTTTTCGTGCGCAGCATTTTACATTGCCGAAATCCCGGCAATTCAAAGCCTATCGCTTAGCCCGCTTATTATAGGTATTATCCTTGGAATGATTTACGCCAACAGTCTTCGCAATCGTCTACCCGAGACATGGGTTCCCGGCATAAAGTTTTGCACCAAGAAGGTACTTCGAGCCGGCATTGTGCTCTACGGATTTCGACTCACACTCAACGAAGTCGTTAATGTTGGCACGGCGGCGATAGTAGTCGATTCGATAATTGTGGCGGGCACATTGCTGCTGGGCATTTGTTTTGGCAAACTGTTGAAAATGGATAAAGACACCACGCTCATGACAGCAACCGGAAGTGCCATATGCGGTGCAGCCGCCGTTCTTGGCGCCGAACCTGTGGTCAAATGCGAAAGCCATAAGACAGCGATTGCCGTTTCGACGGTTGTTATCTTTGGAACGATTGCTATGTTTCTCTACCCTATTATGTATCGTTGCGGCTTGCTCGATGGCCTGAGTAACGAATGCGTAGCAATCTACACGGGCAGCACACTTCACGAGGTGGCTCACGTTGCCGGCGCGGGAAATGCTATGGACCCTACCGATGCTCTCGGCATAGCCGGGACAGCGACTATCACTAAAATGATACGCGTAATGATGCTCGCTCCGGTGCTAATCATCATGGGTCTTGCACTTGCCGGAGGACATCACAATGGAGAAAAACGCGGCAAAATTACGATTCCCTGGTTTGCTTTCGGATTTATCGGCGTGATATGCCTCAATTCGCTGTTGCAATATCTTTGTGGAGTTGACACGGTCAAAGAAATACCATTGAATGGCGCAATAGAATATATCGACACGTTTATGCTCACAATGGCAATGACCGCGTTGGGCACTGATACCGGCATCGAAAAATTCAAGGCTGCCGGTGCAAAGCCGTTTATCCTTGCGCTGATGCTATTTGCGTGGCTTGTCGGAGGTGGATATCTGCTTGCCAAATACCTTGCTCCGGTTGTAATGTAACAGAAACAACGGGCTACTCTAATTCGTCAGCCGTCAAGCCGAGCATCATAGCAAACGGATATACCGGATTGTTTGTGACATATTTGGCATCGGCAGAAGCCGAGCGCAGGCTGTAGTTGATAATATCGGTGCATTTCATCGATTCGAGCACGTCGCGGATGCGTTCGTCTTGAGTACTGCAATCGCCGAGAGTTATCAAAACGTCAATGTCGGCATTGTCGACATACACATCTGCAAGCACTTGCACAAACATTTCGTCGACGGCAACCATTCGCTCGTTCGATATTGCCGAGAAGGCGAACTCGCCCACTTGGTGGAGAAAAGCAACACCATCCAACAATTCATCGGGCGAGCCCGGAATTGTTGGATGCGTTTTACTGTCGGCGGCATCATAGATGTAGACCACCGAATAGTCGGTTGTCTCACTACGGTCGGCACAAAATGCCAATAGGGTCGGCAATTCGGCGAAATCGAACGGGGCTAATGCCCTACCCGTTTTTTCTTCAAAATGAGCACGCAAAACGCCACAAAAACTCACAGCGAAAGCGGCATCGATTAGTATCACTCCTTTTTTATTCGACATCGAAAATCAATTTTTATGCCAAGGTACTAAGAAACCGACAACCACACAACAGCTACACGAAAAAAGGCATACAAAGACGAGCAAAAAGCCGTTTTTGAGAGGTTTCGGTCGGAAAATTAATAAAAAATGTATTTTTTACAGTCTATTTTAGTGTTATCTCAATTATTTTTAATAAGTTTGTATCAAGTTTGAAAATTTGATATTATGATCATAATAGGTATCGCCGGAGGAACCGGTTCCGGCAAAACTACTGTAGTCAAAAGAATCATAGAATCGCTCCCTGCGGGCGAAGTCAGTGTGCTCCCCCAAGACTCCTACTACAAGGATTCGAGCCACATACCGCCCGAAGAGCGGCAAAAAATCAACTTTGACGAGCCGGCAGCCTTCGATTGGGATTTGCTTCTCAGTCAACTCAAACAGCTCCGCGAAGGAAAGAGCATAGAAGTGCCCACCTACTCTTATCTGACGTGCACTCGTCAGCCGGAGACAGTGCCGATGCAGCCGCGTGATGTGGTTATCGTCGAAGGCATCCTCGTGTTTAGCGACGCTCGTTTGCGCAAGATGATGGACATAAAAGTGTTTGTCGATGCCGATGCCGACGACCGTCTTATTCGCGTTATCAATCGCGACTGTATCGAGCGCGGTCGCACGCCGGAAATGGTGGTAGAACGCTACGAACGTGTGCTCAAGCCGATGCATAATATGTACATTGAGCCCGCAAAACGTTTTGCCGACTTAATCATTCCACAAGGCGGCAACAACACGGTGGCGATTAAACTTCTAAAAGAATATATTGAGGGCAGAATAAATGCACGAAAATAGTACGACAACAAGTAAATGAGTTTAAAAACAACATTAACCAACATAACAAAAGAGATAAAAGGCTGCTCCGACAAGATTGCCGAAAGCATAAAGCATAAAGAAGCGCCGATTATCAAGGTCAACGAAGGCGAGAAGATGGTGCTTCGTACGGACAACCTTGTCAAAAAATATCGCCAACGTACGGTGGTCAACCACGTGTCGATAGACGTTACCCAAGGCGAAATCGTTGGCTTGCTCGGTCCTAACGGTGCCGGCAAAACCACGACCTTCTATATGACAACCGGACTGATTGCCGCCAACGAAGGTAGAATCTTTCTCAACGACCTCGACATCACTAAATATCCCGTCTACAAACGCGCACAAAACGGCATCGGCTACTTGGCTCAAGAGCCGTCAGTGTTTCGTAAACTCAGCGTCGAAAACAATTTGCGGCTCGTCCTCGAAATGACCAACACGACAAAAGAATATCAAGCCGAAAAACTTGAAAGTTTGATACAAGAGTTCAGTTTGCAAAAAGTTAGAAAGAACTTAGGCGACCAATTGTCGGGAGGCGAACGTCGACGCACGGAAATTGCACGATGTCTTGCCATCAATCCGCGATTCATTATGCTCGACGAGCCATTTGCCGGCGTCGACCCGATTGCTGTCGAAGAAATCCAAAGCGTAGTCTATAAGTTGAAAGAGAAAAACATCGGCATCCTAATTACCGACCACAACGCTCCCGAAACGCTCAGCATCACCGACCGAGCATACCTGCTATTCGAAGGTAAGATTCTTTTCCAAGGCACATCGGAAGAACTTGCCGAAAACCCGATTGTTAGAGAGAAATACCTCGGCCGAAACTTCGTTTTTCGCCGCAAAAAATTTGATTAATAATAACTTACACAAATATGAAAAAGTTTTTCGCAACCTTATTAGGTGCTTTTGTAGGCACATGGTTGGCATTCATTATTTTTGGAATAGTGATTTTCATCAGTGGAATTATCTCGATGGCATCATTCTCGATGTCGTCGTTCAAAAGCAATATCGGTTCGGTTAACGACAAATCGGTTCTGCTGATTGACCTATACGGACAGATTCCGGAATATGCACAAACTGCAGACTTTCAAATGGTAATCAATCGCGACCAAAAAACTCCCGACAATCTGCGAGACATTTTGAAAGCCATAAAGTTGGCGAAAACCAACGACAACATAAAAGGAATCGTTGTAAGTTGCAACTCGTCGTCGTGCGGTTTTGCTACAGCAAAAGCAATTCGCGATGCGCTCATCGACTTTAAAACGTCGAAAAAATGGATATACGCCTACGGCGACGCTATCACACAAGGAGACTACTACATCGCATCTGCATCCGACAGCATCTTTATGAATCCCGTCGGTGCGCTCGAAATCCATGGCATAACTTCATCGATTCCGTTCTTCAAAAATACACTCGAGAAGATTGGAGTGGAAATGCAAGTGATACGTGTCGGCACGTTCAAAAGCGCCGTTGAACCTTATATGCTGACCGAGATGAGCGAAGCAAACCGCTTGCAAACCGAGACCTACATCAACCACTTGTGGGACAATGTTTCGGAAAGTATCGCACAATCAAGAAACATTGAAAGGTCGCTAATCAACGAATATGCCGACTCATTGCGTATGTTCGACAAAGCCGAAGTTTGCGTCAAGCAGAAATTCATCGACGGACTTTGCTACAACCACGAATTCGAATCAAAAGTCCGTCAGACAGTAGGCATTGAAGAAGATGATGACATCAATTATGTTTCGGTTACCGACGTTTTGAGCACCGACAAGCCGAAGACGTCAAACAACCAAATTGCCGTTGTCTATGCATCGGGAGACATTGACGTTTCGGGACAAAAGAACGGCATCAACTCCGACGACCTTGTTCCGGTAATTCTCGACTTGGCGAAAGACGACGATATCAAAGGTATGGTTCTTCGCGTAAACAGCCCCGGTGGAAGCGCTTTTGCTTCGGAACAAATCTGGGAGGCTTTGGAACAATTCAAAGCCGAAGGCAAAAAGTTTGCCGTATCAATGGGCGACTATGCTGCATCTGGCGGTTACTACATTTCATGTGGCGCCGACCGCATTTTTGCCGAACCCACTACCCTTACCGGTTCAATTGGCATTTTTGCCGTAGTTCCGTGTGCAAAAGGCATCTTGACCGACAAATTGGGCATCAATTTCGACTTCGTTCAAACAAACGCCAATTCCGACATCTCGACCGTAAAACCGTTGACTGCCACGCAACGCAACGCATTTCAACGCTCAATCAACGAGGGCTACGAACTCTTCACCGGTCGTTGCGCCAAAGGCCGAAACATGGATATCAACAAGTTGAAAGAAATTGCCGAAGGACGCGTTTGGGATGCTACCGACGCTAAGCGAATCGGATTGGTCGACGAATTAGGCAATCTCGACAACGCAATTAAGTGGGTGGCTAAAGAAGCGCAAATCGAAACCGATTATGTCGTTTCCGAATACCCCGAAACAGAACCCGACTTTATGGATATTCTGCTTTCTGCAATGTCGGAATCTTATTACAAAATGAGTCTGGAAAAACAATTCGGTTGCCTCGGAACCTATATGCACGAAATCAACGCAATTCTCAACCGAGACCCGATTCAATGTCGAATGGAATATATTGAGATTAAATAATTTGATGAAAGAATATTTGCGCATAACAAGAGAAGCTATATTCACTCCGTTGTCGTACATCTACGGAGCGATAACCTATGTGCGCAATAAGCTCTTCGACTTAAATATTCTCAAATCGGTAGAATTCGACATCCCCATCATCAGCATCGGCAATCTCGCAGTTGGTGGAACCGGCAAAACGCCGCACACCGAATACATTGTCGACCTGCTTTGCGGACATTACAACATCGCAGTGCTCAGCCGCGGATACAAACGTATGACAAAAGGCTTCATCCTTGCCTCCGAAAACAGTACGCCGCTCGACATCGGCGATGAATCGTACCAGATTTACCAAAAATTCGGCGACCGTATAAAAGTTGCAGTATGCGAAAAGCGCGTTGTCGGTATCCGAGAATTGCAAAAAATTGACCCTAACATCAATTTGATAATTCTTGACGATGCATTCCAACATCGGTACGTCAAGCCGCGCGTGTCAATCTTGCTCACAGAATTCAACCGACCCTACTACGAAGACCGAATAATGCCGTTAGGACGTCTTCGCGAGAACATACGTGCAGTCAATCGTGCCGAAATGGTAATAATTACAAAATGCCCCGACGACATAAAGCCGATGGACTTCCGGATAAAGAAGAAAAACACCGACCTCTTCCCTTATCAGAAGCTCTTCTTCAGCCGCTATAACTACGACAACTTGACTCCGGTTTTCCCCGCCGAATCGACCTACGTGCCGATGCTGGAGATAATGAACGGCAAAGACGTTGTGCTCACCGTCACGGGCATAGCAAACCCGCGTCCGCTCGTCAAATATCTCAAGACGTTTAACGTAAAGACAAAGGTGATGCATTTCCCCGACCACCATAACTTCAGCCGCGACGATATTATGGACATACAGAATACGTTTAACGGTCTGAAAGGTAGATACAAAATCATAATCACAACGGAGAAAGACGCTGTGCGCCTTTCCTCCAACCCATACTTTCCGCATAGTCTGAAACAACACATATTCTATCAACCTATTAATGTCGAGTTTTTAGACTATGAAGACGATTTCGACTCAACATTAATACAATTAATAACTAAAAAATAATCAAAACCATGCTACAAACTATCAAAGAAACAGCGCAATTTATCCGCGCGAAAGTGAGTGACATGCCGAAAACAGCCATCATTCTTGGAACCGGCCTCGGCGAATTGGTATCGCACATCGAGATTACAGAAGAAATACCTTATAGCGAAATTCCTAATTTCCCGGTATCGACTGTAGAAGGTCATAGTGGTAAATTGATTTTCGGCAAACTCGGCAACAAACGAGTTATGGCAATGCAAGGTCGCTTCCACTTCTACGAAGGCTACGACATGAAGCAAGTGACATTCCCGGTGCGCGTTATGAAAGAACTCGGCATCTCTACCCTCTTCGTATCGAACGCAGCAGGTGGTATGAACCCGGATTTCAAAATCGGCGACATCATGATTATCAACGACCACATTAATTTGTTCCCGGAGAATCCGCTTCGTGGAAAGAACTACAACGAACTCGGTCCGCGTTTCCCGGAAATGAGCGAACCGTATTCGCAACGCTTGATTGCCGACGCTCTCAAAGTTGCTGACGAAGCCGGCATTAAGGTACACCAAGGTGTATACGTAGGCACACAGGGTCCGACATTTGAAACTCCCGCCGAATATCGTTACTTCCGCCGCATTGGTGGCGACGCTGTCGGCATGAGCACTGTTCCGGAAGTTATCGTGGCTCGCCACGCCGGAATTGAAGTTTTTGCAATTTCCGTAATCACCGACCTTGGTGGTCTCGAAGGTGTTGAACCCGAAAAAGTGTCACACGAAGAGGTTCAACTCGCAGCAGCTGCTGCTCAACCCAAGATGACTGCCATCATGACCGGTCTTATCAACGAATTTAAAGAATAATGTCGGACAAACAGACTGAAATATCAACGTTGGGCGAATTTGGTCTTATTGAAAATCTTACCAAATCAATCAACATAAAAAATCAATCAACAATCAAGGGCGTCGGCGATGATGCTGCCGTCCTTGATTATTCTAACCATCGCACGTTGGTAACCACCGACTTGCTTCTCGAAGGCGTACATTTCGACCTGCGCTACGTACCGCTTAAACACCTTGGCTATAAAGCCGCCGTAGTTAATTTCTCGGACATTTATGCGATGAACGGCTGCCCGAAACAAATTACTGTTTCGCTCGGCATTTCAAGTCGCTTTACTGTCGAGCACATCCAAGAGCTCTACGAAGGCATAAAACTTGCTTGCGAAATCTATGGCGTTGACCTTGTCGGAGGTGACACGTCGGCATCGGTTACAGGGCTGACCATAAGCATCACTTGCATTGGCGAAGGAGAAGACGGCAAGATTGTGTATCGCAACGGCGCTAAAGACACCGACTTGATTTGCGTGTCGGGCGATTTGGGAGCTGCCTATATGGGGCTACAACTCCTTGAACGCGAAATGATTGCCACCAAAGGGCAAACCGATTTTCAACCGAGATTCGGAGGAAAAGAGTATATCATTGAGCGCCAACTGAAGCCGGAAGCGCGTAAAGACATCATAAAAATTCTTGCAGACCACAACATCCTGCCAACGGCAATGATGGACGTTTCCGACGGACTGTCGTCAGAGTTGATTCACCTTTGCCGTCAAAGCGGAACAGGTTGCCGCATATACGAAGAACGAATCCCTATCGACTATCAAACTGCGGCGATGGCGGAAGAAATGAATCTCAACGTAACTACGGTTGCAATGAATGGCGGCGAAGACTACGAACTCGTTTTTGCCGTGCCTTTGGAGATGCACGAACGACTTCAGCAAATCGATGGCATACGAATCATCGGACACATGACAAAGCCCGAACTCGGTTGCGCTCTTATCACTCGCGATGAAAACGAAATTACCATCACTGCGCAAGGATGGAACGCTTTTAAACAGTAATAGCTCTACCGCAACTTATCAAGCCCGAATACGTTCTTTATTTCGGGCTTTTTTTGAACATTTATAGATCTCAAATTGTTATAATAATACAAACCAAAAACAAAAAATCATGGCAGTAAAATTTTTCAAATGTAATCATTGTGGCAACATTGTAGTAAAAGTTGTTGACCATAAAGTTCCGGTTGTATGCTGTGGCGAAAAGATGACAGAACTTGAGGCAAACACAGTTGATGCATCAGCCGAAAAGCACGTACCGGTAGTAACACGAATTGACGATTGCAGAATCAAGGTCGAAATCGGAAGCGTAGCCCACCCGATGACACCCGAACACCACATTGCCTTCATCTACGTTGAGACCGAACACGGCGGACAAATCATCAATCTCGACAAAGAACCGCAAGCCACATTCTGCATCTGCGCAGACCGTCCCGTTGCAGTCTACGAGTATTGCAACCTTCACGGACTTTGGAAAACCGTGCTTTAAAGCTCTGTTCTAAACGACGAAAAGTTCACGGAAAATCATATCGGAAAGCATAACGCCACGGTCGGTCAACGAAGCGACGTCGGCATTTAGCCGCACCAGCCCTTCTTTCTCGAAGCCCGACAAGACCGAGCGAGTATGCTTTTCCATTTTTGCACCCCATCGAGTGCCGACTTCGAGCAAATCAAGTCCGTCGGCTGTGCGAAGACGCGTCATAATCCACTCATTATAGAGTTGCTCGGCCGTTTCGCTTTCTACGTCGTAAGCGAAACCGACATCGTTTATTTTCTGCAAATACTCTCGCAACGAAGCCGGATTGCACCGACGCAATCGACCGTCGAAACTATGAGCCGATGCGCCCAATCCGAGATATGGCGTAAAATTCCAATAACCGCAATTGTGCCGCGACCGACACCCCGGCAAGGCAAAATTGGAAATTTCGTAATGCTCATAACCTGCCGCCTTCAGTCGGTCGACAAGCAATTGATACATCGCAACACAAGTTTCGTCGTCGACCTCTACGAGCTTACCGGCATCGCGCATACGCGTCAATCGTGTACCTTCTTCGTAGGTCATGCAATAAGCGGAGATGTGACAAACTCGAAGATTCAGCGCGGCATCGACCGACCGCGAAAAGCTCTCCAACGACTGCCCGGGAATGCCATAAATCAAGTCTATACTAATGTTCTCAAATCCCGCATTTCTGAGAATTTCGACGGCTTCAACGGCTTTTCGAGCATCATGACGCCGACCGATTAGCGCAAGTTCGACATCGTCGAACGACTGGATGCCCATACTCACTCGGTTGAACCCCAATCGACGAAGGGCCACTGCCATCGCCGACGTTACATCGTCGGGATTAACCTCAATAGTTGCTTCGGCTACGTTCGACGTATCAATCGGGGCCATAAGCGTTTGAAGCTGAGCTTCTGTTAGCAGCGACGGCGTTCCTCCGCCGACATATAGCGTAGATACCGATTCGCCGCTCAACTCATCAACGCGACTGAGATACTCCCTGCCCACCGCCGTCAAATAATTGTCGACAGTATCCGCTCGCAACGCTATCGAGTAGAAATCACAATAGATGCACTTGCGAGAACAAAACGGGATATGGATATAAATGCCTGCCATATTTGCAAAATTAATATTTTTTTGTGCAACCGACAACCGTTCCCGGTCTCCATTTGCTTGATTATTCTCAATAAAAATTGTATCTTTGTTAAAAATTAAAATTATGAGCAATTTTCAGAACTTAGTAATAAATCGTCGAAGCATACGCAAATATAAAGACGAAGAAATCGGAGCTGAGGCTGTAAAAACGATTATCGAAACGGCGCTTATGTCGCCTTCGTCGAAAAACAAGATGCCGTGGGAGTTTATCGTTGTTGAAGACCGACAAACGCTTGCTCAACTTAAAGAATGTAAGGATTTCGGCACAAAAGGGTTGGAAACATGTCCGCTTGCCGTTGTCGTTGCCGCCAACCCGGAAACGAGCGACGCATGGATAGAAGATGCTTCGGTGGCCACATTGATGATGCAACTGCAAGCTGCAGACTTGGGCTTAGGCTCTTGCTGGATTCAAGTCAGAGACCGCTATCGCGAAGACGGAACGCCGGCTGAAGAATTTGTAAGAAACATACTTGAAGTGCCCGACAACATCCGCATTCTTTGTATTGTGACGTTCGGCTTCAAAGACGAAGTCAGAAAGCCTTACGAAGTGGAAAAATGCAAATGGGAGAAGATTCACATAGCAAAATGGAAAGCATCAGAAGAATAGCTATCATCGGAGCCGGTAACGTGGCTACTCATTTGGCACGAGCACTCGCCAAGCATTACGAGATTGTGCAAATCGCGAGTCGGCACTTGGATAATGCGCGCCAACTTGCCGCGACAATCAATCCGCAATGCCAATACACCGACAGCATAAGCGAACTTGCTCAAGCCGATGCCTATCTTATTTCGGTGAACGACGATGCCATTGCAAAAGTATTACAAGAAGTTCCGGCTGAACATCGCAAAGCGCTTTGGATGCACACTTCCGGAAGTGTTGACATTTCGGTTTTTCAAGGATTAGTCAGTCGCTACGGCGTGTTCTATCCGCTCCAGACATTTTCAAAAAGCGTTGCACTCGACATGAAAGAAGTGCCGATTTTCACAGAAGGTGTAACCTCTGAAATCGAGGCAGAGATGAACGCCATTGCATCAGCGATTTCCGACCACGTTTATCACGCAGATAGCGAAATTCGCCGAACAATCCACATTTCGGCTGTCTATGCTTGCAATTTTGTCAATCATCTGTTCAGCATAGCCGACCGCACCTTAAGTCGACACAACATACCGTTTGAGGTATTGTTGCCATTGATAAAAGAAACCGTTAGAAAGGTAACGAAAGTGTCTCCCACAGATGCACAAACAGGACCTGCAGCGCGCGGCGATAAAGGCATAATCGACAAGCACTTATCGGTAATCGACAACGAAACCGACAGAGCTATTTACAAATTATTATCAGAATCAATAATGCAAAACAACAAACAATGAGCGGAATACCCTACGACTTGACACGAATCAAAGCATTTGCTTTTGACGTCGACGGAGTGTTGTCGGCATCGACTATCCCTCTATATCCGACCGGCGAACCGATGCGAATGATAAACATAAAAGACGGATATGCAATACAATTGGCTGTCAAATACGGCTACGAAGTTGCAGTTATTACAGGCGGCAACACCGAGGCGGTGCGCAAGCGTTTTGAAGGGCTTGGCGTAAAAGACGTCTTTATGGGTGTCGGTGTTAAATTGCCAGTTTTCGAGCAGTGGCTCAGAGACCGTCAACTCGATAGAAGCGAAGTGCTTTTTATGGGCGACGACATCCCCGACTTGGAGATAATGCAAAACGTAGGACTTCCGGCGTGCCCGGCAGATGCAGCTATCGACGTCAAGCAAATAGCAACCTATACATCTCCCATGCGGGGCGGCGAAGGCTGCGCTCGCGACGTGATTGAACAAACGATGAGAGCTCAAGGCAATTGGCTCAGCGACAAAAAAGCATTTGGTTGGTAGTGTTATGTTGTCAAATTTAAACGGTTTTGATATAGTTTTAGCCAGCGGTTCGCCACGTCGTCGCGAACTGCTTGGCGGATTGGGAATTAATTTCAGAGTGGCTTGTCTAAGCGATATTGACGAGACATATCCAAGCGATTTGCCGGCAAACATGGTTGCGGAATATCTTTCGAAGAAAAAAGCGGATGCTTACCGAAAATCGCTAACCGACAAACAGTTAATAATCACAGCCGATACCGTTGTGATTACCGATAGAAAGATTCTCGGCAAGCCTGCTGATGCTGCCGATGCCTCACGAATGCTGCAAGCGCTTTCGGGCGCTGTTCATCAAGTTGTAACGGGAGTAACAGTTATGTCGGCTGCAAAAACCGTCTCGTTTTCGGCAACTACGAATGTTCGGTTTTCAACGCTGTCGGATGAAGAGATTGATTACTACATTTCGCATTATCGCCCGTTCGACAAAGCCGGTGCATACGGCATTCAAGAATGGATAGGCTATATTGCCGTAGAAGGCATTGATGGCAGCTATTTCAATGTGATGGGGCTGCCGATACAAAAGTTGTATACCGTTCTGAAAAGTTGGTAACTAAACAACCGTCAGCACGGCAGTATAGATTGAACCCGGCTTGGGAGGAACGAGTAGCAGCGAGCCGCCGACGAGTTTGCCGTTTTCGACTTGCGCCGGAGCGAGACTTTTAACATATGAGATAACAGCATCATACGTTTGACGACAAGTGATTGTCATTTCACCGATTCGTCCGGGCGCTAAAATTCTGTCACCGAGTTTCGACGACAGCAATCCCATCGTAGTGCGCAAATTTAATTCCACGCAAGGCATCACCTGCAGACTTCCGTTGTCGGTAAACGTCATCATATCAATGCCGAGATAGCCGCGATACCATTCAGGCACAAACCGAGCGAGAGCAGTTTGAAGTCGCACGCACAGGTTGTCCAAGACCTGTTCGTCGATTTCTTTTAGCAGAATCTTTTTCAGAGTGAAAGAGTCGGCAACTATCGCTTTTTCGTAAGAAAAGCGGTTTCCGTTACTGAAAATAGAATAGCCTTGAAAGCTGATACCGGTTTCTTCGGAGCGAAACTCCAGGGCAAAATCTGACTGTTTGTTCAAAAATTTCTCGCACATCACACTACCCTGCTTCGAGATAATTCCGGCAATCAAATCGCGGGAACGGTCGAAATCGGTTTGATTTATGAGAAATACGCCGCGACCGCTACACGACCACGGTGCTTTGACTACCGTTTCGCCGTGGAGAGACACGTAGCGCTGCACATCCGAAAGCGAAAAGCACTCCGAAGGCATAATGCCGCGATAGTCGATTTCCGACAAGATGTCGACCGATGTTCGCCGATGCGACAATTGGCGAAAGGCGTCAAGTTGCAATTTGTCGGGAAGATTTGCAATGTTAAGCCGCTTCAACTCCGACCGAATCGCACGACTCCAACCCCATGGCATCGCGCAGTCGGCATCGCGATGCGACAAATCGACTGCCCCGAGTTGCGGAAACATCTTAACGGTGTCGGCAACAAACGCTTCATTGACAGTATCGCAATCGGCAATAATGGTCGAACCCGTGTCGGCAAACCATAGCGGAATCAGCTGCAAATCGTCGCGGATTTTGCGAGCCATTTTGGGCGCCGTGTAGTTATCAGCACCATTAGCGAGCGCCAAATCGTTGTCGGGGTTGAATATGTACGCCGAACGCATCAACTAATCCATTCGATTTTTATAATCCGAATAGTCGAATTCTCTCAACACAACAAGTTCTCCATCAACTTTTTGCAAAACCATTGACGGATGCTGAATGCCGTTGAACATATGCGTCTTCACTGTCGTATAGTGATTCATATCCTCAAAAGTAAGCAAATCGCCAATCTGCAACGGTTCATCGAACGACCAATCGCCAATAAAATCGCCGCTAAGGCACGAATTTCCGCCAATTCGATAAGTCGGTTTGGAATAATCCGGCTCGGCAAGCGCCTCTGTGATGGTCGGCTTATAGGGCATCTCCAAACAATCCGGCATATGGCAAGCAAACGAGACGTCGACAATTGCCGTCTTTATGCCTTTATGCTCAACGATGTCGAGCACACAAGCAATCAAATCGCCTGTGCGCCAAGTGAAGGCACTGCCCGGTTCCATAATTATCTCGAGATTGGGATAGCGATTATGCAAACCATTGATAACGCTCACGAGATGGTCAATGTCGTACCCCGCACGGGTCATCAAATGCCCGCCACCCATATTCAGCCACTTGACTTTTGACAACAAATGACCGAATTTAGACTCAACACTCTCGAGCACTTTCTCCAAGTCGTAAGAAGTTGATTCGCAAAGCGCATGAAAATGCAAGCCTTCGATGCCGTCGGGAAGCTCCTTGAGAGTATCTGCCGAAATGCCGAAACGCGACCCCGGCATACATGGATTGTATATGTCGGTATCGATTACCGAACATTCCGGATTGATGCGCAACCCGCAAGAAACGCGGTCGGCATGAGTGGCGTTATACGACTCTACAACTTCACGATATTTTGTGAATTGCGCTGCCGAATTGAATGTTATGTGCGAACATCCTTTGACAAATTCCGCAATCGTGTCGTCGGTATATACCGGGCAATAGGCATGCACTTCGCCGCCCAACTCTTCGAGCGAAAGACGCATCTCGTTCAGCGAGCTGGCAGTTGACGCCCGGCAGTAGTCGGAAATGATGCCAAACGTCTTCCATAGTGCATTGGCTTTAAATGCCATAATGATTTTCACATTGGCGCGTTTCGACACACTACTTATAAGCTCAAGGTTTTTTCGCAGTTTGTTTTCGTAAACAATATAATAAGGCGTTTTTATCATAACTATTATTAATCAACTATTTGAAGACGAGCATAATTAGTGAGAAGCGTTTTCAAGCCTACAGATTCAAAATCGACGATAATCTTCGTACCGCCAATCTTATGTTCTACCGTTTGAACCGTTCCTTTACCGAATTTTTCGTGAACGACGATTAGCCCCTCCTTGAATGTTGAAGGAGGAAAAATCGCAAACGGAGAGGAACTTGACGCATTTGTTTGTTGCATCGACGGCATGGAAGGCTGCCTCGATGGTGCCTGCTTTTTAGCGGCATACATATAAGATTTGCCGTATGGAAAGACCAGATATTCCGGAGCAAAGTCGGAGATAAATTGACTTCTACGCGGATATACGACAGTGCCATTGCGAAAACGCGTTCGGCAATACGAAAGCGTACATTTCTTCATCGCTCGGGTTACCGCAACGTATAGCAAACGGCGCTCTTCTTCCAACTCCGCCGGATTGATAGAACTCTTGCGTAAAGGGAATAAATCGTCTTCGAGTCCTACGATATATACATTTTTAAACTCCAAACCTTTGGCAGAGTGGATAGTCATAAGCACGACACTATCGTCGGTAACGACATCGTCTTGCGAAGTCAAAAGCGACACCTTCGACAGGAAATCTTCCATCCCGGTCGACTCGTTGACTGCCGACTGCTCGACAAATTCTTGCACCGCCGACAAAAGGGCATCGAGATTCTCTATTTTGCTTATGTTTTCAGGAATGTTAGTTGTTTGTAACGAGCTACGGATAGCTGTATCGTCAAAAATTACGGTAGCCAATTCGTAGGCGTTCATCGTTTCCGTCAGGACAACAAACTTTTCTATCAACCGTCTGAAATTAAGCAGTTTCGCCATCGTTCCGGAATTAAAAAGCGAGCCGTAATGCTCAATCGACAATAGCACCTTCCAAATGCTCGTAGATGAAATGCCGGCTTGCCGACGAAGCTTTTCGATGGTCGTATCTCCTATTCCACGCTGCGGGAAATTAATAATTTTACAAATCGCTTCGTCGTCCTCAGGATTGACAGCCAAACGGAAATACGACAACGCATCTTTTACTTCTTTGCGTTGATAAAACGCCTGCCCGCCGATTATGCGATATGGGATGTCGCACTTGCGCAAACCTTCTTCGAGGGCTCGCGACTGAGCGTTGGTGCGATATAAAATTGCAAAATCGCTATATTTGCAACCCTGACGCATTTTATCGGCAAAGATGCGCTTTGCCACAGTCGTACCCTCGTCGATTTCCGAAGATGCCTCGACCACCGGGATTCGTTCGCCCGTCTCGTTCTCCGAATAGACCGTCTTGGGCAAGCGATTCCTGTTTTTTGCAATCAGACTATTAGCGGCTTCGACAATAATCTTTGACGAGCGATAGTTGCGCTCAAGTTTGAATAATTGCAAAGCGCCGAATTGCTTTTGCAAGCCGATTATGTTGTTGATATTCGCACCACGGAAGGCATAGATGCTTTGAGCATCGTCGCCGACGGCAAACAGCGTAGCGCCACCGTCGACGCAGAGTTGCCGCACGAGTAGATGCTGAGCGAAATTTGTGTCTTGATACTCGTCGACAAGAATGTAACGGAATTTCTTTCTGTATTCATCTCTAACATCCGGAAAATCGCGAAACAGGATGTTTGAATAAAGCAAGATATCGTCAAAATCCATAGCTCCCGACAATCGGCAACGATTTTGGTATTTGGCATAAATCGTACCGATACTCGGCATTCCGTTGTTCAAATCACGATTAAGCACCGCCGTGTTGTAACAATAATCTT
>SFJG01000131.1 GCA_004555955.1 Bacteroidales bacterium | reverse complement strand
TATAACGAATGAAGAATTATGCGATTTTTCGGTTAGTCTGCATCGTTTTGTTATGGGTTGCTCTGTGTGTAATCCTTATAGTCAAACGAGGAGTCGATTTTATGGCGTTATTTTCGATAATCGCCTCCGGAATAATTGTATTCGTACCTCTTTATAAAAAATACAAAGAGGGACGCTATAATAAATAAGACAACGTTTTGGACACGAAATTCAACAATAATTATCCCCTATTGTCGCAAATAGGGTCACCCGACGATTTGAAGCAAATAGATGTACACAAGTTGCCGGAAGTATGCGCTGAATTGCGCCGTTTTCTCATCAACAATCTTTCCATGCATCCCGGGCACTTTGCTTCGAGTATGGGAGCTATAGAGCTGACCGTAGCACTTCACTATGTGTTCGATACCCCGTACGACCGAATCGTTTGGGATGTGGGTCATCAAGCATATGCCCACAAATTGCTTACCGGACGAATTGACAGTTTCCACACGATTCGTACGCTCAACGGTCTTAGCGGATTCCCTAATCCCGAAGAAAGCGAATACGACAGTTTCATTGCCGGACACGCTTCCAATTCGATATCGGCAGCGTTAGGAATGGCTGCTGCCGCAAAAATGAAAAACGAGAATCGTCACGTGCTTGCCGTTATCGGTGATGCATCCATCTCGGGAGGTCTTGCTTTCGAAGGACTTAACAATGCAGCAGCGAGCAAAAGCAACATTTTGATAGTGCTCAACGACAACGATATGTCGATTGACCGCAACGTCGGCTCGTTGAACAAATATCTTGTCAACATCACTACGTCGAAGAGCTACAACACGTTCCGCTACAAGACCTACAAAGCGATGAAACGCCTTCACCTCATTGACGAGAAGCATCGTGGCATCATTCTTCGCTTCAACAACAGCGTCAAGTCGCTTATTTCCAAGCAGCAAAACATTTTCGAAGGGCTAAATATACGTTATTTCGGGCCTTATGACGGTCACGACATCGAGCGGATTGTCAGAGTGTTTCGCGACATAAAAGATATGGAAGGACCGAAAATACTTCACCTTCGCACCACGAAAGGTAAAGGATACGAACCGGCTGAAGAAGACCCGTGTACATGGCATGCACCGGGTAAGTTTAATCCCGAGACCGGCGAAATCATCAAGTCGGACAGCAGCGGAATTATGAAATATCAAGACGTCTTTGGCAAGACCCTCGTCGAACTTGCCGAGAAAAATAAAAAGATAGTCGGAATTACGGCAGCTATGCCTACCGGTTGCTCGATGACATATATGCAAAAGGCATTCAGCAAACGCACATTCGATGTGGGTATCTCCGAAGAACATGCCGTTACGTTTAGCGGAGGTTTGGCAAAAGACGGGATGATGCCGTTCTGCTGCATCTATTCATCGTTCTTGCAACGAGGCTACGATGAGATTATCCACGACGTTGCGATACAAGATTTGCCCGTGACTTTCTGCATCGACCGCGCCGGAATCGTTGGCGAAGACGGCGTTACCCATCACGGAGCATTCGACTTGAGCTATTTGCGTTCCATTCCGAATATGATTGTCTCGTCGCCAATGAACGAGCACTATTTGCGCAACTTGATGTACACGGCGCAGCAACGCTGCAAGCATCCGTTCGCCATACGTTATCCCCGCGGAAACGGTGTGCTCATCGATTGGCATAACGACTTCGAGCCGTTGGAAATCGGGCGAGGACGCAAGCTGTCGAGTGGAACCGACATTGCAATCTTATCAATCGGTCCGATTGGCAACACGGTCTCCAAAGCCATAGACAAAGCTGCCGAACAAGGCATTTCCGTTGCCCACTACGATATGATTTTCCTTAAACCTATCGACGAAAACCTCCTTGAGGAAGTGTGCCAACACCATTCGCAAATCATCACTGTCGAAGATGGCACAATTGTCGGAGGTTTGGGTTCTGCCGTTGTGGAATGGATTAACGACCACGGCTACAGCACTCGTGTCAAACGACTTGGCATCCCCGACAAATTTATCAGTCAAGGTACGGTTAAGCAACTCCACTCGATTTGTGGAATCGGTTATGACGAAATTCTCCAATCAATTTTGGATTTATCTAACGCAAAACAATGAAAATTATAATAGCAGGAGCAGGAGAAGTAGGCACCCACTTGGCAAAACTCCTATCAAAAGAGGGTCAAGACGTAATTCTCATCGATATGGACGAGAACAAACTCCACGTTGTCGATTCGAACTATAACTTGATGACCCAAACAGGAAGTCCCACGGCTTTCAAAACGCTCAAAACGGTGAACGTCAAAGATACCGACCTCTACATTGCCGTCACACCCTTCGAAACGCGCAACATCGTATCGTGCTCGAT
The DNA here is from genome assembly GCA_004555955.1 of Bacteroidales bacterium. GTDB lineage: Bacteria > Bacteroidota > Bacteroidia > Bacteroidales > Muribaculaceae > Limisoma. Next base: position 903 of record SFJG01000131.1, on the reverse strand, counting down.
GGCAAAAGGTCTTGGCGCACGGAAGACGGTTGCTCGCATCGACAACTATGAGTTTCTCAAGCCGGATTACATACCTTTTTTCAAGGGAATAGGCGTCGACGAACTTATTTATCCCGAATATTTTGCGTCGACCGAAATGGTTTCTGCCATACGCAACACATGGGCGCGTAATTGGTTTGAACTCTACGACGGCGAATTAATTCTTATTGGCGTAAAACTTCGCAGCAATGCACAAATAATCAACATTCAGCTAAAAGAGTTGGCACTTAAGAGCCACAACTTCCACATCTCAGCGATACGTCGCAAGCACGAAACCATCATCCCGCGGGGCGACGACCACCTCGAAATAGGTGATATTGCATATTTTACGACGAAAAAGGAATTCGTCTCACAAATCATCGAGCTTTGCGGAAAGAAAGTGACCAACGTCAAGCGCGTAATGATTCTCGGAGGTAGCCGCATCGGTGTGCAGCTCGCACATATGCTTGGCGACTCATATAAAATCAAAATTATTGAATTGGATAGCAAAAAGAGCTTCAAGCTCGCGGAAAGAGTTCCTGAAAACACTACCATTATCAATGGCGATGGCAGAGACATCGAGTTGCTTCAAGAAGAAGGTATTGCCGACTATGACGCATTCATAGCACTTACCGACAGTTCCGAGACAAATATCCTGGCTTGCTTGACGGCTAAAGAGTTTGGCGTATCGAAAACTATTGCAGAAGTCGAAAACATTCAATTCATACCCGAGGCGGAAAATCTAAATATCGGCACAATCATTAATAAAAAACTATTGGCAACGAGCAAGATTTTCCAGATTCTTCTCGATTTCGACTCCTCGAATGCCAAGTGCTTGGCGCTGACCGATGCGGAAGTTGCCGAATTGGTTGTAAAGCCGGGGTC
>SFJG01000130.1 GCA_004555955.1 Bacteroidales bacterium | reverse complement strand
ATTCGTCTTTTGGTCGATTCTCGTGCTTAACAATCAAATGCAACAAAACTACAATGTTCGCATAGATATTGTAAACGTTCCCGAGGGTACTACTCTAATAGATGAATGTCCCGACGCTGTTCATGTTACTTTGAAAAACACCGGATACGCAATGATGCGCTATCTCTGGGGCGAAGGACCGACCTTGAAAATATCGTTCGCCGAATATTCCGACGGCAAAAGCCGATTCGTTGTAACAGCTCAACAAATGACGGAACTGCTTAGCGACCTTTTCGGAGTGGAAGCCAACGTTGTAAACTATTCGCCCGAATCGATTGTCCTTAGATACACAAATCGTCCGGGCAAGAAGATTCCTGTAGTTGCCGATGCCGATTTGTCGGCTAACTTTCAATATGTCTTAAACGGCAAAGTCGTTTTGGGTCCCGATTCCGTAGTCGTCTATTCCGATATGCTTACGCTCGAAAGTATCAATTCGGTTTCTACAGAGCGTTTAGTCGCTAAAGAACTCAAAGATACATTGCGGACAAAACTCGCTCTTTCTCGTCTTGAAGGCGTAAGATTTATCCCTGACAGCATATCGATTATGGCGCCGGTCGAACCTCTCGTACAAAAACTATCACTCGTACAAGTCGTGCCAATCAACGTGCCCGAAGGTATGCGACTCATCACATTCCCATCGCTCGTCAAAGCTTCCTATTTTATTCCGATAAGTTGCTACGATTCTGTGAATAAGTACAAACTTACGGCAACTGTCGACTATTCCGATATTCATGTCGGACAACGCACATTGCCTCTTCGCATCGACCGTGCCCCCGACATAATGCGTAACGTAACTTTAACCACCGACAGCGTGGAATTTATCGTCGAACGGCTATGAAAAGAATTGCTATAATCGGTGGAATCGGTAGCGGAAAAAGCGTAGTGTCGCGACTGCTCTCGCTCATGGGGTATCCCGTATACGACTGCGACAGCAACGCCAAACGGCTGATGGACGAATCGGAGGATATCCATAGAGGACTTGTCGACATTTTCGGACCTTCGGCGGTAAGCCCCGAAGGTATCAACCGCGCTTATATTGCATCGATTGCATTTAAAGATGCTGAAAAATTGAGCAAACTGAATTCGTTGGTCCATCCGGCGGTGTTGCACGATTTCGACCGATGGGCACAACAAAACGGCGAAATCGTTTTTGTTGAAACGGCAATACTATCCGAAAGCGGTATGTCGAAGTCGGTAGACGCAGTTTGGAGTGTCGAAGCGCCGTTGGAATGTCGGGTAGAGCGCGTGATGGTACGGAATGCCATGTCGCGAGAAGACGTTATGCAACGAATTTCATCGCAAGCAACCACAATTCCCGACGAAATCACTTCGGTAACGCATTTGATAAACGATGACAGCCATGCATTAATTCCACAAATCGTTGCCGCAATCCAACGGGAACACCGGGAATAAGTGCAAAAACACTCAAACACTGCATAAACTTATGCTACACGTTTGAAAATTCCACATTTAGACTTGCTTAGTCAAAAAAAAATGTCTACCTTTGCACCGCTTTTAGAGTACCGTGTGATGGGAAATTAAGCAACAATAAACTTAATTTTGAGTAACACAAAAACAAAACAGAATGAAAACATTCCAATTATCAGCTAAGCCAAGAACAGAAATTGGCAAAAAAGCAGCAAAAGGCTTGCGTAAAGAAGGATTTATTCCTGTAGTAATGAACGGTGGCGAAGTAGTTGAATTGCCTTACAACGGCAAGCTCGAAGCCGGACAAGAAGTTATCGAAACTGTCAATAACAAAGGTATTTTAGTGACAAACCTTAAAGTAACAGTTGATGATGTTCGCAAACTCATCTACACTCCCGACGTTTTTGCTATCGAACTCGATATCGAAGGCACAAAGAAAATGGCAGTGCTCAAGGAAGTTCAATTCCACCCGGTTAAAGAAGAAATTCTCCACATCGACCTTCTCGAAGTGAGCGAAGACAAGCCGGTTACTATCGAAGTGCCTGTTAAGATTGAAGGTCACGCTGTCGGTGTTAAGGCCGGTGGTAAATTGAACCTCTCAATGAAGAAAATCAAAGTTAAAGCAGTCTACACTAACATCCCCGAACGCGTCGTTGTCAACGTTGACGCTCTCGAACTCGGCAAAACTATTCAAATCGGCGACCTCCACTACGATGGTCTCGAATTGGTTAACGCTAAAAACGCAGTGGTTTGCGCTGTTCAATTGACTCGTGCCGCTCGTGGTAACCAAGCTGAAGAAGCAAAATAATTTTTAAATGAAGTACTTAATTGTCGGTTTGGGTAATATTGGTCCCGAATACCAAAATACTCGCCACAATATAGGATTTATGATATTGGATGCCCTCGCTAAGGCATCCAATATCACTTTTAGCACAAATCGTTATGGCGACACAGCTGAGATGAGAATCAAGAACCGTCAACTCTTGCTCCTCAAGCCGTCTACTTATATGAATTTGAGCGGAAATGCCGTGCGATATTGGCTTGAAAAAGAGAATATTCCCGTAGAAAATTTGCTGATTCTTGTCGACGATTTGTCGCTTCCGTTGGGCACAGTCCGACTCAAAGCAAAAGGGAGCGATGGCGGTCATAACGGTCTGAAAAGCATCGCCGAAATGATAGGGACTCAGGCATATCCTCGTCTGCGCTTCGGCATCGGCAACGACTTCCCCAAAGGGTGCCAAGTCGATTACGTTCTTGGCGAATTCAGCAACGACGATAAGATTCTTCTCGACGAACGGATAAAAATTGCCGTCGATGCTATTCGGAGTTTCTGCCTCGCAGGGCTACCGTTGACAATGAACCAATTCAACAACAAGTAAATGGAAAAAGACGTTAGAATCGATAAATGGCTTTGGGCTACCCGCATATTTAAAACACGGACAATTGCTACCGATGCATGCAAGAAAGGTAGAGTCACAATCGGCGGGATGAACGTCAAGCCATCTCGACCGGTTAAAGTCGGCGAGATTATCGATGTTCGTAAGCCGCCAATAACTTATTCTTTTCGTGTTAAAGACCTCGCTGAGAATAGGATGGGGGCTAAACTCGTGCCTAACTTATTAGAAAACGTAACAGCACCAGAGCAGTACGAACTGCTAGAAATGTCGCGAATTAGCGGATTTATTAACCGCCAAAAAGGATTAGGCCGACCTACAAAAAAAGACAGCAGAGAATTATCGAAATTTACCGACAACATTTACTCGTTTAGCGAAACAGACTTCGACTTCGACGATTCA
>SFJG01000039.1 GCA_004555955.1 Bacteroidales bacterium | reverse complement strand
AGCAAACGTGATGTCGCTTTTGTCCTGTTTTGTCAAGACTGTCGTTTTCGTGTCGTTTATATTGGATTAAATAGCAAGTTCGAGTTTTATCTTATTCGCTTTAGATGTGCGCTTCTTTGCTGTAAAGAGGTCAATCAAAGTACCAATACCGAATATACCGCAGGTCAGCAATTTGACAACGCCCATACCGGTGTCACCAAGATAGAATCTATCGATTCCTAAGTTGCCTAAAAAAAAGTCAAGAATTAATGTCGTTGTCGGACTTTTAAAATCAAGAGACATCAATTCCTCGAAACGGTCATCATCTACCGACTCAAGAGTTCTTTTGATTGAAGGCAAATCCTCTTCTGCAAATTTACTGTTATGAGCGGCAATAAATTGGGTTACATGTTGTTTGTCCATTTTCTCTAATGTTTTAAAATGTTTATAATAAAATTAAATTTAAATTTCTTAATTTACTCTTTGTCGCAAAGATAATTCATTCAATATTTAATATTTTGTTCCATTTGATTCCTTTTTTTGTTTTCTTTTCACATTTGCACAAAAGCGATAAAAGTTGTGAACGGAAATACTAAGATATCGGTGGTCAGTAGCGCCTGATAGGTTGCAGCAAGCTGAGACGCTGTTGATTATCAGTATAATCCACAACAACGAATGCTTCAATAGGGGTCCAATATGCCTGTGTTATAAAAAAGGAAGATGTACCAATTTTGATACATCTTCCTTCGAGAGAATGAACAGCGATTGCTATTATGCTTTGTTTTTGTCGCGGATTTCTACGCGGCGAATCTTTCCGCTGATGGTTTTAGGCAGTTCGTCGACAAACTCTACAACGCGTGGATATTTGTAAGGCGCAGTTGTGCGCTTTACGTGGTCTTGAATCTCCTTGATGAGGTCTTCGCCTGCTTTGTCGCGGTAAGCGGGAGCGAGTACGATTGTTGCTTTGACCACTTGCCCGCGGATTTCGTCGGGAACGCCGGTGATGGCACATTCGACGACGGCAGGGTGTGTCATCAGAGCGCTTTCGACTTCGAATGGGCCGATGCGATAGCCCGACGACTTGATGACGTCGTCTTTACGACCGATGAACCAGAGGTATCCGTCTTCGTCGCGCCAAGCAACGTCGCCGGTATGGTAGATGTTGTCGTGGTATGCCTCGTGGGTGAGTTGCGGGTCGCGGTAGTATTCTTTGAACAGACCGAGCGGGCGATGTCCTTCGTGTGTGCGAACCACTATTTCGCCTTGTTCGCCGTCTTCCGCCCGGCGGCCGTCGGAGGTGAGCAGGTCGATGTCGTATTCCGGACCTTTTTTGCCCATCGAGCCGGGTTTGGGTTCGAGCCACGGGTAGGTCGCTATGGTGAGTGTTGTTTCGGTTTGTCCGAAGCCTTCCATAAGTTTTATTCCGGTAAGGCGTTTCCACTCTTCGTAGACGCTCGGGTTGAGGGCTTCGCCGGCGATAGTGCAATATTTCAGGCTGGAGATGTCGAATTTCGTCAAGTCTTCGCGAATGAGGAATCGGAACACCGTCGGTGGTGCGCAGAACGACGTGATATGGTAGTCGTGAATCATATGAAGCACGTCGACGGGCTTAAACTTTTCGAAGTCGTAGACGAATACATTTGCTCCGGCAATCCATTGACCGTAGAGTTTGCCCCAAACGGCTTTTCCCCATCCGGTGTCGGCGAGTGTCAGGTGTAGGCTGTCTTCGTGTAGGTTGTGCCAAAACGAGCCGGTGATGATGTGTCCGAGCGGGTATGTGAAGTCGTGCGCCACCATCTTTGGTTCGCCGGTTGTTCCGGAGGTGAAGTACATCAGCGAAATGTCGTCGTTGGAGTTGACGTTGTCGGGACGTACGAATGGGGCAGCCTCGTCGCATCCGCGGGTAAAGTCGTCCCAACCGTCGGGCACGTTGGGTCCGATAGAGATGACGTGTTGCAGCGAGGGGCACTTAGGCATTGCGTCTTGGATGTGCCCGATAACGATGTCATCGCCAACGGCTACGATGGCTTTGATGTCGGCGGCGTTACAGCGGTAGACGATGTCTTTGCCGGTGAGCAGGTGTGTTGCCGGAATGGTTACGGCGCCGATTTTGTGAAGTGCTATGATGGAGAACCAGAATTGGTATCTACGCTTGAGAATGAGCATCACCATATCGCCTTTGCCGATGCCCAGCGAGGTGAAATATGCCGCAGCCTTGTCGCTCTCGCGCTTGATGTCGGCAAATGTAAATTGGATGGTTTCGCCTGCTTCGTTGGTCCAGAGCAGGGCTTTCTTGTCGGGGTTTGTTCGTGCCCATTCGTCGACAACGTCGTAGCCGAAGTTGAAATTGTCGGGAACGTTGACGTGGAAATTTTGCATGAAGTCCTCGTAGGAGTCGAAACTCGTCTTTGCGAGAAATTTTTCTAACATAATATGTTGTTTTTACAGATTAACAGATGATGGCAATGAAGCGAAGCGGTTGGTCGCCGATGGCTTTCATGCCGTGAGGGTGACGTGCGTCGTAGATGATAGTGTCGCCGGCGTTGAGGGTGATGGTTTTGCCGTCGATGTGCAGTTCCATTGTGCCGCTTTCGATGTAGTTGAACTCTTGTCCGTCGTGGCTGCTCAGGTGCACGCCGTCGGTCGAAGGCTCAACGGTTACCAAAAACGGCTCAATCGACCGCCCCGAAAATCCGGCGGCAAGCGACTGATATTTATACCAACTGCGACGTTCTACGCTGGCTCCTGTGCCGTGGCGCGTTACAAAATAGCTGCGCATCTTCGGCTCTTCGCCGAACAGCAACGCCATAATCTCGATTCCATAGGTGTTGGCTATCTTTTGGATGGTGCTGATAGGGATGTCGGCTTCGGCGCTCTCATATTTCTTATATGTCGTTGTGTCTACTCCACATACTGCCGCTATCTCGTCAATCGCCAGCCCTAAGGCATCGCGCAATCCTTTTAAGCGTGTTGCTACTTCTTCTATTTGACTCATAACTTATACTATTGTTTTTGTGTCGGCAAAGGTATATATTTATTGTTATTATTTGATACGTTTTTTTTGAAAAACTTTGCTAAAGTATTAAAAATTACACACTTGCGCGTGCTTTGTGCAACACAAATATTAAAAAAGTGTGCATTTTTTTTGCGCCGTCACGCGATTTGTACTACCTTTGTTGAAAAGGACATAAAAACAAAAACCGACTATGCTAAATCAACTTTTGCTAATCGGCAACCTGGGAATGGGTGAACTGATTATTATTCTTGTCATAATCTTGCTTCTTTTCGGAGCAAAAAAGATACCCGACTTGATGAAAGGTCTGGGGCGCGGAGTTCGTAGCTTCAAAGAAGGTATGAACGAGGTGAAAAACGACATCGAAGCACCTGCCGACGACAAAAAAGAGGAAAAGAAGTAGCCCATATGGCTGACGACAAGCAAAGCGGCTCTGAAGAGAAAACGTTTTGGGGTCATCTGGAAGATTTGCGCAAAGTGCTGTTTCGGATGGCTGCCACTGTTTTTGCGCTCTTTCTTGTGCTGTTCTACTTTATGCCTTACCTCTTCGACAACGTGATAATGGCGCCTTGCAACGGCGATTTCCCGCTCTATCGATTTTTTGCGTGGGTCACCGCTCAATTTCCGGCGTTGCCGCAATTCACCACCGAGGGCTACCACGTCGACCTTATCAACACCCGCTTGGCTTCGCAATTTTTCACTCACATCAGCGCGTCGTTTTGGTCTTCGCTCGTGCTCGGTTTTCCTATTCTTATATATCTGTTGTGGGGATTCGTCCGCCCGGCGCTCTATCCCGGCGAACGACGTGGCGCCGAAATTGCTTTCGTTGGCGGCACCGTGCTTTTCTATGTCGGCGTTGCCGTAGGCTATTTTTTGGTATTCCCCATCACGCTACGCTTTCTCTACCAATACCAACTGAGCGGAAACATCACCAATATGCTTACGCTCGACTCGTATATGGACAACTTTATGATGCTCAATTTGGTTATGGGGCTCGTCTTCGAACTGCCGCTGCTGGCTTGGGTGCTGTCGCTGATGGGCATAGTGCGCCGCTCGTTCTTCCGACGTTTCCGTCGCCATGCGGTCGTCGTTCTGTTAATCGTGGCTGCGCTTATCACCCCGACCGGCGACCCGATTACTCTCTTGATTGTTTTTCTGCCTTTATACCTTCTCTACGAGGGTAGTGCTTTAATAGTTAAACGCGATGAACCGACCGACTAAAGTGCTCTATGTCAGTGACCTCGACGGCACGTTGCTCAATCGTCAAAGTGTCGTGTCGGAGCGTAGCGCGCAGTTGCTGCAAGCCGCCATCGACCGCGGCGCACTCTTCACCATCGCCACGGCGCGCACTCCGGCAACCGTCGACGGCTTGATGTCGCAAATCCGCGGCAGTCTGCCTTACGTTGTGATGACAGGTGCGGCGATGTGGCACAACCACAGGCTCGTCAACCGCCACTATATGCAAGCCGAGCGACTCGCCGCGCTACGCGACATTTGCTCGCAGAACGGCATTCGTCCGTTCTATTATTTTTATAACGAAGAGGAGGAAATAATCAACGCCTACCATTCTCCGCAGATGAGCGATGCCGAACGCGCGTTCTATCTTCAACGTGCCAATGCTCCGCATAAGCGATTCGTCATTTCCGACCGTATTCCCGACAACTTGCTCGGCTCGGCAATGCTCACCTTTGCCATTGGCGACTATGACCATATCGTTGCCGCACACGCTCGGGCACGCGAAGTGTTGCCTTGCTCGATGACGTGCTATCGCGACATCTTCGATGCCTCGACCGGACTCTTTGAGGTGATGGCGCACGGCGTCAGCAAAGCCGCCGCCGTGGCTGAAATTGCTCGCAGCGTTGCCGCCGACGAGATTGTCGTGTTTGGCGACAGCGCCAACGACCTGTCGATGAAGACTATTGCCACTCGTTTTGTCGCTCCCGCCAACGCGGCGCAGGAGGTGCTTGCTGTTGCCGATGAAATAATCGACGACAATACGACCGACTCCGTTGCTCGATACATCGCCGAACGCGTTTAGAATTTTTTCAGCATTAAGGAACGCGCTCTAAAGCCGTTCAAGCCATTCGATGACTTTTGATATTTAACAAAAAAACAAATAATTTGGTTTTAATTTTGTTAATCGGCGCGGTTGGTGTAACTTTGCAGTCGGTTTAAGAAAGATTGTTTTTAACGCAAGGTTTCACGCATTTATGAAAATTTTATCATCTATCGATTTTAAGCCGAAATTGTTTTCGACTTTCAAAGACTACAACGCAAGCAAGTTTAAGAACGACCTGATAGCCGGCATCGTAGTCGGCATCGTTGCACTGCCGTTGGCAGTGGCGTTCGGTATCGCCTCGGGCGTGACGCCTACGGTTGGTTTGATAACAGCGGTTATCGGCGGCTTTTTGGTGTCGGCATTCGGGGGCAACACTGTACAAATCGGCGGTCCGACGGGTGCGTTTATCGTGATTATCTACGGCATTATTCAGCAATACGGGCTCACAGGACTTGCCATAGCTACATTTATGGCGGGATTGATACTCATTGCGCTGGGTCTGTTCCGGCTGGGTACGGTAATCAAGTTTATACCATATCCCATCGTAATCGGCTTTACTTCGGGTATTGCCGTGACGATTTTTTCTACGCAAATCACTGATTTCTTCGGGCTTGAAACCGGAGCACTTCCTGCGGGATTCATATCTAAATGGGGCGTCTATCTGACGCATTTCGGCACAACTCATCTTCCCACGTTGGTCGTTGGTATTGCTTCGTTGGTCATCATTGCCGGAATTCCGTATATCTCGAAGAAACTGCCGGGTGCGCTTATTGCTATTGTGGTTGTGACCGTTGCGGTCTACTTGCTTCGCGAATTTTGCGGCGTTACCGGCATCGAAACCATTGGCGACCGCTTTAGCAACCTCTCCGGTTCGATTCCGGAGCCTCATTCGATAGACATCAACATCGACACAATCAACGCTCTGCTGCCCTCGGCATTTACCATAGCAATGCTCGGTGCCATTGAATCGCTGCTGTCGGCTACCGTTGCCGATGGTGCAACGAGTACGGTGACGAATTCCAACACCGAACTTATTGGGCAGGGTATTGCCAATGTTACCGTGCCGTTTTTCGGCGGTATTCCCGTCACGGGCGCCATTGCTCGCACGATGACCAACATCACTAACGGCGGTCGCACTCCGGTTGCCGGACTTATCCACGCTGTCGTTTTGCTACTGATTTTCTTGTTCTTGATGCCGCTCATCAACTTGATTCCGATGGCATGTCTGGCGGGCGTACTCATAATGGTGTCGTACAATATGAGTGGTTGGCGTACGGTGCGAGCTCTGCTCAAATCGCCGAAATCGGACGTTACGGTGATGATTGTTACCTTTGTCTTGACTGTTGTTTTCGACCTCACAATCGCTATCGAGATGGGCTTGCTGCTTGCCATCTTGCTCTTCTTGCGCCGCGTTATGGAGAATACGCAGATTCATCACTTCGGCGAGCAAATCGACATAGCAGAAGGCGCGGAAATCACTACTCATGAGATACTTAACCTCGAGCGTGGCGTTGAGGTGTACGAAATCGACGGCCCGTTCTTCTTCGGCGTGGCTACTAAGTTTGACGACATGATGCGTTCTATCGGTGACAAGCCGAGTGTGCGTATCCTGCGTATGCGCAAAGTGCCGTTTATCGACTCGACAGCCATCCACAACCTGGAAATTCTCATCCGTTCGTCGCAGAAAGAAGGCATACATGTGGTGCTCTCGGGTGTCAATCCGAATGTTCACAGCGCGTTGCAACGTGCCAGCATTGAGCAACTTATCGGCAATGACCACATCTGCGACCACATCACAAAGGCTGTTGTGATGGCAAATAAACTTGCCATCGAGGCTGCCGAACGCCATCAACGTATTCGTTAGTCGATGCATCGCCGTATCTTTGCCATCGCCGTTCCCGCTATCGTGGCGAATATTGTAGTCCCCCTGTTGGGGCTACTCGACTTGGCTATTGCCGGGCATATCGGCACTACGGCAATGATTGGCGCGGTGGCTGTGGGTGCCACGATGTTCAACCTGACGTACTGGAATTTCGGATTTCTGCGGATGGGAACAAGTGGTATGACGGCGCAGGCCTTCGGCAGAAACGACAGGATGGATTGTGCCTCGCTCTTTGTGCGCTCTTCAATCGTTGCAACTGCCATCGGGATGGCAATTGTCGTTCTACAAGTGCCTCTGCGTGAGTTACTTCTGTGGGCAATTGAGCCGAGCAGCAATGTTCGTGTGCTTGTTGTACGCTATTTTGGCATCTGCGTGTGGGGTGCTCCGGCTCTGCTGGCTACGATGAGCATCTCGGGCTGGTTCGTGGGGATGCAAAATTCCGTCTATCAGATGATTGTCTCAATTTCTGTCAACGTGACAAATATTATTGCAAGCCTTTTGCTGGTGTTTGTTTTCGATGCGGGATTTGTAGGAATAGCCGTTGGTACGCTCATTGCGCAATGGGTTGGGGCGCTGTTGGCGTTTGCATTAGCCGTCCGACTTGCGCGCCGACACGGTCTTCCGCAGTTTCGCGTCAGCCGTGACTCGTTCGCCGGTATGGGTCGGTTTTTCAAAATCAATACTCACATCTTTTTGCGCAGTATGTGTATGATGGCTGTAATGCTGTTTTTTACGTCAGCGGGCGCACGCTCGGGCGATACGGTGTTGGCAGTCAATGCCTTAATTATGCAACTTTTCGTTGTCTATTCCTACTTTATGGACGGCATAGCCTATGCCGGGGAGGCATTGTGCGGACGGTATTACGGCGAAGGCAATCGCGGGATGCTGCGTGCGAGTGTGCGCGGCTTGTTTGTGTGGGGCGCAGTTGTAATGTGCTTGTTTTCTGCGGTTTATACTCTTGGCGGTGGCGCACTTACAAGGCTGCTTACCACCGATGCAACGGTCGTCGCTGCGTTTTCTGACTATCGTATGTGGGCGGGAGCTATTCCCATAGCCGGGATGGCGGCTTTCGTCTGGGACGGCGTGTTTATCGGCTTGACAGCCACTCGGCAGATGCTCGTGTCGTTGGCTTTCAGTTCGGCAATGTTTTTTGCTGCCTATTTCGGCATAGTCGCTTGCGTGTCGACCGACATCGGCTCGGCAAACAACGTGCTTTGGCTCGCTTTCGTGGTCTACCTCGCCTCGCGTGGCATTGCTCAAACAGTGCTTTATCGGCGAATTATCGGATGCCGTTAACATTTGTTTTGATATAGCCGATTTCATAATATGCGCAAAAGTAGTAACTTCGCAAATTGAAACACAAAGTAATGGATTTTTCGATAATTAACATATCATTAGGAGAGTTGTGCGGACTTGGCGCTATCGTCTTTCTCGTTGTTGTGCAAAGCATCTACTCGTTGCGGCGCAAATTTTGTCTTTCCAATTGGCTGAAACGCAAAAGGTTTTCGCCCGATGATGTCGCCGAACAGCCTCCGGTATCGGTTGTCGTATTTGCCAACCGCGAGAACGGAGAGGGTTTGAAGGAATGTGTGCATGCCATTATGAATCAATGCTATAGCGAATTCGAGGTGATTGTTGTCAATGCCGATTCGGCATCGTATGTCGACGACGCGGTGACGCTCTTGACTATGGAATTTCCGGGCTTGCGCTTTACGTTTATCCCCGACACTAATTGCAACGTGTCGCTGCGAAAGCTGTCGACAATGCTCGGCGTTAAGGCGGCAAAACACGATATTGTGGTGTTTATCGACGCTGACAGTCGGCCGGCTTCGCCTTATTGGCTTGCCTCTATGACGCGTCATTTCGACGACTACTGCGGTGTGGTTGTAGGCTTTACCGCCGTCGACAATGGCTGTGATACCGACTTCGGGCATCGCTACCGCGCTTTCGACGTAGCCCTCGAAAATTCGCAGTACCTCGCTTCGGCAATTCGCGGCAACGCTTATCGCGGCAACCGTTGTAATATGGCTTACCGTAAATCCTTGTTTTTCAAGAATAAAGGTTTCTCGGAAACGATGAACCTTAAATATGGCGATGACGATTTGTTCGTTGCAGAATTGGCTCGCCTGAGCGACGTTACCGCCGAAATTTCGCCGGAGAGCATCGTCGTCAGCAAGCCGATTGACTACCGAATGACATATGAATTCGGGAAGTATCACCGCTATTTCACCCAGTCGAAACTGCGTCCGGCGGCGGAATCATGGAGCGTCGTTATGTCGCTTGTTCGCGTGCCTTATCTGCTTGCCGTGACGGCTGCGCTCGCTTGGGCTGTGTGGTGCGCCGTAGGTGGCGACTATGTCCGCGCTGCCATCATCGGCGGGTCGGCTTTGGTTCTTTACATAGCCGAGCAGCTTATCTACATCTTTGCGCAACGTAGAATTGCCTCGATTTTGAGTTGCAAAAAACTTTTCCTTTCGATTCCAATCTTCAGATTTGTACGGCCTTACATCAATTTCGGCTATAAGGCTCGCGCCTCGCATGTCGACAACTACACGTGGCAATAATTTGTTATTTCGCGAAAACGTATTCGCTTTGGCCTGTCGGGTCGTCGACGTGTATGCGGATGGCTGTGCAGGTTTCGCGCATCCATAGGTTGTAGATGTCAAACGACGCATAGCATTTTCGCTCGAACGTAGCGGGCTTAGCGCCGACACTATATACGAGATAAACCTCTGGAATCGGCTCGTCGATTGTTGCTTCGTCGGCAATCAGCATAATTTTTGCGCCCGATTCGACGTGAGGAACCCACGCGTTAATATTGATATATCTTCCTGAACGCCAAATGCTTGTCATGTCGATAGGCGTAGAACTATAGCTTGCAATGTCGTCAGTCGAGCCTTTGCGCACCGCGTCGCAGAACAATTTCGAATAGCCGTCGATGTGTACGTTATATTCACGGTCGTCAATTTGATTGACCACCGTGTAGCGCACAAAGGCGCGCTCGCCGGCGGCAACGGTTTTCTCGTTCCAAACGTCGGCATGGAGAGTGACCGTAGGACTGTCGTCTTGAGCGTTGTAGGTCAGAATGTTATTGCCCTCGTAGGTTGCGTAGATTTCGCGGAAATCGCCGTAATCGTATTCTACATCGTCGTTGCAGCCAATTGTAAGCAACGTGATGGCTATTATAGTCAGTATCTTTGTCTTCATGTCGCTAAGGTAAGAATTTTTTTCGGTTCGGGTGGATATATAAGAAAAAAGTTCGCTTTCCGGCGAACCTCATTTCTTTGTTGCTCTGTTTCAAGCAACATTGTTTACAAACCTAACATAAAACCATTATAGAAGAATATTATCGCATTTCCCAACGAGATAATACTATTGAAATATCTAATACTCCATATTATTCGTAGTGTTTAACCATTATTTTCTGTCGTATTGGAAACATCTCTTTGTTTCCGACACTGCAAAGGTATAACGAAAACAATAGCAAACAATGACTGTATCGATTGTAATATAAATGGTTTTATGCTAATATAAATTTTATAACACTGAATATCAGTAAAATAATAATAAAAGCTCCATTGATGAATATAGATGTATTTATTACTTAATAACGCCAATATTCATGATATCGCTCTCGAAGGTTTCGCGATTTATGGCCTTGTTTTTAATCCTGTTTCGGTAAGTATAGATGGTGTTGACCGAATATTTAAGAAATTCCGCGATTTTTTGTCCGTCGTTGATTCCCAAGCGAATCAGTGCATAGATGCGGAGTTCGTTGTTGAGCGTGCCGGGCGTTTCGACGGTGTATCGTTCTTCCGGGCGAAGCAGGGCGTTGACATCGTCGACAAACGTCGTATAAATCTTAAGAAATGCCAGGTCGAAGGCTTTGTAGAACTCGCGATGTTGCTCGTCGTTGAATCGCGCGGAGCGCGTCAGTCGCAACAGGTCTTCGACTTGTCCGGAGTTCAACTTTCTGGTTACCAACTTGGTAAACGAATCGAGTCGCTTGATGTAGACCGTGCAGAGTTCGAGAAATTGACCCATGTACTCATCTTTAATATTGTTAGCTGCATGCAGTCGGGCGCGGGCGCGTGAGAGTTTTCGCATCTGCCGCACCAGAACGACCACGACAAGAACTAATCCGCACACTAACAGGCTGACAACCAACAGAGAAGCTATCATCAGTCGCTCGTGCTTTTTCGTTTCTTTTTGGTGAGCCTCTTCTATCACCGGCAACATTCGCGACGCGTTGTAGACGCGCATTTGTGCGTTACAAAATGCTGCATCTTCGATGGAGGCGAGGATGAAGCGGTATGCCGTTTCGATGTCGCCAAGTTCATATAGAATCATCGACAGCTCGTAGATTGACTGATTTTCTTTGACCGAGCACTCGATGTCGGTAATTGCCGAAAGTGCATAGTAGCGCAGGCTTTCGGTAATATTACCCTCCGCATGCAAGATGTTTGCCATAATGGCTGCGGTTATGGCATATTCGTTGCTTTTTTTGTTGACTTTGCTAAGCAACTCGCGCAAAATCACCTTTGCGGCATTATATTTGCCCGACACAAACAGACTTTCAGCCTCGTAGAGGTCGCGCATAACCGACCCTGACGGCAGGCTTGCAATCCACAGTTGTCGAAACTCCGAGGCTTTGGCAAAATACTTGTCGTAGAACGAGTTATGACGTTCGATGGAGTTGAGCGTAAACGAATACAACCTATATCCACATTCGTAATAATGAGGTAATAGGCTGTCCGGCAACGACTTTTCACTCAATTCGTTAAATTCGGTAATCGCTTCGGCATAGAACCCGGCAATAGTCTCCGGCCGTATCTTTTTCATTATAGATATATACATGCCGGTGCTGTCGCCTACACTTTGACAGAGTTCGAGGGCTTCATTGTAGTAATGCGTTGCCGAATCTGCCATAAATAATGTGTATTCATCGCCTAATTCGTTGAGAATCTTTACTTTGTCGGAATAGACTTGGGCGTTGGATAATTGCGATTTCAGCCTGCTGACTTTGTTAAATTTCGCTTTGTCGATTGTCGCTTTTTCGGAAATCATCGATTTAAGGCGTTCCAATTCATCCAGATGCGGTGCCTCGCCAAAAACCGCGGTACACATAACAACAGACAATATAAACAATGATAGTCTTGACATATATATAGAAATTATTTATTCTAATAATTTAGTTTACAAAGATATAAATAAATTTATGTATAATTGCAATATAGGATAAATTAATTGTATATTCCGATAAAATCGGTAAAATTTGGGCATGTTGACGATTTGCCGTACCTTTGCGTAGCGCATGAAATCCTATCGACAACACATAAAAGACATTTTACGGCTTGGCTTCCCGATGATAGTCGGTCAGCTCGGATTTGTCGTTGTCGGTTTTGCCGACACGCTCATGGTTGGACGCTACAGTACCGACGCCCTTGCAGCCGCTTCGTTTGTCAACAATATTATGACGTTGGTAATTGTCAGTTTGATGGGCTTTTCGTATGGTATAACACCGATTGTCAGTGCTTTAGCCGCGCAGCGCAACTTTTCGAAAATCGGCTCGCGGATGCGAGACGCAGCCTTTGCCAATATGCTCTTTTCGGGGGCGTTGATGCTCGTCTTGGTTGTGCTCTACTTCTTTCTTGACAGGATGGGGCAGCCCGAACATCTCTTGCCGCTCGTTCGTCCTTATTATATAGTAAGTTGGATTTCGTTGGCTTTTGTTGCCGCATTCAACATATTGCGGCAGTTTGCCGACGGATTGAGCGAGCCTTCGATTGGCATGTGGCTGTTGATTGGCGGAAATATTTTCAACATCGTGTTCAACTATTTCCTCATCTACGGTGCCTGCGGCTTCCCCGAATTGGGACTCCTCGGAGCAGGTATAAGTACCCTTGCCGCACGAGTGCTAATGGCAGTTGCGTTTATTTGTATCGTGTTGCAAATCAAACGCTTCCGCACGTCAGTCGAGAGTTTTCGTGCGTCGCGAACACAGTCGGCGGGCATTCGTTCGATATTTAAGATTTCGCTGCCGATTTCGCTGCAGTCGGGTATGGAAACCGGCTCATTTACATTTAGTTGCGTTATGGTAGGGTGGATAGGCGCAGCGCAACTCGCCAGTTATCAAGTTATGGTGACCGTGGGTATGCTCGGATTTATGTTTTATTATGGTATCGGTGCAGCCACAGCAATCAAAGTGGCAGGCTATGCAGGGCTTGGCGACGTCGTCAACCTTCGTCGCAGTGCATTTGCGTCGCACATCATTTTGCTCTTTATGGCGCTTGGCGCTTCATTGATATTCTATTTCTTTGCCGACCCGCTAATCGGTATTTTTACCGCCGACAAGGAAGTTATAACCATCTCAAAAACGCTGATAGTTCCGTTGATACTCTATCAATTCGGCGATGCGACACAAGTGTGCTATGCCAACGCATTGCGCGGCACGTCGCATGTCTATTCGATGATGTGGATTGCCTTTGTGAGTTATATGGCAGTCGGACTCCCGACGGGTTATGTGTTGGCTTTTGTAGTCGGGCTGGGCGAAGTCGGTGTCTTCCTGTCGTTTACGGTATCGCTGTTTCTCGCCGGAGCACTATTTTTTGCTCGTTTTCTTCACCACAGTCGCCCGTAGTAGAGGCTCAAACAACCGTTTGTGCTCGATGATTGGCTTCTCGAGCAGGAACCACGATAGGAGCGAGATGGCTATCGTTACGGCAAAGACTACGACCATCGACAGGGCAAGGCTGACGTGTTGCAGTCCGCACATTCCGACAACTTGAATCACCGGAAAGTGGTATAAATACATGCCGAATGTTATGTTGTTGTGGCGACCTAATCGGTTGAGCCACCGACATTTCATACCGACAGCGCCGATAATTACGGCGAGCGAGAACGGCGCTAATTCGAGCAGCACAGCCGACGTCGACCGCAGCATAAACAGCACGACCGCTACCGCCAACAGCCACCATACGTTGCGCAAGAACTTCTCCAGATAGAGTAGGATGGCAGTGCCGGCGTAGAAATATCCGAAAGGCAGCAACACCTTGTGCGCCAACATGTTAATAGCTTCGTTTCCGGTTGTTTCATGCACATATACGCAACCTGTGAATGCGACCGCCAGTAGAGCAAATACCGTTACGATTACGCGTGTCTTGCCGAAACGTTGCGCCAGTACATAGATGACCGGCACGGTGAAGTAGAGCAGCACTTCCGCCTTGATGGTCCAAAGCGAGCCATTGACAGCCGCGACAAGGTTGCCGTCGAAAACGCCCGGCATAGTCGGTTCGATGAAGTTCATCAACGTAATATTCGCAAAGAAGTACCTCCAAAAGTGAGCCGAGCCGAAGAATTCGCCTGCCGAAAGTGTCGTAATCAGTGCGCCAAGAGCAACGCACAGCAGCACGACAGCGACATAGGCAGGCACAAGCCGTCTCGCACGTTTTTCGAAATAGACCTTCAAATTGGGCGAGAGGTGATAGCTCAAAAACACCAGAAAACCGCTCAGTACGAAAAATCCCGCTTCGGGGAAACGGTAGCCGTTGTAGTGCCAAAAGCCGATATCGGGATTGAGCAGTGTGTAGAAGTGACCCACAATAACGTCAATAGCAAGCACATAGCGAATAAAGCCAAAGCAATTGCCTTGGTTGACACGTTGGATACTTTCGTCGCTAATAACTTTGCTCATTTGTTTACATTTACGGCAAAAGTACACAAAATTTCGCAAACCGACTCCCGTTGCAGCCAACATATCGTCGGGCGAGAGAAAAAAACCGACCGGAGCGGTGGATTCGTCATTAAAACGTCATCAAACGTCATCAAACGTCATCAAACGTCAATACGTCAGCAATAAATCGGTTTAATATTTTGATTTGCTAAAGATTGTTATTAAATTTGCAAAAATTTCTACCTATTTAATTTAACTATGAAAAAATTTGGATTTATTAGTTTGTTGTTTACGGCTGTAACGCTGTTGCTTCTTGGCTCACCACGGGCAAATGCGGAAGGCGAATACGCCTGGCCGGCTAACTATCCCGGTGTGATGCTTCAGGGATTTTCATGGGATGCATACGAAGACACCCAATGGTCAAAACTCGCCGAAGATGCGGGAGAACTTTCCGACTATTTCGACCTCATCTGGGTGCCTAATAGTGGTAAATGTAGCACAAACCCGAGTATGGGTTACAACCCGGTCTACTGGTTTACGAACCATAATTCGTCGTTTGGTACGGAAACCGAACTCCGCGAAATGATTAAAACATTCAATTCGTTTGGCACGGGTATCATCGAAGACGTTGTTGTAAACCACCGCAATGGTGTGTCGACTTGGACCGATTTCCCCACAGAAACCTACAAAGGCGTGACTTACGAATGGGGTCCTTGGGCGATTTGCCGCAATGACGAAGTTGCCATTCAACCCGACGAAGAAAAGCCGACCGGTGCATACGACACGGGCGACAACTTCGACGGATGCCGCGACCTTGACCACACTAACACTAAAGTGCAAGATGGCATCAAGGCTTACCTCGACTTCTTGACTAACGACCTCGGTTATGTTGGTTTCCGTTACGATATGGTTAAAGGTTTCGGTGCTCAATACATCAAAATCTATAACGAATCGGCAAAGGCACGTTTCTCTGTCGGCGAATATTGGGACGGCTACGACAACATTACCAAGTGGATTGAAAATACCGGCAGAACGTCGGCTGCTTTCGACTTCGAGTTTAAGTGGCAACTCAACGCAGCGTTCTCCGCTATGGACTTCAGCAAGCTCGTTTGGAAGCGCAACGGTACGCTCAACCAACCGGCAGGTCTTATTCACATGGACACATACCAACGGTACGCTGTGACGTTTATCGACAACCACGACACATATCGCGAATCGACCAAGTTTACAGGCGACGTTGCTACGGCTAACGCTTACATGCTTTGCTGCCCGGGTACTCCTTGCGTATTCATGAAGCACTGGCTCGAAAACAAAGCTGTCATCAAGAAACTCATTGCCATCCGCAAGTCGGTGGGCATCACCAACCAAAGTACTGTAGAAGTGCTCAACACTACTACAAACCAATACGTTGCAAAAGTGACCGGTACTAACGGTGAACTTATCGTCAAAATCGGCCGCGGTTCGTACTCGCCTGCAGGCTATACCGACGCCGACAAGGTTGCATCGAGCAGCTCTTACACAATCTGGACAAAAGTGCCCATCAAGACTCTCGACACCGTACGTCCTACCGTTACTCTTTCGAAAGAATCAGGTCTTTATCTCGGCGGCGTTGACGTTGTGTTAACAGCAACAAACGCTCCCGAAGGCGCAAAGATTTCGTATACTACCGACGGCACAATTCCTTCGGCTACCAACGGTACACTCGTTGCTTCGGGCTACTCGCTCCACATCGACAAGAAAACCACCGTTAAGGCTGTCGTAGTAAGCGGTTCGGAAGTGGTTTCGACAATCAAATCGGCTACTTACAAGACAGAATATCTGCCTGTAACCATCTACCTCAAGAAGCCGGAATGGACAACCGTTAACTTCTATGCATGGAGTAACGATTATGAGGCAGCAGACCTCCTCGGCGTCTGGCCCGGTAAGAACATGTCGGGCTCGACAGTCGAAGAACAAGGCATCACTTGGTACAAGTGGACCTCACCGAAAGAATGCGACATTGTGAACATCATCTTCAACAACGGCAAAGACCAAACCGTCGACATCAACGACGTTGAAGGCACTCGCTACTTCGTGCTCAACGAACTTACCGGCAAGTCGTGCACCGTTACCGACGTTACCGACATCTACGGCGGCGTCAGCAACATTTCGGCAACCGGCAACGTTAGCGTACGTTGCAACGGCAGTGTAATGGTTGTTACCGCTCCGCAACAAGTGGCATCTATCGCCCTCTTCAGCACAAGCGGCGCACAAGTTGCTCAGGCTCAATTCGCTAACGAAATCAGCGTAAGCGGCTTGCAACGCGGCATCTACCTCTACCGTGTAACTCTCGCCGACGGCACCGTTGCTCAAGGTAAAGTTGTTAGATAATCAACTTCACTTCACAATACGAAAAAGCACTCCGCACATCACGCGCGGAGTGCTTTTTTTTCGACCGTTCTTCTTGCAAGTATGAATTCCGGTGATTATATTTGCAAACTGATAATACAAATATATTGCATAATGAGTTTGCAAAATATATATGAAATAATACTCAACAGTCGCCGTACGGTGTTTAATGTACAAACATTAATGATGCTGTCGGGAAGTTTGGATTGCAGTAAAATGACAAAGTCGCTGAACTACTATGTCAAGAAAGGCAAGATACGCAATCCTCGACGTGGTATCTATTC
>SFJG01000038.1 GCA_004555955.1 Bacteroidales bacterium | reverse complement strand
CTACAACGACGACCTGAACGAAATGTTGCGCCTGCTACAAACATATCTGCTGACGATACCGCAATGCGACAACACGAATTACGAAGGGCACTACCAACAGATGCTCTACGTAATATTCTCTCTTTTAGGCAGATACGTCGACGTGG
This sequence comes from Bacteroidales bacterium, assembly GCA_004555955.1. Classification (GTDB taxonomy): domain Bacteria; phylum Bacteroidota; class Bacteroidia; order Bacteroidales; family Muribaculaceae; genus Limisoma. The sequence continues at coordinate 17,478 of SFJG01000038.1, read as the reverse complement.
AAGTGCGTACGCCAAAAGGTCGCGTCGATATGGTAATGAATTCCGGCAAGGCACTCTACCTTTTCGAACTCAAACTTAACAAGTCGGCGGAAGCGGCGATGAACCAAATCAACCTCAAAGACTATTCGTCGCGCTTCGCCCTCGCCGGACTGCCCGTCATAAAAGTCGGCATCAATTTCAACTCCGAGACCCACACAATCGAAGATTGGATAATCGAATAAGTATTTTGATAAGCCCTTTCTTCAAGAGAAAAATTTAAGGAACGCGCTCTAACACAAAAAATAAGAGGCTGCGACGCAGCCTCTTTGTTGTATGAGATTGTGAATAATCAATTATTTCACAACAACGCGGCATGCAGTGCCATCCATCACAACGAGGTAGATGCCGGCGGGCATATTGATTGTAGCGTTGCCGTTAACTGTTTGAGACATAGCGAGGCTGCCGTTGAGAGTGTAAGCTTTAACAATGCCGTTGCAGTTTGCTACGTTGATAGCACCGACAGTGCCAAATGCTTTAGCCTTGCTTGCTTTTACAAGCGATACGGCACCCGAGCCGGATTTCGTGCCTTTGAAGGTAACGTTGAACGGTATGCCGTCCGTGCCTTCAGCGTGCCAAGTAACACCGATTTTTACGGTGAGAACACCTGTTTCGGTTTCGGTACCGTTAATGGTTGCCGAAGCATTGATATCGTTAGGTGTTTCGAGAGTGAGGTAAAGCTCGTCGATTGAACCTGTGTAAGTCAATGATTTGTCGGCGTTTGTGGCAACGTTTACCGGCACAACGATGTCGCCCATCGGGAAGGGCATTGTCGGATCGAGTTTGAAATTGTATAGCCCGAACGTAGCCGATGTGCCTCCTTCAGCGCGAAGGTATACTTTTTGGTCGGGAACAGCAATCGGTTCTGTCGGGTCGAGGATGATACGAACAAGTCCGAAATACTCTTGACCGAGTTCGCCGAGGTCTTTTTTACCTTCGAAAGAAACGGGAATGGGTATGTCGGTACTTGCATCCATGTGCCAAATCACATTGATTGTAACAGCTAAAGTGCCGTCGATGCTTTCGTAGCCTTCGATTTGGGCAGATGCGTTGATTTCAGAGCCTTCGAGGTCGAGTTTAATGCCTTCAGCCGAGCCAACGTATTTCTTGAAGTTTGTTGAGCCTTCTGCGTAAACATTAGTCGTTGTAACGTTTTCTACAACGATATTGCCCATCGGTTGCGGCATCGTCGGGTCAAGTTTGAAGTCGTAAAGAGCGAAAGTGCTCAAGCCGGTGCCTGTCGGTTTGAGGTATACGCTTTGTTCAACTACAATCGGTTCTGTCGGGTCGAGAGAAATCGTGACATTTCCTGTGTACTTTGTGCCAAGATTTTCGGCAGACATTGAGATGCATGCAAAGGCGAGCATGCTCAATAAAACGGTGTAAAATTTTTTCATATTTATCTCTTTTATGGGTTATATCAAAACATTTTATCGCCACAAAGGTAATGATTATTAATCTTTGTGCCAAATTTTTAAGAAAGAATGAATAGAGGAGATGAAGAATGGATGAGTAAAATAGTTGAGGGGGAGAATAAAAGTCGAGCCTCAGGTGTTGTTTATTTCAGAGGCTCGACTTTGTGGTTTGGATGATTTAATCCCTTATTCTGCGGGAGCCCATTTGCAACGAACAGGCGAAACGATAGCGCCTTCTTCTTTGAGTTGCTTCATAGCTTTGTCGACTTCTTTGCGGTCAAGTCCGCTGAGCTCGGCAATTTTGCCTGCGTTTAGAGGTTCGCCGGCTTCTTTCATAGTAGCTAAAACTTTGTCTTTTGCTTCCATAAATAATGTTTTTATAATGTTAGTAAAGATACCAAAAAGGCGAGGGCCGAGCGGCGGTCCTCGTCTTTAAACTATAAGAATTCGAGATTAGAACTCGATTTTGTCTTTTTCTTTCGACGGGTTGCGATACTTGATTTTGCCTTCGATGTATTCTTGAGTGGCGATGAGCACCGGTTTCGGCAATTTTTCGTAGTAGCGCGAAATTTCGATTTGTTCGCGGTTTTCAGACACCTCTTCAAGATTGTCGTTCATCGATGCGAACTCTTGAAGCTTTTTCTCGAGGTCTTTTTTCATCTCAACGGCGATTTGGTTCGCGCGTTTTGCGATGATGCACACGGTTTCGTAGACGTTTCCAGTGTCTTCAGAGAGCTTGATAACGTCGCGTGTTACGGTGTTGAGCGGTGCGTTTGTTCTTTTGTAATCCATTATAATATAATTGTTTAGTTTTTTCAAATTAGTCTTTGACGTATTTGGATGCAATTTTGAGGATGTTGTCAGCCTCTTTGCGGTTGCGAGTGTCGGGATAGTCGTTGATGAACGAATAGTATTCGTCGACCACTTCGCGGAATCGCTCGCTTTTCTTCTCGTCGACGCTCTGGTTTGCTTCTTGGAACTTTGCTTTTAGGATAATCAACTGCAGTTGCTCTTTGTGCTTGGTGTACGGGTAGTTTTTCAGCGCGTTTTGAGCAACTATGACTGCGCTTTGGTAGTTGTTACCCATATAGTTTCCAAGGTTATAGTAAAGTTGAGCGTTGTCGATTTCTTTCTGAACGAGTTTGTCTTGTAGTTCGAAGATTGCGTTTTGAGCAATTGCCACTTTGTCGCTTTGCGGATGGTAGTCGAGAAACTTTTGAAGTTCTTCGATAGCCTTGTAAGTCTCGGTCTGGTCGAGTTGCGGCTCGGGCGAATCGAGGTAGCAACCGTAGCCGGAGTAGAAACGAGCCAGTTCGGTGTATTTACCTTTTGGGTAGTGGGTGTAGTAGGTCTTGAAATATGTGCTTGCCGACATGTAGTCTTTGTTTTCATAGTTGCTCAGCCCGAGCAAGTAGAGCGACTCTTCGGCTTTGTCGGTTCCTTTGAGCACTTTGACAACGTCTTGAAGCAGGGTGGCGCATTGTGTGTATTTGCGCTGTTCGAACATCTTCTTGGCATAGTCGAACTTTTGGTTTACATCGGTGCTTTTGAGCATCTTGTTATACTCGCTGCAGCCGGGCAAAAGCAGGGCTAAAAGAAATATTATGACTAAATTTTTGCGCATTTTCGTTTGTCGATAGTTATTCGGGTTGCAAATTTACGGTTTATTTGTGGATAATCAAACAAATAAGTCGGTTAAATTGTTTGAAATCTGTAATAATTTCGAAATTTAGAGCAATTTTACAACAATAGGGCGCTCTAACTCGGGCTCTGAAAATTGAAAGAAAGAATAGCAGTTTGGCAAAATGTTAGTTTTGTGCTAAAATTTAACAGTTATTATGTTGTGGGCTTGAAAATTATTTATAATTTTGTTGATGTCAAAAGACAAAAAGATAAATTTAAATACCATATAAAACTAAAGGATATGAATGTAGAGAAGATTCTATCAGATTTGGAAGCCAAGCACCCCGGTGAAAAGGAGTATTTGCAGGCAGTCAAAGAAGTGCTGTTGAGCGTAAAAGACGTGTACGAGCAGCATCCTGAATTCGAAAGTGCCAAGATAATAGAGCGAATGGTCGAGCCCGACCGCATTTTTACGTTCCGCGTGCTGTGGACCGACGACAAGGGCGAGGTTCAAACCAATATCGGCTACCGCGTGCAGTTCAACAACGCAATCGGTCCGTACAAGGGCGGAATTCGTTTTCACGCATCGGTCAACTTGTCGATACTTAAGTTCTTAGGATTCGAGCAGACGTTCAAGAATGCGTTGACGACGTTGCCGATGGGCGGCGGTAAGGGCGGAAGCGACTTCAGCCCGCGCGGCAAGAGCGACAAAGAGATTATGCGTTTCTGCCAGGCGTTCATCCTCGAGTTGTGGCGCAACCTCGGACCCGACCGTGACGTGCCCGCCGGTGATATCGGTGTAGGCGGTCGCGAAGTGGGATACATGTACGGCATGTATAAGAAACTTGCGCAAGAGCATACCGGAACGTTTACGGGCAAAGGTCTCGACTTCGGCGGCTCGAAGATTCGTCCGGAGGCTACAGGCTTCGGTGCGCTCTACTTTGTGCAAAATATGTTGCACCGTCTGGGCGACGACATCAAGGGTAAAACGGTTGCAGTTTCGGGCTTTGGCAACGTGGCTTGGGGTGCTACTCTGAAGGCTACACAACTTGGCGCCAAGGTGGTAACAATTTCAGGACCGGACGGCTATATCTACGACCCCGATGGCATTACAGGTGAAAAAATCGACTATATGCTCGAACTTCGTGCTACGGGCAACGACATCGTTGAGCCTTACGCTGAACGCTTCCCTGGTGCACAATTCTTTGCCGGGCGCAAGCCGTGGGAGCGCAAAGTCGATATCGCTTTGCCGTGTGCTACGCAGAACGAGGTGGATAAGGCTGACGCCGATATGCTCGTTGCCAACGGCGTGAAGATTGTTGCCGAGGTGTCGAATATGGGTTGTACGCCTGAGGCTATCGACACGTTCCTTGCAAGCAAGACTATCTATGCGCCGGGTAAGGCTGTTAATGCCGGCGGTGTGGCTACTTCGGGTCTCGAAATGACGCAAAATGCTATGCACATCAGCTGGACGGAAGAAGAAGTCGACCAACGCTTGCATCAGATTATGCGCGACATCCACGAGCAATGTGTCAAGTACGGCACGCAACCCGATGGCTTTGTCAACTATATGAAGGGCGCGAACATCGCCGGATTTATGAAGGTTGCAAATGCAATGATGGGTCAAGGTTACGTATAAAGAACGTCATATTTCACACAAAAAAAGCACCGTCAAATGGTGCTTTTTTTGTGTGGCTATATTCCGTAATAGATGCCGTCGACATCGAAGTCGTATGCATACGTAGAAACGGGCATGAAGAATGCTGCCAATAAAGAATGGATTAATGTTCTGAGTTTTACAGCGTTATGTCTTGGTCCTGTTGCAAAATTCGGACTATTTTTTACAATTCTATTATGAATCGGCAGAATTTTGTATCTTTGTCGAGTTTATTTTGAAACAAGTATGAAGATGAGAAAAATGAATATCTTAGCGTTGGCGGCAGCACTGTTGGCGTGTGCGACAGCCGGCGCTGAAAATGTCGAGACGGTGCGCTATGCCGGACCGTTTAAATTGGTTAATCCGGTAGTGCTCGACAGTGTAGATTGCGCACAGACGAAGTTTAGTGCTGACCGACTTATCGACACGCCGTTGCAACTCGCCGTAGCCGACAGCGCTGCTGTACGCCGGCTTGACGACCTGAGTTTCGAGCACGGCACGTTGAACGTACTGAAGTTTGCCGTTGAGGTCGAGCACCATATCAAGAATGCTCAGATATCCGTAAAAGGCACAAAGAGCATGCGCTTATATGCCGATGGTATGGCTGTCAGCGGAGCATTTGCCCTTGCGCCCGGCTATCATGAGATAAATGTAAAGTTTGTAGCCGATTCGGCGAAACTTTCGGTGACGCTGCCCGAAAGTGTGCGGCAAGTGTCGGGGAAGCGACGTTTTACGATGGACGACAATTTGGGAATGAAGGTCATTTCGTCGGCATCGGTGTCGGCGTCGGGCCGTTGGTCGTTAGTGGTGTATTCGTGGTACGACGCCGCGAAGATGCTTCAAAGCGAAACGCTACTCATCGATACCAAAACCGGGGCGTCTCGTCCTGTGTTTGAGTCGCCTACGTGGATGCCGTCGACCGACCGCTATTACTATATAGATGTGCAAGGCAGTCATCGTCGGCTGATGGTTGTCGACCCGGCGTCGGGGCGTGTGGAAACGCTTTTCGGTGATGTGCCGACGGAGGTTTTCTACGTGACGCCGACCGAAGATTGCTTGGTGTTGCTCAACAAGCAGGAAGGTCCGAAGAAAGAGGAAGGCGTCTACGAAATCGTTCATCCCGACGACCGTATGCCGGATTGGCGCACGCGCTACTCGCTGTCGCGGCTCGATTTGAAGACAGGGCTCGTGCAACCATTGACCTACACCTATCGGCAGACCTATTGCTCCGACATCAGTAGCGACGGCAATCACCTTTTGCTCTTTGTCAATACCGACAGTCTGACGCAACGCCCTACGACGCGTCAGTCGGTCTACGATTTCGATATGGCGACTCTCTCGATGCGTCAACTCGTCGACCGCGATGGCTTTATCAGCAATGCAGTATGGGTTCGCGGAACCGATTATGTTGCGTTTGTTGGCAGTCCGGAGGCTTTCGGAGGCATCGGCAACCGCGTGCCTGAAGGGCGCGTGCCGAGTATGTTCGATATTCACTTATACCTGATGAACGTTCGTACAGGAGAGGTTGTGCCGGTTACTGCCGACGACCCGACGAGCATCGAGGATGTGCACTACAGCGAGACAGACGATTGCCTCTACTACACGGCAAATCGAGGCGACAAAGTGTTGCTCTATCGATTGGACATCGATAGCGGCAAGTCGACCGAGGTGGCACAACCGTTGGAGTGTCTTGGCGGAATGTCAGTACCTCGGCGCGGAACTAATGTTGTGGTCTTCGGGTCGTCGCCGTGTGTGCCTTACGAGGCTTATAACATCGAGAAGGCGTCGACGAGGCCGCGTGCAGTGAAGTTGTTGGCTCCGAATGCCGAGCGCATGGCTGATTTGCAGTTGGGTAAATGCTTGCCGTGGAGTTTTACAACCGAGCGCGGATACGACGTTACAGGATTCTATTATCTTCCTGCGGATTTTGATTCGGCGAAGAAATATCCCGTCATTGTGTTCTACTATGGCGGCTGTTCGCCTACGTCGCGCCGCTTTGGTTGCGGGTCGCACTATCCTGCACATTATTGGAATGCTTTGGGCTACATCGTGTTTGTCGTCAATCCGTCGGGAGCGGCAGGTTTCGGGCAGGAATGGGCGTCGCGCCATGTCAACACGATGGGCGAAGGTCCTGCACAAGACATAATCGAAGCCACCGAGCGCTTTGCAGCCGACATAGCACAGGTCGATGCGGCGCGAATTGGCTGTGTGTCGGCATCGTATGGCGGTTTTATGACGCAATATATGTTGACCAAATCGAATCCGTTTGCTTGCGGCGTATCGCATGCCGGCATATCGGACCATACAAGTTATTGGGGCGAAGGCTATTGGGGTTATTCCTACAGCGAGACGTCGGCGGCAGGCAGTTATCCGTGGACGCGCAAAGACCTCTACGTCGACCGTTCGCCGCTCTATAATGCCGACAAGATTCACAAGCCGTTGCTCTTTACTCACGGAACAGCCGATACGAATGTGCCCATCGGCGAGTCGATGCAGATGTACACGGCGTTGCGACTACTGGGTACGCCGACGGCATTTGTCGAAGTTGAGGGCGAAAACCACGGCATAATGAATCCGTCGAAGCGTGCCAAGTGGATTGATACCATCGTGGCATGGTTCAATCGTTGGCTGAAAGACGACGATTCGTGGTGGAATGCCATCTATGAGCCTAAAAAGTTGTAGACTGCAGTTTGCGACATAAACAAAGCGGAGCAAGGCATCGGTGCTTTGCTCCGCTTTGTTTATAGAGACGTTTTCTATTGAAGTTGATTTTTTAAAGTTGCTTAGCGATAGCGTCGGCGATTGCTTGCATTTCTTCAGCGGGAAGAGTGAGCTTCTGCTTGTTGAAATACATGTCTTTCTCTTCAACGATAGGGATTAGGTGGATGTGAGCGTGTGGCACTTCCAAGCCAATGACAGCCACGCCGATGCGTTTGCACGGGAGTGCTTTGTCCATAGCTTTTGCAATTCGGCGAGCAAAAGCGGTCAGCGATGCGTAGTCGTCGTCGCTAAGGTTGAAAATGTAGTCGTTTTCGGTTTTGGGCACAACAAGAACGTGTCCTTTGTTGACGGGATTGATGTCGAGGAAGGCGAAGTTTTTTTCGTCCTCGGCAACTTTGTAACAAGGAATCTCGCCTGCAATAATTTTGCTGAAGATTGTAGCCATAATTATAATATTTCGATTTTAACGATTTCGAAAGTCATCAAGCCTTGTGGCACTCTGATTTCGGCAATGTCGCCGACGTGTTTCCCGAGCAGACCTTTTGCGATGGGTGTGCTCGAAGCGATTTTTTTCTCTTTGAGGTTCGCTTCCGAGTCGGCAACGATGGTATAAGTCATTGTGGCACCGTTCTTTGTGTTTTTGATAGTTACGGTGTTCATGATTTGCACCTCTTCGGTGTTGAGTTTAGCCTCATCGATTATGCGTGCGCTTGCGAGCATGTCTTTGAGTTGCGAAATTTTCATCTCAAGCATGCCTTGTGCTTCTTTTGCCGCGTCGTATTCCGAGTTTTCCGACAAGTCGCCTTTGTCGCGTGCTTCGGCAATAGCGGCAGATATTCTTGGACGCTCAACTGATTCCAGATAAGCGATTTCTTTCATTTTTTTGTCGTAACCTTCTTTGGTCATGTAGGTGATAGCCATGGTTTTTTTTAGTTTAATTGGTAAAAAATAAAAGAATCTCTATCACAAAAGGTGATTGAGACCCCCGTTAGTATTTCTTATTTCGTTTGCAAAGATATGCCTTTGTTTTTGCAAAAGCAAGTATTTACATAATTTTAACCAATTTGTCGACCGCCTGTTTGTCGGCTGTTGTCCCGGCGTTTTTGCTATTTCCGGTCGGCTATTGCTTGTTGTGCGAGCTGTAGCGTTTCGAGCTTGCCGATGTCGAACCAGTGATAATGTTCCGACGGAGTGAAACCTTTGATATTCAGTCTATTGCAGCAGTCTACATAGAATGGTGTGATAGAGAATTTGTGTTGGTCGGAATATCCTTGGAGCGCATCGAATATCGAGGGCGAAATCACGTGAATGCCGCCAAAGGCGCGAGGTTGCAGGTCGGCAGTCGATATGCCTTCGGGGCGGATTTCGCCGGTTTTTATGTTTTCCCAACCGCGTAAAGTTTGATTGTTGTCGAAGAGCAGGTAGCGCGAAGTTGTGCGCTCGGCAACGAGCAGAGTGGCGTCGGCTTGGCTTTCAACGTGTCGGTTGTATAATTTGCGTAAGTCCAAGTCGGTCAGAATGTCGGCATTGTGTACCAGAAACGGTTCGCCGTCGTCGAGCAGTTGGCGTGCGTGTAGGATTCCGCCGCCGGTGTCGAGCAGCTCGTTGCGCTCGTCGCTGATGGCAATATTGATGCTGAAACGGTTGTGCGATTCAACGAAGTCGATGATTTGCTCGCCGAAATGGTGAACGTTGATGACAACATCGGTAAAACCGTAGCGTTTGAGGTTCTCGATGACGCGTTCGAGCATCGGCACGCCGGCAACTTCGACAAGCGCTTTGGGACGGTTGTCGGTCAGTGGACGCAGACGTGTGCCCAGTCCGGCGGCAAAAATCATTGCTTTCATCGGCTAAAAACGTGCTTTAAAAGTTTGCTCAATGTTTTGTTCGCGGTGGACGAGTTCTACCTTTACGTTGAACGTTTTGTTGATGTGTTCAGCCATATGTTGAGCGGAGTAGACCGAGCGATGTTGACCTCCGGTGCATCCGAAGCAAACCATCAAGTTGGTGAAACCGCGCTCCATATAGCGTTTAACCGATGCGTCGACCAGTGCATACGCATGGGTAAGGAAGTCGATGATTTCGCCGTCTTCTTCCAAGAATTTTATAACCTGTTGGTCGAGTCCGGTGTAGGGTTTATAACGCTCATATTTGCCGGGATTGTTTACGGCGCGGCAGTCGAAAACGAAACCGCCACCATTGCCCGTCGTGTCGTTTGGAATGCCTTTCTTATAGGCGAAACTCATCACTTTGACTGTCAGCGTACGTCGGCTCAAGTCGTCGGTGAATTGCTTCATGTTGACCAGCTCACGGAGCATTTGGTCGAGGTAGGGATATTCGGGATAGGGCTCGGCAAGCAAGTTGCGGAGATTTTCGATGGCAAAGGGAACGCTCTGTATGAAGTGTGGCTTTTTCTCGAAATAACCGCGAAAACCGTAAGCTCCAAGCACTTGCAGAGTGCGGAAGAGCACGAAATGGCGCAGCCGTGCGTAGAAAGAGTCGCGGTCGATGTCGACGTAACGGCGAAGCGAGTCGAGATATTCTTCGATAAGTTCGTGGCGCAGGCTGTCCGGGAAGTTGGCTTTTGCTTGCCACAGGAATGAAGCCACGTCGTAGTAGAACGGGCCGCGTCTGCCGCCTTGGAAGTCGATAAAGCAAGGCTCTCCGTCGCGAATCATCACGTTGCGCGACTGGAAATCGCGATACATAAATGCGTTGCAGTCGCCACTGAGCAGCACGTCGGTCATTGCCTGGAAGTCGTCTTCGAGACGGTCTTCCAAAAACTCGAGTCCGGTGGCTTTCAGGAAGCAATATTTGAAGTAGTTGAGGTCCCAGCGGATAGAGCGAGCGTCGAACTGTGCTGCCGGGTAGCATTTTGAGAAGTCGAAATCGTCGGTGGCGCGAAATTGAATTTCCGGAAGTTGGCGTATCGTTTTTTTGAGAATCACCTTTTCTTCTTCGCTGAACACGCTGGTTTTGCGGCCCTTTTCGATAACGTTAAAGAGCAGCGCGTCGCCAAGGTCTTCTTGGATGTAAGCCATGCCGTCGGGCGATTGAGCAAACACCTTCGGCACGGGCAAACCTTTGTTGTAGAAGTGGCGAGCCATATATAGGAAAGCCTCGTTTTCTTCGCGGCAAGTGCCTATCACACCGATGATTGAGAGCGGGCCGCTGAGGCGGAAATAGCGGCGGTTAGAGCCTGACGAAGGGAGTTCGACAACGTCTGTCGGGTGCTGTCCCGTGTATTGTTGATAGAGGTCTTCTAATACTTTTGTCATAATTGTTGTGGATTGAGATAGCAAAAGTAATGCAAATAGGGCGAAAATCAAAGCGAAACCGACTAAAACCGCCATAGGCGGTGGTTATTGGTTATAGACAAGATTCTTTAACCGCTAACCTCTAACCACGGCGAAGCCGTTCCTCGTACCTTATAAACAAAAAAACGACTGCTGTGTTGCAGTCGTTTTGTGACCCCGGAGAGGCTCGAACTCTCGACCCAATGATTAAGAGTCATTTGCTCTACCAACTGAGCTACGGAGTCAATTCTTCGTCGAATTCGGTTGCAAAGGTAAGGCGAATTTTGAAACTGACCAAATCTTTCGCCAAAAAAAATAATTTTTTTTAAACAGAAAATGAAAAATTTTCCTCTAAAAAACAAAATCATCGACGCAATGACGCGCTACTCATTGCAAACCGCAGACATGTCGGAGTCTGTGAGACCGGTGGCTTGCATAATTGTATCGTCATCAAGTCCCATTGCCTTCATTTTCTTGGCTATCGCTATTGATTTCGCTTTTTCGCCCTCGGCACGACCTTCTGCTCGGCCCTCGGCACGACCTTCCGCGCGACCTTTTTCGATGCCTTCGCGCATGGCGGTGTCGAGGCTGTTCTTAAGGTCGCGATACGCCTTGCGGCTGTCTTCATATTCACGAAGTTCTTGCGGATTGAACGTGGCAATTTCCGCCTGTGTGAACAATCGGTCGAACACTTTGTCGCGAAGCGACTGCGGCTGACGGTCGAGTCGCGACAGGTTTTTCAACACATATAGCCACTTATCAAGCGTCGTGTCGAGTTCGTCTACCGATTTATTAAACTTGACTATCTCAACATAAATAAAATCAAGTTTGTCGTAGAAAACTTTGTGAGTACAGGTGTCGCAGAGCTTTACGGTGTGGCTTAGTTGGTCGCTGTCGAATGCCGGTTCGCGCATATCGAAATTGAGCAACGCTATCGTATAGACGTGATTGAGGTGGAAATCCCAGTCTGACCCCTTCGCTCCCTGTTCGCGAATCGGGAATGTGGAATAGAACAGCGAACGGTCTTTGAAGAACTCTTGAAACGCATTCTGCATCTCAACTATAAACTTCTCGCCATTTTCGGTCTCGCAATAGACGTCGAAAATCGCCTTGCGCTCCGAGTGAATGTCACCCAAATGCTCGGTGTTGAGATACTTAACATCGGTTATCACGTGCGAACCTTCAAACAATGCGTTCAGGAAACCGATTAACAAATCCTTGTTCAAATCGGTCCCGAAAATCCGCTTAAACCCGAAATCGGTCAGCAAGCTAATGTATTTATCCTCAATCTCACTCATAAGAGAATCCGTTTTACTATATGCAAATATGACGAAAATTTGAATATTCGCGAGTCAGCTTATAGCGAACGTCGGACGAAGTCCGGTGCGCGGTGCGTAAGCAATAAGACTGTCCGCAAATACGAAAAATGAATATTCGCGAGTCAGCTTATAGCGAACGTCGGACGAAGTCCGGTGCGCGGTGCGTAAGCAATAAGACTGTCCGCAAATATAAACATAAATCGCAATTTTCGCACACAATTAGTGATAAAAATAGTGAATTTTTGGGCTTTCCTCGGGAAAAGATAAAAAACGGGAGGACGCGCGTCTAAGGCGTGTCCTCCCGAGAAATGTTCAGTGTTTAACGTTAGCGCACAATCACCTTTTTGCCGTCGACGATGTAGATGCCGCGAGCGAGCGACACGAACGTGTTGCCGTCAGCCTCAACCGTGCGAACTGCCGAGCCGGTGACGTTGAAGAACGTCACGCTGCAACGACTGTCTGTGCGAATCCACGCGCCACCGACAGTGCCCACAATGCTCAATCCGCCACGTGGCAATGCGTCGACGCTGCTGACCGGTTTATCACCATTGTAGATTGTCAGATAGCGCACGTTGATGGTGTTGCCCTTCGCCGAGCCGAAGTCGAGGCGCAGGCGGTTGCCTGCCAACCCCCAGCCGTAAGTGTTGCGCAGGTTGGTCAAGTCGATGGTTACGGGAGTCCATTCGTTTGTTGCGGGCATGATGCCATCGAAGCGCTGCGTACGTTGTGCCGTTTCCGGGTCGAGCAGGTATACTTCGAACGGCGATACGTCGGCGGTTGCCTTATACTCGAAGTAGAGTTTTGTTGCATCGTCGTTGAGGTTCTTGTCGATACGTGTCGTGTTGAGATACGGGTCGGTACCGGTGGTGCAAAGTGTCCAATAGTAGTATGACGGAACGGAGCCGTAATTTATGTCGACATCCCAGGGCGTCGGATTGGCGCTACGCGAAAGCGACAGCTGGTTGGTGTTGGCATTATCGAGCAAAATGTTGTGGTCGGAGGTGTATTCGCCGCTGTTGACCGACACGTTGCGAATCTTGAACGTTACGCCCGAAGCTTCTGCCGGGTCGATTCGCAAGTAGTCGCCTTCGAAACCCCAGCCGTGGTTTTTGAGTATCGATGATATGTCGACGGTTTTGCGAGTCCAGGTCGTTGCGGCAGGAAGTGCAAAGCGCAACGAACGAGCTTCGCCGGCGTAGTCGAGGAAGAATATTTGCATCGTCGAAGCCGTCGACAGTTGGTAGTCGAACATCAGTTTCGTGGCCTTTTCGGAAAGGTTGGTAGATAGTTTTGTGGTGTAGATATTGGGGTCGGAAGCCGTGGACGTAGCCGTAGCCACGCCGCTCTGACCGTCGATGGTAAGATTGCAATTAGCCTTCTCTGTCGATGAAATGCCGAGCAATGCTGCGTCTTCTATCTCTCCGCTGTTGACGCAGATGTGTCGTATCTGCATTGTGTAGCCTGAAGCGCGGCATGGGTCGAAGCGCAAGAAACTGCCGCTGCCTCCCCATCCGTATACCGAGCGGAAGTTGGTGATGTCGATGTATACTCGACGCCATTCCGACGTTGCCGGCAGCGACACTACCAATGAGCGCACCTCTTCTGCCATCGGCGAGAAGAATACCTGGAAGTCGCTGACAGCCTTGTCTAACTTATATTCAAACGACAACACGTTCGAATTGGTCGATAAAGCCGTCGTGCAAGCCTCGGTTTGGAATTGCGGGTCGCCGCCGGTTGTCACGAATTTATACGACTGGTAGTTGCTGTCGTAAGAGCCTGTCGCATCGGTGCAAGTCGACAGCACGGGGTTGAAGCGTTGCGATTCGTTGCCGACAACCGCTACGGCGTTGTAGATTTGGTTCCAACTGCTGATGCCGATGGTCGACAGATATTGGTCGAGCACGCTCGACTCTTTGTCGGTTCCTGCTGCTTGCCAAACGTACCATACCGGCTTGGGGTTAAGGTCTTTGTCGCGTAGACCGAGGTGCAGACCGTCTTCTGATGGGTTGTCGAACCAGTTATGCCACATAACGGCATCGATGCCCGGGTTGTGTACAACTTTCTTCCACGCCCAAGCAGCTCCGGCGGCTTGCACGGCAAGTTGCGACTGAGTGTCTTGCAGCGAGTTGACACCGTTTTCGGAGAAGAAGAGGATACGCTTTTCTTTACCTTTATAATAATGCTCCGGACGCAACATCCAGTCGGAAATTACTTCCATGTTTTTAAACGTGCAGAATGATGAGTTCTCCGCATAAGTTGCTCCGGTGTCGGCGCTCCAAAACGCCGGTTTGTAGAAGTTTTGTGGGTATGGGTGGTAGGCGATACCCCAACGGAAGTCGCCTTCGATGTTGCTGAACGAAACCATTAAGTCCATCATCTGTTTGGGTGCGAAGCCACCGTTGCCGTTTGTCGATGTCCATGCCGAAGTGTATGAACCTAAAACGTAGGCATTCGGGTCGTATTGGCGGACGATGTTCGTCACGAGGCGCATCGACCGCTCGTAGTGCTCCATAAAGCGAAGTAGTGGCTGTCCCTCGCCCATGTCTGTCCAATATTTATTTTGGTCCACTTCGTTATGCATAATCCAATGATGGATGCGACCTTGTCCCTTCACCGAGTAGCGATTTGCCAGGTAGTCGATGGTTGCCGCATAGGCATTGATGCCATTCATATCGGTTATGTTAGGCATTGTGTAGGGTGACGTGCCGCCATACTCGGGGTGACACATCGTTGTGGCATATTCGGGTTCGCCTTCGTTAGGATTGGCGAGCAAGATTGCCGCAATTATCACACCGTTGTCTTCACACGTTTTTATCACGTTGTCATAATACTGTTGACGCTCCTTATTGATGTAGTAAGTTCGTCCGTTGTAGACATACTCTACGTCGTCAGCTTTTCCGCGGTTCATGCGCATAAACTCGCTGAAAAATATGTTGAGAGTCACGCTATGGAGTCCCAGCTGTTGGATGTCGCCAAGGTTGACGTTGAAGATGCCGCCCAAGCCTTTTTTGCTCTTCAGCACGCCCGGCTCAGCCTGACGAATCGGCGCTACGTAGTCGGCATAATGCGCATGCGAATTGAGGTTGCGCGAAGCGTCGATGATAGCCCATTTCGACAGCAAACGGTCGTACTTAACGCCGTCGTAGACAGCATATCGAGCCGTCTCTACCGAGAATTCGCCTTGCGGAAGCGCGCACACGTCGGCATAGTTTGTAAGCCGCGATGCCGAGCCGTTGACGCGAACGTCAATCAACTTGCAGCCCGCCGATGCCGTCTTGCCTTGGATGATGATTTTGTCGGCTGTAACCTCAACGTTAGTCACCGCCGAAGGATATTGAGTGCTCAGATAGCGTGCAACAGAGTTTGCTTCGGCATTGCGTTGGGTAGTGCTCACTGTATTTTGACCGTTGATGCCGAGATAGCGTATCTTGATAGTTACACCGCTTTTGTTGCCGAAATCCATACGCAGATAGTTGCCGGAATTACCCCAGCCGAACGACTTCTTCTGTGCGGCAATGTTGACTGTTGCCGTTGTCCACGACGAAGTCTTCTTAAGCAGATTGCTGACGTGCACTGAGCGCGCTTCCGTTTCCGGCGAGCCGAAAAACAACTGCACGTCGCTGACATCTTCGCTGCATTGATATTGGAAAGCAAGTTTTGCTTCGGCGATGCCAAGAGTTGCCGACAAAGTGTTGGTAGCAATGTGCGGGTCCGTTCCGGTGGTGGTTATAGTATAAATGCCATCAGCATAACTGACGTTCAAATCGTTCTTAGTGCTTGTGTTGAACGACAAGCCCGTATTGGCAAAAGCCAACAACGAAACGGTACAGAAAATTAAGGTAATTAGGTTTCTTCGCATAAGTAATTAAAGTTAGACGATTATCATAACTTGCAAATGTATAAACAATTTAAAACAAAACCAAATGAATATTAGTAAATACTAAAGTTTCGCAAGTGAATAAATATCAACTTGCTTGTTTATAAATATTACGTAGCGTATGGGCAACAGGATTACTTTCGATGAAATCTGCCAGTAACTCTGTGGCATCTATAGAGTAACGCTCTGCAGCTTCCAGAACGAAGTCCAAAATAATAGCCCATATCTTGTCCGTTACGGACAACTCGAGAGTGTCATTGGTAACCTCTGTAAAGAGACCACCGATGGTTTCATACGCTTCAAATCTCTTCACTGTACACAAGATGTTATACTGCATCATTGTCAAAGTGAAGCTAGCAATTTGAGCGGCAAAATGTACAGACTGGCATTTACCAAAGTTCAGCAAGGTCTTGCAATCCTTGTATGCAACTTCGGTAGCCCATCGTCTGGCATAAATACGATACGCTTCAAGGAAGCTAAGAGAAAGGTCTGTGGTCAACAACCCATTCCAGTTTCCCTTGCGTCCTCGTTTGCAAAAGAACAAACGGACTGGCACACCATCCAACTTAACGTCCATTGTACAATAGGTACAGCGAAGTATTTTGTTGTGTTTGCATGCCTTTTCCTTTTGCAGGTGCTTGATGATTTGCTTGGCATTCATCTTACCATGCTTCGTTGCATAGTTGGTTTTGCCCAGTTTAATCATGCCCAACAGGTGACACTTGATATGTCTGCTGGAAATGAAACGCACAAGCTTAGTGTTTGTAAACCAGCTATCTACGAGCAAGTAATCAAAGCGAACACCTCGCTTGATGGCATACTTGACCATATCTATGGCCTTGTCAGTCTTCTTCATCAGATATTCATCCACACGCTCTTTTACCGCTTGCCCTTCGTGGTCCTCGGTATAGCGAGCTTTGCGTTGCTTAGCAGTAAGTCCCTGAACCTTTTGCTTGTCCTTTCCCTCCTCACCATGAAGAGAGAAATCGAGAAAGAGCTGGCTAACGCCATCGGACAACATCATGGTCAGACACTTATAACCAAGGATGCTCTTTTGATGAACATGAGACCAGATTCTTCCTATGAGTTCGGTCGTCATACCAGTCTTAGGTGCATCAGTATCATCAATAATCAAACAAACTGGCTTGTCATGATGAACAGTTGTGCTGCTTGATATCTTCTTTATCAGCTGAAGATTCATTGCATATAGTAACTTGCGCCACTTGACGTTGCCATCATTCATAAAACGATAGAACATGTCTTTATCACAATTGAACAATTTACTCAAGGACGAGTTGGAGTATCGACTCGCATTCTTGACTACGAAGAACGGGAAGAGCATGAGGAGGTTGAGTACCTGCAAAGTGGTGAACTTGCAGTTCTCTTTCTTCTCTACTCCAATCTGGCTGGAGCGTATATTTATATGTTCCATCACACCCATAATGCACTTAATTGCACGATTATCGTCATTTTTTGCGAAAAAGCTTCGCAGATCTGAAATTATTTTTGTATCTTTGCGCACGGCTTTGAAGTT
>SFJG01000037.1 GCA_004555955.1 Bacteroidales bacterium | reverse complement strand
ATCTTTTTTCAAGAGGCTCACTGTTTCACAGTAGGATGCGACGCTCTTAATAATTTAACAAATTTATATATTTAAATTTACTTTTGCAAAGGTACGAGAGGCTTAACGTGAGGAATATAAACTAGTTATGGCACGAGCTTCGGAGATGCTCGGTGGTGATAGTGAATGTGCAGAGCGGCTCGTGCGCCTGTCATCTACCACGACCGACCCTCTCCGAGGCTCGTGTTCTGTGGGTGGACTCCGTTCCCTACGCTAAGCATCTCCGATGCTGAGCGCAGGGCTTACAATAAACGGCGCGTCTCCGACGCACACTATCCACAGCGTATCTTCGACACGCTGTGGATTCTCGTTCGCTCCGCACCCATGGCAGGTCGCACCAAGGCGCGACCCTACCGTATTGATTCGAGCATATACGCAAATAAATCGGTGCGAACGAACACCCATACCAGGTCGCAGCAAGCCGCGACCCTACAACCATCTTACAATCAACACAATAACCGCGCATTGGCGACAAATAACTGCATCGTCAGATGCCGAATACCCATGACCGACGAGTCTCCGACGCTTTGCATCATCATCGTATCTTCGACACGATGATGATGTCCACCCATCCCTTACCTCTCACCTCTTACCTCTCACCTCTTACCTCTCCGCTCTGCACTATTTTTGTCGTCTTCGACATACTTTTCGGAAAACTTTTCGTATTTTTGTGGAAATTATCATTTCTAAAGGAAAAAAACAACAAATAAATCGATAAATGGCAAAAGTTTTAATCATCGGAGCGGGAGGAGTCGGCACGGTTGTAGCCCATAAATGTGCCCAAAATCCCGACGTATTCAACGAGATTGTTATCGCATCGCGCACAAAGAGTAAATGCGACGCAGTGGCTGCGGCTATCGGCAAGGCGAACGTTACCACCGACTCGGTCGACGCCGACAGCGTGCCTGAACTGGTTGCGCTGTTCCGCCGTCACAACCCAGACATTGTTATCAACGTGGCTCTGCCCTACCAAGACCTTACTATTATGGACGCGTGCCTGGAATGTGGCGTCAACTACCTCGACACGGCGAACTATGAGCCGCTCGACGAGGCGAAGTATCAATACAGCTGGCAGTGGGCTTACAAAGAACGCTTCGAGCAAGCCGGACTGACGGCTATTCTGGGCTGCGGCTTCGACCCGGGCGTGTCGGGCGTGTTTACCGCCTACGCTGCAAAGCATCACTTCTCGGCAATGGAGCATCTCGACATCGTGGACTGCAACGCAGGTAACCACGGTAAGGCGTTTGCCACTAACTTTAACCCGGAAATCAACATACGCGAAATCACACAACGCGGCAAATATTACCAAGACGGAGAATGGATAGAAACCGACCCGCTGTCGGTACACCGTGCGCTGACGTATCCTAATATCGGTCCGCGCGAGTCGTACTTGATGTACCACGAAGAACTTGAGAGCCTCGTGAAGAACTATCCGACGATAACTCGCGCGCGCTTCTGGATGACTTTCGGTCAAGAATATTTGACGCACTTGCGCGTTATCCAAAACATCGGCATGGCAAGTATCGTGCCTATCAATTATAACGGCGTAGAAATCGTGCCGATACAGTTCCTTAAAGCCGTTCTGCCGAACCCGAAGGAGCTGGGCGAGAACTACACCGGCGAGACGTCGATAGGCTGTCGTATCAGCGGAAAAGGCAAAGACGGCAAGCCTATGACTTACTACATCTATAACAACTGCTCGCACCACGAAGCATACCTCGAAACGGGCATGCAAGCAGTAAGCTACACGACGGGCGTACCTGCGATGACGGGTGCCATGATGTTCTTAAAGGGCTTGTGGAAGCGTCCGGGTGTATGGAACGTCGAAGAATTCGACCCGGATCCGTTCCTCGCTGAGGTTGCGCGCCAAGGCCTACCCTGGCACGAGGTAGTCAACGGAGATATAGAGTTTTAAGAGGCTACATAGCAGCGGTTATCAGGCTGATTGTGAAATGATTGTAGGGTCGCACCAAGGTGCGACCCTACCGTATTGATATTCAAGCATACGCGCAAACAAATAGGTGCGAACGAGCACCCATACACGGTCGCACCAAGGCGCGACCCTACGACCGAATGGTGTTTTCTGCGTGGCTAATATGCTGAAGGTGAGGTGGATGTAGGGTCGCGGCTTGCTGCGGCCTACCAGGCGTTAGTTTTTCGTTTTGCAAAGTCTCCGACTTAGCGCGGACAATGAGCAAAATCTATGCAATTTAGCTCATTGTAGTCTTTGGGGTGCGTCTAACCCCACCTAGCCGCGAGCGGCAAGGTGGGGATAACCGAGTACCGCAAGCTCTCCAAGCTTGCATCTTGACGATAACCTGCTTTACATCCACACGCCTACCCGGTCGCACCAAGGCGCGACCCTACAATCATCTCACAATCAACACGACAACCGCGCATTAGCACCAAATAACCGCATCGTCAGATGCCAAATAACCGCGCATTAGCGCTGACGTCTACACACAACGAATAAGGGCTGCCCGACATCACTGCGAGCAGCCCTTCTCGATTAAATATTTATAGACTTAAGATTGTCCAAATATTTAGAGAGCAGCGGGTTGATAGGGTTCGCCGTCCGTTCCATAGACGCCGTAGATAGCTTCTGTAGCACCTGCGAGGTCGAATCCCGGGAACGAAACGAACAAAGGAGATTGACCGAAACCGCCTTTTAGACTGGGAACAGCGTAATAAGGCGAGAGTTTGAAGAACAATGGATTGCCATCGTCGTCGCGAACAAGAACTTGGTCATTTTGCGTACCGTCCTTCAAACATGCGATAATCGGGTCCTCTTCTGCACCTTGGTAACCCACGTTGAGGTAGATATCGTCGTAGGTAACCAAATTGTCCTTACCGACAACAAATTCGATAGTCTTTTGACCGTAATCAAATTCCATGCCTTCATAACCTGTCAAGAGGTTTACAGGGATAGTATAGGGGGTTTCGATACGGTAAACATTCGGTTTGTCATCGCGTTGATACATGTTAACAGCAACGGTAATTAAAAGACCTTGGTCACCGCTATACATAAATACGTCGGCAACTTGACCAACACCGAGGTGGTTGAACTTAACGATAGTAGCTGTACCTGCGAAAGAGCCGACGCCATCTGCTTTGTAAAGAGCAGCTACTTCGTCGTCGAGCGCGATAGCATAGCTAAGAGCCTTACCGACAGGAGCATTGTCAGCCATTTTCACAGTGATAACAGCATCAGTTTCGCCCTCTGCAAAAGCAACAGTTTCGGGGAAAACGAAAGCGTTATCGTCGTTTTGAGTAACGGTGATTTTATACTCGGCAGCGTTAGTAGATGTGCGAGCGACAGCGAGGTCGAATTGCGCGTCGGCGGGGTCGAGTTCGAGCGAAGCGGGGTTTGAAGCGAGGATGCGCACGTTGTCGTCGTTAGCACGCGGGCTTCTAACGTCAGTATCTTCGTAGTCGGAGCAAGCGGTAAACGTCAACGCCGAAACTGCCAAGATTCCGAAAAATATTTTATTAAATTTCATAATTCTTGAAAATTAAAAAGTTATTAAATTATTCCACGTCTTTAACAGGGTCGGGAGCAGAAGCAACGGGGTTGTTGTCGCCTTCGCTGATAGCGGAGTTAGCTTGAATCTCGGTCTGCGGGAGACGGTAGAGAAGGATCGGCGAATTGGGCTCGATGTTGAAGATAACAGTCGGTTCGTGGAAGCCGCAACCGCGACGGTCAACGCCTTGGTTGAGACGCATGATGTCGAACCAGATAAGACCTTCACCCCAGAGCTCGATACGACGTTGTTTGAGGATTTCGTTGATAAGACGGTCGCCGCTTGTGCCGGGGAATGAGTATTGCGGGTCGCGGAAGTTAGTCATAAATGCGCTAAGCACTGCATAACCGTCGCCGCCTGTGCGAGCAAGACCTTCAGCCTTGATGAGGTACATTTCTTCGATACGCATGAGGGCAACGTCGTTAGCGTTGGTGTCGGCACCGATATTGCCGTCGGCATAACCTCCGTAGGGAGCGAACTTACAGCTTGTGTAAGGATAGAATTCGTTTTCAACGAGGTAAGCGTTGTAAGCGTCCGAAAGGAACGGGTTAACGCCTTGACCGTCGCTGAACCAAGCCTTACGCGCGTCGGTTTCGGAGATTTGGTTGTAGAGCTTTTTGCTGATTTGGCGACTGCCGCTTACGGTGCAGTAGCCGTAGTTGAACGTACCGCAGTGCGAAATCCAGTTGATCAGACCAGAGCTAACGACGTCGTCGGTTTCTTCAACGCGGATACCCCACATCCAGTTTTTCTCAGAGAAGTCCCAGAAAGTCGGGTGGTTGATTTCGTTGAACGTAGCGGGCGCACAGTCGGTAGCTGCAGCGATAGCTTTGTCGGCGTCGTTAGCAGCCTCAGCATATTTGTGCATAGCGAGGTT
Organism: Bacteroidales bacterium; assembly: GCA_004555955.1. Lineage (GTDB taxonomy): Bacteria > Bacteroidota > Bacteroidia > Bacteroidales > Muribaculaceae > Limisoma. The sequence continues at coordinate 30,600 of SFJG01000037.1, read as the reverse complement.
CATACGAGCGCGGAGACCGTAAGCAACGGCAGCGCTGACGTAACGCTTGTCGGGACGGCTGATGCCGCAGTTTTCGAGCAAAGCGATAGATTTTGTAAGGTCGTCGTTGATTTGGTCGTAGACTTCTTGAACGGTAGCACGGGGACAGCCGTTAGTAGCAGCTTCGTCTTTGTTCTTATCGGTGATAAGAGGCACAGCCGGCGAGTTTTCATGACCTTCGTAGTTGAACTGATAGAGTTGAACGAGGTTGAGGTACATGAAAGCACGAGTAGTTTTGGCTTGAGCCATGTAGTATTGAAGTTGCGGGTCTTCAGTGTTTTCGTCGATAGAAGAAAGCACGGTGTTAGCCGAAAGGATAGAGCTGTAGAGGGTGTTCCAGATTATTTTGCTCTCGTTAGAGGTGTAGACGCGGTCGGTGAAGTCGAGCGAGTTACCTGCCCAGTTGTAACCGTTGTCGCTGGTAATGACATCTTCGCTACAAGCGTCGAGAGCCATCATAATTGCGGGATAACCGAAGTCGTTGTGACGCACAGAGCCGAGCACATCGGAGTTGGGGGCATATTGCGACAAGCCGGAGAAGACGGCATTGACGCCGGCTTCAGCACGGTCCGGATTGTTATTCAGCGTCTCTTCTTTTTGGTCCGGAGTGGTAGTGTCGCCTTCCGGGCGCAAGTCGAGGTCTTCGCAGGCAGTGAATGCCAACGATGCCAATGCTATATATAATAAATTCTTTTTCATTTTAAGTAAGTTCTTTGAAATTAGAAACTAAGATTCAAACCACCGGAAATTGTGCGCATAGCAGAATAGGTGTTGGTCGAAGAACTGTAGTAGCTTTGACGCGGGTCAAGGCCTTTACGAGCGGAAATGAGACCAAGGTTGTCGGCAGCGAAGTAAACGCGGAGGCTCGACAAGCCGAGTTTGCGAACAGCCTTTTCAGGCACGGTGTAGCCGACGGTGATGTTGTTCAACGCGAGGTAGCTTGCTTTTTCGAGGAAGCGAGTCGAAGTTGAGTTGGCATATTTGTCGGTAGCGCAGAGACGGGGAACATCGGTGTTGGTGTTTTCGGGAGTCCAAGCGTTGTAGATGTCTTTGTGCCAGTTGTTACCTGCATAAGAGGTGTAACCGCAGTGCATCAAGCGTTGGTAACCCGAGTCGAAGATGTGACCGCCGATTTGGTAAGCGAGTTGGCAAGAAGCGTCAAAGCCGAAGAATGTCAAGTTTGTGCCGAAACCACCGTAAACGCGGGGAAGCATGTTAACGGCTTTGCGGTTTTCTTGAGCGAGGGTGTAGTTTTCGGTCTTGTATTCGTTGCCGTCTTTGTCCAAAGCCCAGTATTGAGCGACACCGTTTTCGGGGTTAACACCTGCCCACTTAACGAGGTACATTTGATACATTTCTTCGCCTTCGGTGTAGATGTAGCTACCGTCGACGAGTTGACCTTCGAGGTCGGGGTGGAGTTCGTTGATTTTGCTCTTTTGGATAGTAGCGTTAGCATTAATGTCCCAAGTGAAGTTCTTGGTGTTGAAGATGTTGTAGTTCAAGTCGATTTCGAGACCCGAGTTAGTGATAGAACCGACGTTCATCGGGATTTGCGAGTAACCGTTCGAACCTGCAACGGGCTTGTAGTAGAGCATATCTTTCGATTTGCGAGCGAAGTACTCGATGCTACCGTTGAGCTTGTTGCCGAAGAAACCGAAGTCGACACCTACGTTGTAAGAAGTAGAAGTTTCCCAAGTCAAATCGGGGTTACCTTTGTAGTCGAGCGTACCGTCGGAGAACACGCCGTTAGCACCTTGCACTTGGTATTGGTCGAGCCAAGCGTAGTAGTTACCGACAGCATCGTTACCTTGTTGACCAACAGAAGCTTTAAGTTTGAGGAGGTCGATATTGTCGACGCCTTCAAGGAATTTTTCGTTGCTGATAACCCAAGCAACCGAACCGCTCAAGAAGTTACCCCAGCGATTGTCGGGCGAGAAGCGCGAAGAAGCGTCGCGACGATAACCGATGTTACCGATGTAACGGTCGTCGTAAGAGTAGTTAACGCGCGCGAAGTAACCGCGAGTAGCGTAGCGGTCGAGCGAAGAACCATTGTTCTTGTTGTTGATACCGTTGCTTACGTAGAAGCTTTCGGGGTCGTAGAGGCAAGAAGCGGTAGCGTAAAGAGTGTTATAACGCCATTGGAAACCTTCATAACCTGCAGTAACGTCGATAGAGTGAACGTCGGCGAAACGGTTATTGTAGTTAACGGTATATTGTTGAGTGAGCGAAGTTTCGCGACCGTGTTGTTGGTCGGCGTTACCTTGCATATCAGCGAACTGACCCATGTAGGCGTTATAGAGCTTGTTGTAGCGAGTGTTGTCGACGCTCAAACCGTAAGATGCCTTCAAAGTAAGACCTTGAACGGGGTTGAGTTCGATGAACCAGTTTGAGTTGAGGATGTCCGAAAGATATTCGGTCTTGTCGTAGATAAGGGCACCTGCGGGGTTGGATTGCGACATGAACGAACGCTTGCGAGCGGTGTAAGATTGGTCACCGTAGTCGTAAACGGGACGACCGCCGTTTTCCATAATGTTGCATTGGCTGTCGCGAACATACATCGGGTAGATAGGCGCGATGAAGTTTGCGATGTAGAATGCGTTACCGCTTGAAGAGCCGTCTTCACGAGTTTGGTCGCCGGGGTATTGGCTCTTGTAGTAAGTGTAAGCTACGTTAGCACCCACTTTCAACCAGTTGTTAACGATGTATTCGTCGCGCAAACGAGTAGTGATGCGTTCGAAGCCTGAACCGCTAACGATACCGCCATCGTCGAGGTAACCGAGCGACAAGTAGAAGTTGTTACGCGAAGAGTTACCGCTGATAGAGAGGTTGTACTCTTGACGGAGTTGCGATTGGAACATGATGTCCGACCAGTTGTCGGGAGTGTAGTAGTTTTTGCCATCCCAGTAGCCGAGAGCAGCGTTGGGGTTGAGCTTACCGTTCATACCGATGATGCTTTCGCCTGCAGGTACGGTGTAGATTTGGTAACCGCTACCACCGGCAGTGTTGTTGCCGAGGTTAGCGTTAGCATAAGCGTGAGCGGTCGCAGCGTCGTAGCCGAGAGAATACAGACCGGCGTTGCGGATAGCAGCATATTCGAGCTCGGTGTAGTTCTTCGGGCTTGTGAGCACGTCGTAGTTCTTGATTTGGCGCGAGTTAGCACCCCAACGAGCGTCGAAAGTCACGACAGCCTTACCGTTGCTTGCCGAGCGACCTTTCTTGGTAGTAATCATGATGATACCGTTAGCACCGCGAGCACCATAGAGAGCAGTAGAAGCGGCGTCTTTGAGGACGGTCATCGATTCGATATCGGCAGTGTTGATAGCCGACATATCGCCGTCGTAAGGAATACCGTCAACGATGTAAAGAGGAGCGGTACCTGCGTTGAGCGAACCGATACCACGCACCTTAACGGAAGCGCTGGTACCCGGCTGGCCGTTATAGCTTTGGATTTGCACACCGGCAACAGTACCGGAGAGAGCTTGGGTGAGGTTCGACACCTGGCGCTTTTCGATAGTTGCTGCATCGACAACGCCGGCAGAACCGGTAAATGCACCTTTGGTAGAAGTACCATAGGCTGTAACAACGACATCATCGAGTGTGTTCTCTGCTGTTTCCATTGTAATAAGCAAGTTATCCGCAGCTTCAACGACGCGGGTAACCATACCGATATAGGTAACAGTAATGTCTTTTACATTGTTCGGGACGTCAATCGAGAAACGTCCGTCCAAGTCAGTGGCAGTTGCGTGACCTCCGCCTTTAGGAGTGATAGTCGCTCCGATTAGAGGCTCGCCATTGCTTGCATCAACAACTTGTCCTCGCACTACTTTCGCCTCTGCGGTGAAACTTAGTGACAAAGAACAAACTGAAATCAGTAAAAATAACAGCTTCTTCATAACTAATTTAATTAAACCAAAAATATGTTTGTTTATTCTCTTAAGTCTCTTTTTCGTATCAAATTCGTATCCAAAACTACTATTAAATCTTTCGGTTTTATCATAAAACCCGAGTGCAAATTTACAAATTGTAAGTGTTTTACGCTTAATAAAAACCAAAGTTTAACTTAGTTGCGTTTTTCAGAGCATTTCATACAAATGTTAAATACACCGTTTTGTGTAAGGATTGTTTAGGTTTCGTAAAAGTGTGTTAAAATCCGACATAGAAGAATAAAATATTATTTTTCAGCATATTACAAGTATTATATGCTATTTAACACACTTAAAAAACATAGTCGTTTTTATGGGAATTGTGCAATTTTGCAAATTGTTAAAAACCGAGCAGATTTAACAATTAGATTTTAACGTATCATAGCATTTTCGGAGCGTTTGCAACGGCGCCTGATTAAAAGCATTAATCAAAAGAATCAAAAAATACCGATTTTTTCTTTTATTAAGGATTAAAAGAGGCTAAGTAGCCTAATAATTAGTAACTTTGCAGAATAATTTAAGGAATTGAAATTTTCTAACACATAAAAAACAATGATGAAAAAAATTTACCTTCTATTGATTGCCCTCATTGCCACAACAATGAGCGTGCAAGCATTAACAGCGCAACGCGTAGAGCAACTTCGCGGCGGCGTGCATCCGTTCTCGGCAGTTTGCCGAGGCAATGCCTTTTCCGAGCGTGCTGCTCTCAAAGTCGGCGTATCGGCAACAGCAGACCCTGTCAGCGCCGAGCCGGCAAGTTCGCTAAGCGACGTAAGCGGTTGGGGACTTCTCGAATCGCCCGACGGCACGACCTGGCACTACACACAGTCGTTCACGATGAGCACCGCCAACCCCTACTACTACGGCAGTTCGGTCATCACACTCTACGACAACAACAACCAAAAAGTGTGCGACGTCACCGTGTCCATCCCCGACACCGATAAAGTGAACCAAATTCAGCCGTTCGGCAAGATAACGAAGTCGTTTTTCGACAAAACGACCTCGACGTCGGAGTTTATGGTGCTCACCCACAAAATCCTACAACCCGGCGTAGCATCGTCGGACATCATTGTGTACAACAGCAAAGGCGAAGAAGTGACGCGCTTCACGAACGTCGACAGCGCAACGCTGCTGAGCACAGGCACAAACGACTGGGACCGCAAAGAGCGACTCGCCATCGGAACCACAGTCAAGCGCACTGTTAACGGCGTAACAGAAGCGATGTCGGAAATCACCGTCTACCGCAAATCGACCTACAGCGACGGAACGACAGAACCTATCGTTGCCGAGCACACCTTCTCGTGTCCCAACGACAACGTACAATATAGCGACGGAAAGATTTTCCACATGCAGTATCTCAACGGCCAATTCCACTACGTGTTCTCGCACTACGAAAAGCCGTTCGTTGAAAGCTACGACCCGCAACAAGGCACGATGACCTACACCGAAGACAACTACTTCGTCACAGAGGTCTACAACCAATCGTACGAGCGCGTAACACAAGTGCGCGTGCCCATCGTCAACGAAGGCTTTATGCCGACGATGTACGGCTTCGGCATATTCTCCAACTACGACCTTAGCCGCGGCATGTTCGACGGCAGCGACAACCTCAACATCATCATGACCGGCTACGACTATGACCTGAGCAACGACTCATACATCTACCGATTTGACGTCTACAACCAAGCCGGCGAGAAAATCAAGACCATCACCGACAACGTCGGCGACTGGATGCAACTCGGCTCGATTAAAGGCTTTGACGAGCAATTCGCATTCCTCAAGACGCTGAGCAGTGGCGAACAAGTGTTCGAAATGATAGACGTTCCCACATGCAAACTTGCGCAAGTGATTACCGCAACGCTCGACGGCAAAATGATTTCGTCGAACATCGACCGCTACCCCGCCGACGACTCGTATAAATACGTAATCGGCATGGGACAAGGCGAAAGCGACGCCGAAGGCAACGTAATCTCCGTAATCGGCTGGTTTAATAAAGACCTGACGCTCGACCACTACGTGCGCTTCAACATCGGCAAAAACGGCGAACTCTTTACGCCGATAATTATGACCGAATATCTCGACCCGTATATCTTCGACACCGACGACGAACACGAATATGTCTTCATCAAGAAGGTTAAACGCACCGACTCCGACGTAATCGACAACATCCTCACCATAGCCAACGAAGACGGCACGTCGATTTGCGAATTCAAGGGCGACGACGTCATCGGCTCGTACTACGGCGGTACGCTCATCGACTTGGGCACAACCAGCCCCGTGCTCTTTGTGTACTATCGCAACACCTCTAACGACAACTTCCGCCTCGACTTCTACAACCTGCCGTTCACGCGCTTTGCCGGTGGCGAAGGAACAGAAGCCAACCCCTACCTTGTTTCGACCGTCGGCGACTTGCGACAAATCGGCACAGAACCCACGGCACACTACCGCATGGTGAACGACATCGACATGGGCGTAAGCGGCGCTTGGACACCTATTGAACTCCAAGGCGGCTTCGACGGCGGAGGCTACACGCTCTATAACATGGATGCATCGGGCGCAGCAGACTACTGCGGTCTGTTCAGCAGCGTGTCGGGAAGAAACGAGACCGACAAGGCATACGTTCGCAACCTCGTGATGCGTAATCCGCGCATCGCGCCGACCGACGCAGCGTCGGGAGCAGGCGCCGTGGCAGGCAACGTAGCGGCAGCCGACTTGCAGAACATCTACGTTTTCGACCCCTACTTCGTATGGAACACTACGTACGCAACCACCATCGGTGGTATTGCCGGCAACATTTCGTTCTATAGCAACGTCAGCGACTGCGGCGTTTGGCGAATGGAGTCGAACAACCCCGAATCGTCGACCGTCGGCGGCATCGTGGGCAACATGGGTAACACCTCCAACATCGCACGCTGCTTCGCCTCAATCAACGCATCAGCACGCTACTATTTGGGCGGTATCCTCGGACAATCGAGCGGCTACAGCTCGGAAGGCTCCGTGAAAGACTGCCACGCAAACGTAGCACTCACTGCCGAAAACTCTATCGGCGGCATCATCGGTTCGTCGAACCGCATTGCCGTAAAGAATTGCTATGCCGAAGGCGAAATCACAGCTACAGCGCCCGAAAACGAAGACTACAACCAAGCATGCTACAGCACGGGCGGTATCGTGGGCAACGTCGCTACCGAATACAGTAGCACGACGAAAATCTTCAGCGGCAACGTGGCTAACGTGAACATCAACATCGACGACCCGAACAACACAACCGGCAAAGTTGCCGCCGTTCACCGCATTCTCGGCTTTACCGGCGACGAACTCGGCACGCCCTCCGCACGCGAAAAAGGTATCGAAAACTGCTATGCATTGGCAGGAATGATCGTCAACGGCGCAACTATTGAGTCGGCCGACGCAACAACACGCGAAGGAGCTTCGATAGAAGCTAACGAGCTTACCCAATCGTTCTTCGAAGGAATCGGCTATGTCTACGGCACCGACGCCACCGCGCCATGGACCGACGCAGCTATGCCGTTGCTCTACTTCGAGACAGACACTAAGGAAATCTTCTTTGCCAACACGGAAGAAACAATCGACCCGGGCAAGACAATCACCATAACCCTCTGCGCAAGCAATGGCAGCCTCGAGGGCGTAACTGTTACGTCGAGCAACGAAGAAGTAATAACGGTTGAAAATGTCGAAGTGATGGGCTTGGCTGCATTAGTAACCATCAAGGCTGTTGGCAACGGCGTAGCCGACCTGACGGCAACCCTCGGCACAAAGGTCGCTAAATGCTTCGTAACAGCCGGTGACGCTGCAGTGGGACAAATCACGTCATCGCCGCTTACAATCTGCTACGACGGCAGCACAGTGAGCCTCTCGGGCGCACAAGCCGCACGCATCAGCGTCTACAACATGTCGGGAGCACTCGTTGCACAAACATCGGCTAACACGCTTAGCTTGATGCCACTCAACCGCGGTATCTACATCGTGCGCGCAACCGACATCGACGGCAACACGGCAACAAGAAAGATTATGAGATAAGAGTGGAGAGGTAAGAGGTTAGAGTAAATAGTCGGTCGGACCGATTGGACCTGAAATAAAGGTCTAATCGGTCTGACTGCATTTGGGACATGTTCTTACTTTTTGCTTCGCTCGCCTGGTAGGTCGCACCAAGGCGCGCCCCTACAATCTTCTATTTTTCAAATCATTTTATCTCTTACCTTTTACCCCTTACCTCTTACCTTTAAAAAAATTTGCAATTTCGCTCGCCTTGCACTATTTTCGCTTCGCGCAAAGTAGGCTGCGGCTCGGAAATCAATCTGAAAACTTCGTTTTCGCTTGCAATTTCGCTCGCCTTGCACTACTTTTGCACATATAAATACCGAACCTAAAAAAACAATACATATGTCATATCCTATTGTTACACCGGAGCAAGTCGCCGAACTGGTAAAAAACGGCGACAACGTAAGTTTTTCCGGCTTTACAGCCGCCGGCACGCCAAAGGTAGTAGCGCCGGCAATCGCCGCTCGTGCACGTAAAGAACACGAGGCAGGTCGACCCTTTAAAATCAACGTCTTTACAGGCGCATCAACCAACGACTTCGTCGACGGAGAGCTCGCACGCGCCGATGCCATCAACTTCCGCACGCCCTATCAATCGACAAAGGACTCACGTGCCGGCATCAACAGTCACAACATCCACTATTGCGACGCTCACCTCTCCCAGTTGTCACAAAATCTTCGTTACGGATTCTACGGCAAAATTGACTTCGCCATCATCGAGGCTTGCGACGTTGACGACCAAGGCAACATCGTGCTCGGTGCCGGCATCGGCAACACTCCTACGTTCGCTCTGCTCGCCGACAAAATCGTAATCGAGCTTAACGAACACATCCCGCAAACAATCCGCGGACTGCACGACATCTATATTCCCAACGACCCACCGCGTCGCGTGGAGATTCCCGTATACAAACCGTCGGACCGCATCGGCTCGCCGGTGCTGAAAGTCGACCCGGCAAAAATCGTCGGCATCGTTAAGTCGAACGCCTCCGACGGAGTCCACGGCTTTTCTCCTATCGACGAAACGACGATGAAAATCGGCGAAAACGTATGCAGCTTCCTCATCAACGAGCTTCGCGTAGGCCGGATCCCCAAGGAATTCCTTCCGTTGCAATCGGGCGTGGGCAACATAGCAAACGCCGTGCTTCACGGCCTTGGCGACAGTAAAGAAGTGCCGCAATTCGACATGTATACCGAAGTGATTCAAGACTCCGTGCTCGACCTTATGGAGATGGGCAAATGCCGCTTCGGTTCGACCTGCTCGCTGACGTTCTCCAACCAAACAATGGACCGCTTCTTCGGCAATATAGACTTCTTCAAAGACAAGATAGTAATCCGCCCGGGCGAAATATCGAACAACCCCGGCATTATCCGCCGTCTGGGTATCATTTCGATGAACACCGCCCTCGAAGCCGACATCTTCGGTAACGTCAACTCGACACACGTTGTCGGAACCAAGATGATGAACGGTATCGGCGGCTCAGGCGACTTTACGCGCAACGCTTATATCTCAATTTTCAGCTGTCCGAGCATCACCAAAGGCGGCAAAATCAGCAACATCGTGCCTATGGTGTCGCACCTCGACCACAGCGAACATAGCGTAAGCGTGCTCATCACCGACCAAGGCGTTGCCGACCTTCGTGGCAAATCGCCGATTCAACGCGCTCACGAAATCATCGAAAACTGCGTACATCCCGACTACAAGCAATTGCTCCGCGACTACTTGAAACTGTCGGCAGGCGGCCACACGCCTCACACGCTCAGCGCGGCATTCGGCTTCCACACCGAATTCCTCCGCTCCGGTGACATGAGCAACACCAACTGGGCAGACTACACGAAATAAGCCGCGAAAACAGGCTCTACAAGCCCGTCGCGCGTTTATTTGAACGACATCGACTCTTACTCTTAGGTTACCCAAACCTAATCCACCTACCGACCCCGCCAATCACCACGGCGGGGTCAATTTTTTTCGCCGCAAACCGCTCGGAAGAGAAAGGTGCAAAAAAAGTCGCGACAGCGAAAACAATTCGCCGTCGCGACCCAAAGATATTAAATTAAACCAACCGTAAATGGTCAAAATTGTAGTGACCGAAATCGGTCAAAACTCGTTTAGAAGAGCATGCTTGCGCCGGCAGCAGCGTTGAGGTACACGTAGACCGAGCTGATGAGACCGGCAACGAGAATGCCTGCAACACAGATGAGCAAGCCCGCACGTTCGCTCCAATGCGATTTGAACGATGCAATCGGAGCGTCGTTGGTGTTGATAAACATAGCCTTAACGACGAGCAGATAGTAGTAGAGCGACACGATAGTGTTGATAAGAGCGATTAGCACAAGCACATACATTGCCACACTACCCTCTTGGAGTGCTGCCGAGAAGATGAAGAACTTGCTGAAGAATCCTGCAAAGGGAGGAATACCACCGAGCGAGAACATTGCAAGCATCATCGCAAACGACAGGCGTGGATTAGTCTTATAGAGACCGTTGTAGTCGCTGATAAGGAGTTTGCCTGAAGCGTTTTCTACGGCTTGAATAACGCCGAAAGCCGCGAGATTGGAGAAGATGTAGACGAGCACGTAGTAAGAGAGAGCCGCCACACCAACGGGGGCATTAGCCACAACGCCGAGCATAATGTAGCCGGCTTGTGAAATCGACGAGAAAGCGAGGAAACGCTTGAGGTTGTTTTGACGAATTGCAAAGAGGTTACCGATGGTAATCGTGAGGATAATCAGCGCGTAGAGCATCCATTCCCAAACTTGGCTGTAGACAGTGCCGAAAGCCTGAGTGAGGATGATGAAAGCAGCGAACGTAGCGGCGCCTTTCGACACAACCGAGAGATAGGAAGTGACGGAAGTCGGGGCACCTTCGTAGACGTCGGCAGTCCAGAGGTGGAACGGCACCATAGAGATTTTGAAGCCGATACCTGCGATGACGAAAGCCAAAGCCACGAAGAGAAGCGCGGAGCCTTCGGCAGCGACGATGCGAGTTGCGATGTCGCTGAAGTAAAGCGAACCGCAGACGCCGTAGACGAACGAAAGACCGAGCATATAGATTGCCGACGAGAATACAGCCGTGAAGAGGTATTTAACGGCAGCTTCGTGGCTCTCGTAACGGTTTTTCTCGAAAGCGACCAGGGCAGCCAATGGGAGCGAAGCAGTTTCGAGACCGATGATAAACACGAGGAAATGGCGTGCTGAAACCATCAGATACATACCGAAAAGCGTGAGCATGAGAAGCTCGATGAATTCGCCGCGGCGAATGGCTTGATGCTCGCTGTCGTTCCACTTGATTGACTGAATCAGGACGAGGAAAAGACCTATATTAAGGATGTTTTTAATGCACATAACAATCGACGAGGTGACAAACATGCCACCGAAAGCCACTTCTTGACCGGCGTGCATAGGCAGGAAGAAACTGCCGATGGTGAAAGCGCCAAACAGAGCGGTAGCAAAGACCGTCAACTTGTTTTGAGCGCCTTTGGGCAAGAACGTATCGAACAGGAAAACTAAGAGAAATACGATTAGCAATCCTATTTCCTGGTGCATTACCAAAAATTCAGAATAGTTCATAATTTCAAATCAATTTAAGAGTTCGTTACTGTTAGTGCAAATAAGCTTGAATATGTTCAACAATAGGGCCGAAGCTGTCGCGGAGGATACCGTTTGCGAGGTCGGGGAAGCAGCCGATAACAGCGATAGCAATCATCAAAGAAACGGTGCTGAACCGCTCATACCAATGAGCATCGTCGAGCGAGCGATGGTGCTCGTTCTGAACGGGGCCGAACAGGAGCTTACCGACAACGCGAAGGATGTAGACCGCGGTGATAACAATCGAAGTGGTAGTAACGATTGCGAAAGCGTGGCGGAAGAGGTTACCGTCGCCGAGCACGGCGTTGTAGATGTCGGAAGTTTCGAACGAGCCGAGGAAGATGGTCATTTCGGCAACGAAACCGCTAAGACCCGGCAAACCGAGAGAAGCGAGACCGGCAATGATGTAACCCACCGAAAGGAAAGGCATGATTTGCATCAAGCCGCCCATTTCGCGGACGTCACGAGTGTGCGTACGGCCGTAAATCATACCGATAAGGGCGAAGAAGAGCGCCGTCATCAAGCCGTGCGAGAGCATTTGCATAACGGCACCGCTCATTGCAGTTTGGTTCATCATCAAGATAGCGAAGAGCACCAGACCGCAGTGGCTCACCGAAGAGTAAGCGTTGATGTATTTGAGGTCGGTTTTGACGCAGGCAGCGAAAGCACCGTAGACAACGCTGATACCGGTAAGAATCATGAAAATCCAGCCGAGTTGGAGTGCAGCTTGCGGCATAAGGTAGATAGCCACACGGAAGCAGCCGTAACCACCGAGCTTCATGAGCACGCCGGCGTGGAGCATTGACACGGCGGTAGGCGCTGAAGCGTGACCGTCGGGCGACCATGTGTGGAACGGGAACATAGCGCCGAGGACGCCGAAACCGACGAAAGCGCAAACGAACAAGGCATTCTGCCAAGCAGCGTCGACGCCCGGACCTTGAACGATTTCGACGATGTTCATCGTTTCGCCGGCATGATAGTAGATGCCGAGGATGCTGATGAGCAAGAAAGCCGAACCACCCATAAGCATGAGCGTAAGCTTCATAGCCGCGTAGTTCTTGTTGCCGCTACCCCAAACGCCGATGAGCAGATACATCGGGATAAGAGCCACCTCGTAGAACATGAACATCGTGAACAAGTCAATCGAGATGAAGAACCCGAATACGCCCGTCGAGAGGAGTATAAACCAGAGGAAGTATTCTTTAGTAAGCGGTTCAATCTTCCAGGAAGCGAAAGTACCTGTAAAGACGATGATAGCCGAGAGAAGAATCATAAGCACCGAGATGCCGTCGACACCGACAGCGAGGTGAATGTTCAGCGGCTCAAACCACATATAAGAATCGGTGAACCGACAAATGCGTAGCAGAGATAAAGAGCCGCAATGAGCAAGAGCGAAGCCCCGGAAGCTGCCACCGCACGGACCTGTTTAACGGTCTTGGTGAGGAAAAGCGCACCAAGCGTGAGTACAGGAATAATTACAAAAAGGAAAAGTATATTAAACATAACTTAAAATTTTCCGTAAGTGTATCAAATTAGTACAAAGAAAGTGGCAGTTGCAAGCACAAGCGCTCCGATGAGGTAAATCCAAACGTACATTTGGATAGAGCCCGATTGGAGTTTGCGGATAGAGTATGCAGCCGAATTAGCCATACGAGCCAAAAGGTTCATAAAGCCATCGACGCAGACGTGGTCGAACCAAGCAATGCTTTTGCAGATGATGCCGAAGATAATCTTGTGGGTAACGAATTGATAGACTTCGTCCATATAGAAACGGCGGTAAGCAGCCTTGTGGAGGCCTTTAACGGCGTCGGCAATACGGTCGGGCACAGGATTTTCTTTGCGGTAGAGCACTGTAGCGATAACGATACCGACAACAGCGATAGCGATGCTTGCACCGGCAACGGTCCAGTTTATTTCAGTGTGATGAGCAAGACCGTCGAAGGTAACGAAGTTGCTGAATGGGATGAACCCGGCAACGCACGAAACCAGAGCGAGCAGGACGAGCGGAAGAGTCATCACCCATTCGCAGTCGTGCGGAGTGTGGTGCGAGTAGTCGGGCTTATTCCACCAGAAGATACGATAGTAAAGGCGGAACATATAGAACGCCGTCAGCCCGGCAACAGCCGACATCCACACGCCCCAAAGCGGGCTTTGCAAGTAGCAAGCCACGAGGATTTCGTCCTTGCTGAAGAATCCGGCGAAAGGCGGAATACCTGCAATTGCGAGGCAAGCGATAAGGAATGTGATGTGGGTTATGGGCATATACTTTTTGAGGTTACCCATAGCGTCCATCTCGTTAGAGTGAACCATATGGATAATAGCACCTGCGCAAAGGAAGAGCAAGCCTTTGAACATTGCGTGAGTGAAGAGGTGGAACATGGAAGCCATGTAGCCGACACCTTCGTGCAATTCGGGGCGAGCCACACCGAGCGCGGTGAACATGAAAGCAATCTGAGAGATTGTCGAGAAAGCGAGCACGCGCTTGATGTCGGTCTGCGCGCAAGCCACAACGGCGGCGTAGAGGGCAGTAACGGCACCTGTGATTGTGATGAGTTCGAGCACCTCGGGAGTGAAGAGATACATCGGGAACATGCGCGCCACCAAGTAAACACCGGCAACGACCATCGTAGCGGCGTGGATAAGAGCCGAAACGGGCGTCGGACCTTCCATAGCGTCGGGGAGCCAGATGTGCAAGGGGAACATAGCCGACTTGCCGGCGCCACCGATGAAGATGAGCGCCAAAGCCCACGAAGCAGCCGAGCAACCTAAGAAAGTAACGCCGGCAGCGCTTGCAACGATGCTACCCGGGTTTTTCATCAGTTCAACGAAGTCGAACGTACCGCAGTAGTATGCAAGGAGCATAATACCGATTAGGAAACCGAGGTCGGCAAAACGAGTTACAATGAAAGCTTTCTTCGAAGCCGAAACGGCAGCGGGTTTTTCGTAGTAGAAACCGATGAGGAGATACGACGAAACGCCGACCATTTCGAAGAAGATGAACATTTGGAAAATGTTGGTAGCCACAACGAGCCCGAGCATGGAGAAAGTAAAGAGGGAGAGGAACGCGTAGTAGCGTTGGAATCCCTTTTCGCCGTGCATGTATCCGAGGCTGTAGAGGTGGACCATCAAAGAGATTGTAGTGATGACGATAAGCATCATCGCGGCAATCGGGTCGATGAATATACCGAGGTCGACGGTAAGCCCGTCGCCGAGGGTCAACCAAGTGTAGTTGAGCACGTTGACAGGTTGGCGAACGCCGTCGACAACGTACTGCGGGTCAAAGAAATAAGTAAGCGCTACGGCATAGGCAATCACCGTAGTGACGAGCATTGCGCAAGTACCGATAACACCGGAAACAAACTTGGGCAATTTGATGCCGACGAGTCCCAGGAAGAGGAACATAAACAGCGGCAAGAGTATTGTGACGACAGAATACGATAATTCCATAAGCCTTAAAATTTCAATTTGTTAAGATTCTCGATATCAATGTTTTTCACTTCGCGGAAAATGTTAATAATGATAGCGATAGCGAGAGCTGTTTCGGCAGCAGCTATAGCGATAGCGAAGAGTGTGAAAAACATACCCTCCATCTGCCCGGGGAAAAGGAAGCGGTTGAACACAACAAAGTTGATGTCGACCGAGTTAAGCATCAATTCGAGGGAGATGAGGATAGCGATAAGGTTTTTGCGAGTAATGAACCCGTAGACACCGCAGCCGAACATAATCAAGCTGGGGATAATGTAATATAATACAGTTAAATCCATAGTCGATTATCTTTTACGGGCAATGACGATGCCACCGATTATACAAGCCAACAAGAGGACGCTGACCGCCTCAAAGGGCAATAAATACTCAAACTTCTCCGTACCGAGCAGGGCATGTCCGATAGCGTTCATATCGACGCGAAGGGGCATAATGTTAGCGGCTTTGTCGGCGAAGAAAGCCACGAGGGCGTAGACCGACACCGCCACGGAAGCAACTGCTGCGGTAATGCCGAGCCAACGTTTTTTCGACACGAGGGGTTCGGCATTGCTACCCGGTTTGCTTGTCAACAAAATCGAAAACACGAATAGCACCAGGATACCGCCTGCGTAGACAGCCAACTGAACGGCTCCAAGGAACTCGTAACCTAACGAGAAGTAGAGCGCGGCAGTGCTGATAAGCGCAAACAGCAGATAGGTAGCTGCACGTAAGATTTTGCGAGAAGTAACCGAGAGAATCGAGAATACGACGATTGCAAGAACAATGATGCCGTACACGATAAAATTACTTACTACATTCATATATACTTATTTTAATTATTTTCGAAATTAGAATCTCCCGTTGCAACTATTTTGCATCGGCATCGGCAGCAGCCGGCGCGGGTTCGGGTTCGGGTTCGGGGAGATAGTTAAGTTGCTTGACAAGTTTAGAGCGCGTATAAACAGCGTGCTCGAAATCGTTGACGAAGCGCAGTGCGCCGTGAGGGCACGACGATTCGCACATTTGGCAGAACGTACAACTGCCGAGGTCGTAGATATACTTGTCGAGTTTACGTTTTTTCTTGCCGTCCGGCATTTCGACCATCTTGGTAATGACCTGAATTGTACCGTTAGGGCAACTCATTTGGCAAAGACCGCAACCGATGCATTTGTGGTTGCCGTTTTCGTCATAAATCAGCTCCAACGTACCGCGAAAGCGCTCACCGATGTTGAGGTTATCGCGATTGTCAGGATATTCTTCCGTTACTTTTTTGGTAAAAAGTTCCTTACCGGTGACACCCATTCCTTTGAGGAGACTTGTGACACCTTGTCCAATTCCGGAGAAGTATTCTTTTACACTACTCATATATAGTTATCCAACTAAATGAAATACCGGCTTAAACAATTAATTATAAACAAGCACTTGGAAGGGGTCCGGTATGTTAACCCCTTCTCAGCGCATAAACTATTACTTATCAACCTGCCCGCCGAGGATGTCGAGGAGTTCGGTTGTGATGCTCTGCTGACGCAGTTTGTTGAATTCGAGTTTGAGCGATTCGAGCAATTTGCCGGCGTTGTCGTTGGCGGCTTGCATAGCCATGACGCGTGCAGCCTGTTCGCTGGCGGCATTTTGCATGAACGACTCTTGCATGACCGAGATGATGTAGAGAGGCAAAATCGTGTTGTAGATTTTGTTTGGGTCGGGTTCGAAAAGGTAAGGCTTGTTAGCGTTTTCGGGCGTACCGAACGACTCGGCAGAGACGGGCAAAAGCACCTTGTTTTCGATTCGCTGACGGCCAGCCGAGAAGTAGTGCATGTCGAGCACTTCGACGCGGTCGAGCTCACGGGCGACGAAACGGTCGCGCAGGAGAGCGGTGAATTCGCGCACTTGAGCGGCGTCGGCTTTAGCGCCGAGCGGTTGGCAGTCGACTTCGATGCCGGGGGCGGCGATTTTGCTGACGGCTTTAACCATTTTCTTACCAATCGGAAAGACTACAACGGAGACGCCTTCGCGAGCTGCACGCAACTCGTTGATACGTGCGAGCAAGTCTTTGAAGATGTTGATGTTGTAGGCACCGCAGAGACCGTCGTCGGAGCCGATAACGACAATGGCGACTTTCTCAACATTTCTCACATCTGTCAACTCCGAGGTATATTCGGCATCGGTTGCCACGAGATTGCCCATAATAGTTTGCAACTGCGAGCGAAAGGGCACGAGTTTCGCCAGAGCCAGTTCCGCTTTGTGCATCTTGGCTGACGAAATCATCTTCATGGCGCCGGTGATTTTCTCCGACGACGCCACGGAACCGATTCTGCCTTTTAATTCACGTAATGTTGACATATCTTATCGTGTAGTTTAGTTCTCAAATTTAGCAGTAACTTCGAGAGCGGCTGCCGTGATTTTGTCGGCGATTTCGTCGGTCATGATGCCCTGACGGAGCTGAGCAAGCACGTCGTCTTTGTGGCGAGCTTGGAGCAGGTCGAGCAGAGAGCGTTCGAAGTCGGCAACTTGATCCATGGGGACGTTAGCCATCAAGCCTTTGGTACCGCAGAAGATAGCCGCGATTTGCTGTTCGACGGGCATCGGGCGGTATTGCGGTTGGATGAGCAAACGTTCGTTTTTGCGACCTTTGTCGATAGTACGAGCAGTAACGGGGTCGATGTCGCCGCCGAATTTGGTGAACGATTCGAGTTCGCGGAACTGTGCTTGGTCGATTTTGAGCGTACCGGCAATTTTCTTCATCGCCTTAACCTGAGCGTTACCGCCGACACGCGACACGGAGATACCTACGTTGATAGCGGGACGAATACCGCGGTTGAACAGTGCGGTTTCGAGGAATATCTGACCGTCGGTAATAGAGATAACGTTAGTCGGGATATAAGCGGAAACGTCGCCGGCTTGAGTTTCGATGATAGGAAGCGCGGTGAGCGAGCCTCCGCCTTTGACGATAGGCTTAAGCGCCTCAGGGAGGTCGTTCATATTACGAGCCACGTCGTCGTTGTCGATAATCTTCGCCGCACGCTCGAGCAAACGGGAGTGGAGGTAGAAGATGTCGCCGGGATAAGCTTCACGACCGGAAGGACGCTTGAGGATAAGCGAAATTTCGCGGTATGCCACGGCTTGTTTCGACAAGTCGTCGTAGACGATAAGAGCGTCGCGACCGCTGTCGCGGAAGTATTCACCGATAGCAGCGCCTGCGAAAGGCGAATAGTAGCGCATGGCGGCAGAGTCGCTTGCCGAAGCGGCAACGACGACGGTGTAGTCCATAGCGCCGTATTTGCGGAGGGTGTTGACGAGGGCAGCAATCGAGGAAGCTTTTTGACCGATAGCGACGTAGATGCAGAATACCGGTTTGCCTTCTTCGAAGTTTTTACGTTGGTTGATGATGGTGTCGACGGCGATGGCAGTTTTGCCGATTTGACGGTCGCCGATGATAAGTTCGCGCTGTCCGCGACCGATAGGAATCATCGAGTCGACAGCCTTCAGACCGGTCTGGAGAGGCTGTTTTACGGGCTGACGGAAGATAACACCCGGGGCTTTACGGTCGAGGGGCAAGCGGACGCGCTCGCCGTCGATAGGACCGTTGCCGTCGATAGGCTCACCGAGGACGTTGATAACGCGACCGAGAAGGCCTTCGCCGACGGGAATCGAGGCGATTTCGCCGGTACGACGTACGGTCATACCTTCGGTTACGTCGTTGACTTTATCGAGGAGGATGACACCCACATTGCTTTCTTCGAGGTTCATAGCCACACCGGTAGCGCCGTTGCCGAATTCGACGAGTTCGTTAGCCTCGACGTTTTCGAGCCCGTAGACGTGAGCCACGCCGTCGCCGACGTTGAGCACGGTGCCCACTTCTTGGAAAGAAGCTTTGGCATTAAGCCCTTCGAGTTGCTGTTTCAGAATGTCGGATATCTCACTAGGGTCAATCATTTTCTATTTTTTACTTATGAGTTTTAAACGCAAATCACGTAGTTCGCTGCTCAAGGAAGCGTCGAGGAGAAGAGAGTCGATTTTGATGGTGAAACCGCCGATAAGTTCGGGGTCGACATCGACTTTATATTCGATAGATTTTCCGTGGAGGCAGGATTTAAGAAAAGCCTTGATTTTGTCGAAGGCTTGAGCCGGGAGAGGCGCCGCAGAGGTAACAACGACCTGAGCGATGCCCTTATCGGAGCGATACATTTTGCCGAAAGCGAGAGCCATTTGACAGAAGAAAGCCTCTCTACCGTGGGCATAAACGAGTTTGACAAACTTGCTGAGAGTACCGTCCCCGGGAGCGCCGGCAGCGGTGAGGAGCAGAGCCTCCTTGTCGGCGAGGGCAAGGAAGGGGTTCTCGGCAGCCGAGGCAATACCGTCGACGCGCAAGAAGCTGTCGGCAAGGCGGCAGGTCTGAGCATAGACCGTGTCGGCGTCGCCGCAATCGCGGCTATAACGGTATAGCGCACGCGCATAACGGTTGGGTATGAGTCCTTCGTTCATAATCAGCAGGTGTTAGTTTTTATCAATCTCGCTCAACAGTTTGTCGACAAGTTGCGATTGGGCTTTTTGGTCAGACATTTTGTCGCGGAGGAGTTTTTCGGCGATTAGGATGGAAAACTGCGAGACTTCGTTACGGAATTGGAGTTGAGCCTCCTTACGTTCCTGTTCGATAGCAGCGCGTGCAGCGTCCATCACCTTTTGCGCCTCAACCGAAGCGGCTTGTTTTGCGTCCTCGATGATTTGGGACTTCATTTTAGCGGCTTCGCGTAAGATTTCTGACTGTTGTCGTTTAGCCTCTTGGATATATTTGTCTGCCTCAGCCTTCGCGTTGTCGAGGTGTTCTTTGGCTTCTTGTGCGTATACGACGCCCTTGTCGATAAGGTCGGCACGCTCGGTCATCATTTTGATGATGACCGGCCAAGCGTACTTACCGAGGAGGATGCATAGCAGTACGAGCACTACAAACATCCAGAACACCAAGCCAAAATCGGGCTTGAACAATTCCATCTCTTATCCGAGTTAAAAGTTAGATGAAGAGAGAGAGCACGCAGACGATGACACCGAAGAGTGCCACACCCTCGATGAGGGCTGCAATTACAATCATGTTGCTTCGAATGTCGCCTGCACTTTCGGGTTGGCGAGCAATAGCCTCCATAGCGGCTGCACCGATTTTACCGATACCGATACCTGCACCGATGGCAGCGATAGCTGCACCTAAACATGCGCCGAATTTGTCGAGACCGAACTGCATTACAGTTTCAGCAGCCTGTGCTAAAATCATTCCTAACATAATTATTAAAGTTTTAATGGTTAATTATTTTTTTGTTTCTAAATTCTATTTTTGTTGTGCTACAGGTTCGTGGTGTTCGCCTCCGCAGACTGCAAACGAGATGAAGAGCGTCGAGAGCATCGTGAAAACGTATGCTTGGATGAAGCTCACCAGGACGTCGAGCAGGAGCATAAAGAGGGAGAATGCCACGGAGACGACGGTGGTTGTAGCGAGCACCGCCGCGCCGAATTTGGCGAAGATGAAAATCAAGAGTGTAAATACGATGACAATCATGTGACCGCCCATCATGTTAGCAAACAGACGCACGCAGAGTGCAGCCGGCTTGGTGAAGATGCCGAAGAGCTCGATGACCGGCATGATGGGTATCGGGAACTTCAACCAGAGGGGCACGTCGGGCCAGAAAATATCCTTCCAGTAGTGCTTGTTGCCTTTGATGTTGGTAATGAGGAAAGTGCAGATAGCCAGCGTCATCGTCACGGCGATGTTGCCGGTAAGGTTTGCACCACCCGGGAAAATTACCACGAGCCCAAGCAGGTTCATGAAGAATATCAGGAAAAAGACGGTAAGGAGGTATCCGGCAAAGCGAGGCGCTTTGTCTTTGAGGGTGTCGCGAATGACGCCGTCGTAGATAAACGAGACGAGCATTTCGAAGAAACCCATACCCTTACGCGGTGCTTTTTTGCCGTTTCGCTTATAGAATCTGACGAGCAAGAATGTCACCAAAGCGACGAGAGCGGCGGCAATCAAGAGTGCGCAGACGTTTTTGGTGATAGACAGGTCGAGGGGGCGATATTCGGAGCCGTCGGGCATGATTTGCACAACTTTCCCGCTATAGTCGCCGCCGTGAGCGATTCTGTAAGTGACATTTCCGTCGACGAAGTCGGAGTGTTGGACACGCGCCGAGCTGAACACGTGCCAAGCGCCATCGGCATCGTTGACGATGATAGGTAGTGGTATACGATTCTCATGCGAAAAAGGCACTTCCCACCCGTAGACATCGCCCAAATGGTGGAAGATAATCTCCTTGGGATTGATTTCTTCGGAGCCGGACTCCGAAGCACGCGCAACGGTGGGCAACGCCAACGCCGCTACGAGTAAACACATTATGGCAAGTACTTTCTTCATCTTAATAAATACATACTGACACTACATTATTGTCGATGTCGGCAATGCCACCTTCGACATGCATCGAGCGACGAGAGCCATCGGAGGCGTCTTCGTAGACAATATCGCCGGCTGTGAGCACACTGACGAGCGACGCGTGATTTTCGAGCACGGTAAAGAGTCCGGCTTCGCCCGGCAAGGTCACCAGCGACGCTTGCCCGTCGAACAAAATCTTTTCGGCTGAGATTACTTTGAGTGTCATAGTTTATCAAATTTATTTACCAACTTCTGCGAGCAACTTCTTACCCTTTTCGATAGCCTCGTCGATAGTACCGACATTGAGGAATGCTTGTTCGGGATATTCGTCGAGTTCGCCGTTGAGAATCATCTTGAAACCGCGGATAGTTTCGCTAAGAGGCACCATCACGCCGGGGAGACCGGTGAATTGTTCAGCCACGTGGAAAGGCTGCGACAAGAAGCGCTGAGCGCGGCGAGCGCGAGCCACAACGAGCTTGTCGTCGTCGCTGAGTTCGTCGACACCGAGGATAGCGATAATATCTTGGAGTTCGTTATATTTCTGGAGCAATTGCTTCACGGCTTGCGCCACGTTGTAGTGCTCTTCGCCGATGATGTTCGGGTCGAGGATACGCGACGAGGATTCCAACGGGTCGACAGCCGGATAGATGCCGAGCTCGGATATTTTGCGGCTGAGCACGGTAGTAGCGTCGAGGAAGTTGAAAGTAGTAGCCGGAGCGGGGTCGGTAAGGTCGTCGGCAGGCACATAGATTGCTTGCACAGAGGTGATTGAGCCTTGCTTTGTAGAAGTGATACGTTCTTGCAGAGCACCCATTTCGGAAGCCAGGGTGGGTTGATAGCCCACAGCCGACGGCATACGGCCCAACAAAGCCGACACTTCGGAACCTGCCTGAGTGAAACGGAAGATGTTGTCGATAAAGAGGAGGATGTCCTTACCGCCACCGTCTTGGTCGCGGAACTGTTCGGCAACGGTCAAACCGGAGAGAGCCACGCGCAGACGTGCGCCCGGGGGCTCGTTCATCTGACCGAAGACGAGGGTGCTTTGCGACTTTGCAACTTCGTTCATGTCGACGTCGTCGAGGTTCCATTCGCCCTTTTCGAGACCTTTCATAAACTTGTCGCCATACTTGATGACGCCGCTTTCGAGCATTTCACGGAGGAGGTCGTTACCTTCACGGGTACGTTCGCCGACACCGGTGAACACAGAGAATCCGTTATGTCCTTTGGCAATGTTGTTGATAAGCTCCATGATTAGCACGGTCTTACCCACACCGGCACCGCCGAACAAACCGATTTTACCACCTTTAGAATAAGGTTCGAGCAAGTCGATAACCTTGATACCTGTGTAAAGGATTTCGGAAGAAATCGACAAGTCGTCAAATTTTGGAGCAGGCTGGTGGATAGCACGCTTGTTTTCGTCTTTCAACGCGGGAAGGTGGTCGATAGGGTTGCCGATAACGTTCAGCAGACGGCCTTTGACTTGCTCCCCGGTTGGAACGGAAATCGGTTGGTCGAGATTGACAACCGCCATACCTCGGCGCAACCCGTCTGTGGAGTCCATAGCCACGCAGCGAACAGTGTGCTCGCCGACGTGCTGCTCAACCTCCAGCAGCAACTCCGTAGAGTCGGGACGTTCTACCTTCAGCGACGTGTAAATCGCAGGTAAATCGTTTTTTTCTACATCGAAAGATACATCGACGACAGGACCAATTACCTGCGCTATCTTTCCTAATTTCTCGCTCATATTAATAATGTTAAACTTGTGTTTTTAAAGCGTATTGTTTAGAAATACCAACCGAAAGCCACAACGAGCAGCATGATGATAAGGTTCACCAGGTTGATAGGCAGCAAATACTTCCACTCGAAGGCGAGGAGTTGGTCGATACGCAGACGAGGGAATGTCCACTTGAACCACATGATTATCGCCGACAAGATGATAGCTTTACCGACGAACCAAACGGGCGTGGGGATGTAGTTCATCACCGAGTTGAAGCCTTCCCAGCCGGGGATGTGAAGAGGCATCCAACCGCCGAAGAAGAGCAGCGTAGCCACGCCGGCAACGATAAACATGTTGAGGTATTCGGCAAGATAGAAGTAACCGAAGTGGAGACCGGAATATTCGGTGTGGTAACCGGCGGTAAGTTCCGACTCAGCCTCGGGCAAGTCGAACGGGCCGCGGTTGGTTTCCGCTGTTCCGGCAATCATATAGACGATGAAAGCGATGATTGCGGGCACGTGGCCTTTGAAGATGAACCACAAGTCTTGTTGTTCTTCAACGATACCCGTGATGTTCATAGTTCCGGCAAGCATCACCATTGTCATAATCGACAGACCGATAGAGAGTTCGTAGCTAATCATTTGCGCACCGCTACGCATAGCGCCGATGAGGGTAAACTTGTTGTTCGACGACCAACCGGCGAGAAGGATACCGAGCACGCCAATCGACGACACCGAGATAAGGAAGAAGATGCCGATGTTGAAGTCGATGATTTGCAAGCCTTTACCCCAGGGGAGCACGGCAAAAGCGGTAAGCGAAGCTGCTACCACCAAATAAGGAGCCAAATTGAAGAGGAATTTGTCGATATTGTTGATGGGAATCAACTCCTTGATGAGCATTTTGAACATGTCGGCAAACGACTGGAGCACGCCCATAGGACCGACGCGATTCGGACCGAGACGGCACTGAATGGCGCCGCAGAATTTTCGTTCATAGTAGATGTAGAACAGAGCGAGGAGCGCATAAACCAAGATGAGCCCAACTGCCACCAACAGGCATTCTATAATCGTCACCAACCACATCGGCATAACGCCGTTGAGCAATTGGTCGAACCACCCTGTGACTACTGCGAAATCAAATATATTATCCATGTGTTTGTAAGTTTCTTAAAAATTATCTATCAATTTCAGGCACAACATAGTCGAGCGAGCCGCCGATTGTGATAAGGTCGGCAATCTTTTCGCCGCGAGTGATGTGGTCGACAACGCCGGCGAGGCGCAAGCAAGTACCGTTGACTTTCAAGCGGTAAGGCGTTTTTTCGCCGCGGCTATCGATGTAGACGCCGAAAGCGCCACGACAAGCCTCAACTTCTTGATACCAATGACCGACGGGGAGTTTGATGATTTTGGGCACTTTAGCCACGAAATCGCCCTCGGGAATGTTGTCGATGAGTTGCTCGATGATTTTGAGCGATTGCTCGATTTCTTTCATTCTGACCATATAGCGATCGAACGAGTCGCACCCTTCGAGGATAACTTCGTCGAAGTCGAGTTCGCTATAGATTGAATAAGGATTGACCTTACGCACGTCGCAATGCCAACCGCTGGCGCGTCCGCTTGGACCTGCCACACCGTAGCTGATAGCGTCGTCTTTTGTCAACATACCGACACCGACGAGGCGGTTACGGAAGATAACGTTACCGGTGACGAGCGTATGATATTCTTTAAGAGCTTTGCGCATTTGGGGGATAAAGTCCTTGACGCGACCAACGAAGTTGGGGTGCAAATCTTCGCGGACACCACCGACGACGTCGTAGTTGAACGACATACGAGCGCCGCAAGTTTCTTCGAGGATGTCGAGGATAGTTTCGCGTTCGCGCAGGCCGTAGAAGAGAGCGGTTGTAGCGCCGAGGTCCATACAATAAGTACCGAAGAAGAGCAAGTGAGAAGCGATGCGCGACAATTCGTCGACGAGGACGCGAATCACTTGAGCGCGACGTGGCACTTCGATGCCGAGGGCTTTTTCGACGCAAGCGCAGAGGCAGTGCTCGTTGGGAAGCGCCGAGAAGTAGTCCATACGGTCGAAGAAGTGGGTCGACTGCGGGTAGGTAAGTTTTTCGGAAAGTTTCTCGATGCCGCGGTGGATATAACCGCAAACGAGGTCGATTTTCTTGATTTCCTCACCGTCGAGCGAAGTGCGGAAACGGAGCACGCCGTGAGTAGCCGGGTGTTGCGGACCGATGTTAACGACATATTCGTCGGCGGTAAAGACGTCAGCCTTACGCTCAACGACTTTTCCGTCTTTGCCTTCTTCGTAGACCGTTGTAGTGTCGTCGATAGCCTCGTGGTAGAGACGCACGGGGTTGATTTCGGGGTTTTCGTCGTAGTCCTTGCGGAGAGGATAACCGACCCAGTCGTTGCGCAGATAGAGACGACGCATGTCTGGGTGGTTGATAAATTTGATGCCGAAGAAGTCGAACACTTCGCGCTCTTCGAGCAGGGCGTCTTTCCACAAGTCGCTGACGCTGTGTATCATCGGGTTTTCGCGGTCGGTGGTAGTGACCTTCGCCGAGATTTTAGAGTCGTCGACGGTCGAGGTAAAGTAGTAGACACATCCAAGGGCGTCGCCGAAGTCTTCGCCAATGAGGGCTGTAAGCCAATGGTATCCGGCGTCGTGGATAGCTGTAGCCACAGCATGCCAATCCGAGTCGGGCACAACGGCTGTGAGCACTTCGTTGTCCTCAAAAGTCACTTGAGGGCACACACCTAATATTATATCTTTAATATCTGCCATAATAGTCAAAAATTATTCTTGAACGTGTTCCTCTTTAGCAATTTCGGGATTTTCGCGGAAGAAGTCGTCGCGGGTTTTCTTGCGGTTAACGCCGCCGAAGAATCGTTCCACTTTGACTTTACGCTGGAGTTGCATAAGTCCGTAGAACATAGCCTCGGGACGAGGAGGGCACCCGGGGATATATACATCGACAGGCACAATAGTGTCGATACCTTTAACGACGTGATAAGATTTGCGGAAAGGACCACCTGAGATGGCGCAACCGCCGACGGCAATCACATATTTAGGCTCAGCCAATTGCTCGTAGAGGCGGCGGAACACGGGAGCCATACGGTGGACAATCGTACCTGCCACCATCATAAAGTCGGCTTGACGTGGGCTTGAACGGGCAACCTCGAAGCCGAAGCGTGCCATGTCGTAGCGAGCCGCACCGAGACAGATAAACTCGATGCCGCAGCAACTGGTAGCAAAAGTAAGTGGCCAAAGCGAGTTGCTACGTCCCCAGTTGATTAATTGGTCGAGTTTGCCAACAACTACATTCTGCCCATTTGCCTTGAGTTCTTCAACGAGATTGTCGATATATTCGTTATCGTTGAAGTCCTCCTTCTTCATTCCTTTTATTTTTACTTCCATTGCAACGCTCCTTTCTTCCAAGCATAAGCAAGACCTAAGACTAAAACACCCAAGAACACAGCCACTGCGAGGATAGCGCCGGTGCCGAGCCCTTTAGCCACTACAGCCCACGGGAACAGCAATACGGTTTCGACGTCGAACATCAGGAACAGAATGGCAAAGAGGTAGTAGCCAACCTTGAACTGCACCATGCTGTCGCCTCGCGTAGGGATACCGCACTCATACGTTTCACCCTTCTGCGGCGCATACGACCGCGGCCCTATCAGACCCGCAAGCCACAAGCCCAGGAAGACCAAGCCTAATCCTGAAAGCGCCGCAACGAGTACCATCGTTGTGCTTTGAATACCAAAAATCGATATTTCCATATTATTTTATTAAAGTTTTTATTTCACACCATAAGGATAGACAGCCCATAAATGCCCGACACTCAGACATTTACACTCCGCTACCTACCCAAAATAAAAATTTAATTCCAAATTCGTTGCAAATATAAGAATTTTCTTGCGATATATGCGCCTGTTTTGCTATTTTTTTGGCGTTTTTTCGTCGCTTTTCCCGTTTTCGACCAACTTTCGTACTACGTTGGAAAAACACAAATTTCACCAATATTAACGTGATTTATTGTTTTTTATCGGTTGGTTTTACAGAAGCGATGACTGCGACGGCGAAAAAATCACTACAAATAGTGATTGAACGACACCTATAAAATATGTAATTTTGCAGCCGAAACGACCAAGAGCGTCACAGTGAGGCTGACAAATAGACGCGATGACGTACTTGATTAAAAACTGCAAATTTGAAAAAAATATCACTGACAATAACAGCGTTGGCAATCTCGGGAGCGCTCAGTGCAACCGAGACCGCCGACACGCTGCGACTCAGCGAAGTGAACGTCACCGCCATCAAATCGACGTCGGTTCACTCCGCTGAATCGTCGTCGACATCGACAATCACCCGCAGCGACGTGGAGCGCCTCGGCATCGCAGCCGTGCGCGATGCAAGCATCGTTGCGCCCAATTTCTACATACCCGACTACGGGTCGCGGATGACATCGACCATCTACGTTCGCGGCATCGGCGCGCGCATCGACCAGCCTGTGGTGGGAATGAACGTCGACAACATCTCCATTATCAACAAAGACAACTACGATTTCGACATCCCCGACATCGAGAGCATCGAAATCGTCCGCGGACCGCAGAGCACGCTCTACGGACGCAATACGATGGGCGGCATCATCAACATCCGCACCCTATCACCTCTAAGTTACCAAGGAACGCGCTTGCTGGCAGAATACGGCAGCCGCAACACGCTGAAAGCCGCCCTATCGCACTACAACAAGCCCGGCGAACGATTCGGCATCGGCGTTTCTGCCCTCTACCGCCACAGCGACGGCTTCTTTACCAACGAATACAACGGCAAACAATGCGACGGCGAAAACTACGGGCGTGCCGCCGTAAAACTGCAGTGGCGCCCGACGGAATCGTGGCACGTCGAAAACTCGGCAAGTGCGACCATCGTGCGCCAAGGCGGTTACGCCTATGAATTTGCCGAAACGCACACTATAGCCTACAACGACACGTGTTTCTACAATCGTACGACAGTAATGGACGGACTGACGGCAAAGTGGAAAGGCAACGGAATCTCCGTGGCGAGCATCACCGCCTACCAATATATCGACGACAACATGACACTCGACCAAGACTTCTTGCCGCTCGACTACTTCACGCTGACGCAAAAGCGGCGAGAGCACGCCGTGACGCAAGACGTTGTGGTGCGCAGCGAGCGTCAAGGGCGCATCAAATGGCTCGCCGGAGCATTCGCCTTCTACAAGCGGTCGCACACCGACGCTCCCGTCACGTTTAAAGACTACGGCATCACCAACCTCATCGAACAACGATGGAACTCGATGAACAGCGAATATCCCATCGGTTGGGACACCGACCAATTTGCCCTCGGCTCGACATTCACAATGCCTTCCTACGGCATTGCAGCTTATGCCGAAGCCTCAGCCGAACTGAGTCGGTGGACCATCACCGCCGGACTGCGCTACGACTATGAGCACACCCGTCTCAAATACCTGAGCGACTGCTCGACAACCTACACCATCTACCACAATGACGAGGTCTACGGCAACCGCAGCGTCGAGATTCACGACAACGGCGCATTGTCGCGCAGTTTCGACGAACTGCTTCCGCGGCTGAGCGTGTCGTACCGACTCGCCACCGAACAGGCGTGCAACCTCTACGCATCGATTGCCAAAGGCTACAAAGCCGGAGGATTCAACACACAGATGTTTTCCGACGTGCTTCAGCAAGAGATGATGGGCACAATGGGCATCGGCAAACTCTACGAAATCGACCAAGTGGTGGGATACAAACCCGAAAAGAGTTGGAACTACGAAATCGGCGGACACTTCAAACTTGCCGACGGACGGCTGAGCATCGACGCATCGGCATTCTACATCGACTGCCGCGACCAACAACTCACCGTGTTTCCCGAAGGGACGACCACCGGACGCATTATGGCTAACGCAGGCAAGACACGCAGCCTAGGCGGCGAACTCACCGTAAGAGCAACACCCGTCAACCGCCTGCTACTGACAGCGGCTTACGGATACACCAACGCGCGGTTTGTCGACTTCAGCAACGGCATCAACGACTACAGCAACAAGCGCGTACCCTACGCCCCCGAAAACACAATCAACGCCTCCGCACAGTACTCGCTGCGCATCGGCGACGGATTTCTGCGCCACATCACCTTCAGCGCCGACGCATCGGCTGTAGGCAAAATCTACTGGAACGAACAGAACGACTCCAGCCAAGACATCTACTGCACCCTCGACGCAGCAGTGCGCCTGAGCGGCAAAAACTATTCGCTCACCCTCAGAGGACAAAACCTGACCGACACCGACTATGCAACGTTCTACTTCGTATCGATACAACACGAGTTTTTACAACGCGCCAAGCCCGCACGCTTCTGCGCTACAATAAGATATAATTTTTAAAAATTTACAAATATGAAATTACAAAAACTTCTGACTTACACAATTGCAGCACTTGCCATCGCATCGTGCTCAGACAGCGACACACCCGACGCCGACATCTACGCAAACTACAGTTGCTACAACGCCGTTACCAACCGCAGCACGGAAGAAAGCATCCTCAGCGCCGGCAACTACCGCATTCAAACAACCTTCGGCAACGAAGACAACACGTTGACACTTTCAGGCTCAGTCATCATCAAGACCGGCGACGACCCCATCCACTTCACCACCGACCCCATCACAATGAAGTTTGACGGCAACGCCTACACGTTCAGCAACGGCGTCGCCACTTCCGATAACGGCAAACACACGATAACCGACCTGAGCGGTAAACTAATGCTTGTCAACAACATAATCATACCGCGTATCACCTACACCGTCGACGACACCTACCACGTGGCAGCGACAAGCAACAGCCCCATATTCTACTGCCCGGCAACGACAACCACACCCCAAGGACAAGACCCGTATGCCTACACCGGCTCGCTCGTAACAGTGAAATTTGCCGACTCGAAAACCGCCGACATCACCATTGTCAACGCCAAATTCTCGGAGGCAATGCCGGCAATGACCATGACGGTGCCCAACGTCACGCTGACACCCATCGAAGGCGGCTACGAATTCACGACCGACCGCATCGTCCCCGAACTCAACGGCACGCCATTTGAGCAATATGCGTTCACAAACTTCAACTTCAGAGTCGACACCGACGGCACAGTGATGCGCTGCAACTTTGTTTGCACCTTCAAAGGCATTCCTCACCAGATTGCCACCTACGGAAGCACATTTCCGCCTATAGAATAGCCCCCGCGCGGTTGCAGATTTGCAAAATTCTACCCTTAATTCCGCAACACTTTGATTTAACTTTATTTATAAGTTCCTGAGCAACAAAAAGTTGCCCAGGATTTTGCCATGTCAGAATTTTCACTTATCTT
>SFJG01000129.1 GCA_004555955.1 Bacteroidales bacterium | reverse complement strand
ACCACCCGTCTGGCAGTGCATGGAACGGCACTCGTTGGGGATTGATTGAGTCGACCGGAACGCTCGACTTCGAAAATGTTATCATCGAGAATGTGAACTTTAATCGTTATACATACTCAAATGGTAGCTATTGCAACACCGAAGACGGCGACTGCGCTGTTATTAAGTTAAATCCCTGGGAAGCAAGTGAATCAAAAGGCAACGGGAAGTATTATACGCAAAAAACATCGACGTTTAGAAATTGCATATTTCGTAATATACGTAATGAGTCGGGCGGGTATGCTTCCGTCTTGACGACCTATGGCTTTGCCGGAGAAAGAACCGAGAATACTCGCTCGTCGTGCAAAATCATATTTGATAATTGCGAAATCCACGACGTAAAGCAGAATGGACATACCAAAATAAAGAGATATGGTAAGGAGCCTGTCGATAACGATGATACGAGCGCCGGAATTATACGTTTCCGCGGGTCATGGCCGGGCGATATGGACTTGATAAATACGAAAATTCACGACAATTTCTCAGAATACGACTGCGCAGGAGTGCTTTGGAATGCCATCGGTAGCGGTTATTCTGACAAAATGCCGCTATTAACCATTAATGGTTGTGAGTTTTATAACAACGAAACGAATCGTGACGCAGGGGCGTTACGCCTTGAAGGTAACTTCTTGTTTACCGGAGCTCAATCGAAGTTTCACAACAACAAGGCTGACCGAGGCGGCGCAATCCAGATTTGGGGGTATTCCGGAGGCGACGGGATTCAAAGTGGGACTATCACTCAGACGCTTAACGAATGCGTGTATTGCTACGACAACACAGCCAATCAGGGTGGTGCTCTCGTAATCGGCTACGAAGGCGCGTGCAATCTGCCTCAAGGTATGAAAATCAACACTTATCTAAACGGTTGCGTTTTTGAGAGGAATACAGCCAATTGGCAAGGCGGAGCGATCTGCCTTCAATATGTTCCGGATTATTTTGGTAAATGGACTACAAAACTATATCTTGACAAAGCGACCTTCACCGACAACAAAGTGACAAGTTCAAAAAGCGCGGGTACTAGCGGCGGCGGCGCCATCCACTCATGGAACTTCAACGTCGAAGCACCCGACAATGCGAAAGGCTGTACGTTTATCAACAATACGTCGAATAATTTCGGAGGCTCGATTTTTGCCGAAGGTACGTGTACAATGAAATTTGACAATATGACAATTAGCGGAAACGGAAGCGATAGTGCCGACAAAGGCGGCGCGCTTTTCGGCTATGGCGGTAACGTGTTTTTCGACATAAAAACAATTAGCATCAACAATACCGTATCAAAGACGTCCGGTGGTGCAATTCATATTCAAGACGGCGCGAGATGTAAATTTGCTAATGCAACCGTCACAAATTGTACGTCGAAAGGCAATGGCGGAGGCATAAGTTTGTCGGGCAATGCGTCGCTCGAGATTACCTCCGGCAATGTCACCGGCAACAAAGCCACTGGAGGTTCCGGCGGCGGTGTGTATTCCAGCGGCGCGTCGTTTACAATGAGTAATGGCGAAATCAACAACAATACGGCATCGCTTCACGGCGGCGGCGTTTGGTTTGCCAACAACGTCGACAATGCAAGCGCCAAGACCTTTAGTTTCGGCGGCGGCAGCATCTCCAACAACGTGTCGGGCGGCTTCGGCGGCGGTGTATGTATCTACACGGGAAGCACCACCGGCTCGACGTTTTCGCTCACCGGCGGTAGCATTAACGGCAACCGTGCGGAAGTGGGCGGCGGCCTCTACCTGAATGGTTGGAGTTCATACACGGTCAATCTGCATAACACCAACGTAGAAAGCAACACTGCTTACTTGGGCGGCGGAGTGCTCGTCTACAACTGCGGGCTGAACTACAAGAACGGATTTGTGCGCCATAACAAAGCAATTAAGCGCGATGGTAGCAGCAAACCGGCAACGATGTACTACACCAATCACTCAAAATATGTGAATAATGAAGACGTGGTCAATACTGACTTGAGCGGCATCGGCGGTGGAATCTACTCTACAAACGGCACCGTTAAGTTTGACTTGACTGACAAGAAATTCGGACTCTACAGCAACCTCGCCGACTACGGTGCCGACGATTTATTATCCACCCGGACTTCCAACACAGCCAATGCCACAATGCAACTGCCCAACCCGAACAATATGGACGTAATCGATGGCTTCGAGGTGCCGAAAGCTTCGCTCTTCTGGGCTGAAGACTATGTCGAGGGCGACACAAACTTCGGAGAAAAGCCCGCGAGTGCCGGCGCCGGACCGAATAAACGCTACCGCACATTGCTCTACGAGCGCTCGGAACAACTTACGAATGCGAAATTTGCCCCCGGCGAGTACACTAACAATTACATCATGGCAGCGCTCGGTTACAACTTCGTCTACGGAATAATCAAAAAAACGGGGATGAACAAAGACGAGACAGCCATCATAGACATCTACGAGGGCGAATTGACGTCGGTTGAGGGCAAGACACCGCTCTATCGAGTGGCGCTTATCGGCGATGACTCGGGCGACGCCGAGAAGCACATTCTGCTCCACCCGGGAACATGGACCGTGGTCGAAAGCAAGTGGAGTTGGACGTACGCCGGCACAGCCCAAAGCGTGGTGAGCAACGACGTTAGAACCATTGGCGGCCAACCGGCAATTGTTCGCAGCCTCATCGATACGTCGGAGGAGTCGGTGCGAACATTTACTTTCACAAATACAAAGAAGGCAAATATTACTCCTAATGCAGAGTCAATTCAGAAAAATCAGTTTTAAAGAAATCCTTAAATCAAATAGTATAATTTAACAGTTGAGGAGAGTGGGCTGCCGTGAGGCAGCCTGCTCTTATTATAACCGAGTGGATTATTGTTCGTCGGCGATGTCTTTGAAGAAGTTGTAGTGGAGCACGCGGCAGATGCGCTCGAGCAGGCGAATGTCGATATTGTCGTTCGCAAAGATTTTGTAGACGTTAGAGCGTGTACAACAAATCTGCGAGGCGAACCACGTTATAGAGTGTCCGTCTTCTTTGAGTTTGGTGCGAATAAGTTGTCCTATATGGATAGGCATCGATATTATGCTGCGGGTGTGCCCGTCACCCGGATTCGTTTTAATGCAAAAGCGTAGGGCAACTTCTGATTATCTTAACTGAGGCATCGCCAAACGCCTTCACAGAAATAAACAGTCTCCTTACCCCACGCCTATTGATATCCAGACCCTTGTGGGGAATGATATACAACGAAGCATGAGCGCTTATGACTGCTTTCTCCTTCTGTGAATTATTTTGGCGATTTTCAGTTAAAGGATAAGCAAAAACGCTTCATAAATATTTAAGTAAGTCGCTTTCGACTTAGAGCGCGTTCCTTAAATTTTTGGGGTCGTAGAGGTCGTAGCCTTGAGTCGATTTTGATTACTTGCTGAAAGGAGCATACTCCTGTATGTGACTGAA
>SFJG01000036.1 GCA_004555955.1 Bacteroidales bacterium | reverse complement strand
TTCGTTACCACCAGCAATTTTTAATGGTCTTTTGCAACATCCACACAAAAAGGTATGACGACTATCAATCGCTTTTTTTTGTTTTGCCGCTGTGCGAAGCTCAGACAAAAATGTAATTCTTACATCTTTGTTGATAGGATCATAGTCGCAATTAAAAAACTTGCCGGACTCACGGGCAATCATTTGTCCGTTACGATTATCGAAATATGTTGGAATAGTTATTTTGTTTTCCATATAACAAAGATAATGCCACAAAGTGCCATATTCATGTACTAGCAAGTTAAATATTCATAATATGAAAATCTATAATTCCTGCCCATCCGGCTATACCACGCAGCGCCAGCGCCGAATAACAGCATCGCAGATGCTTTTTTGTCTTTTTCGCTTGACAAATGCGCATTTTTCCTGTAATTTTGCAGAAAATTTCAACAACAATGGCTAACTCAACGAAACACCCTAAAGGTCTATACGTACTCTTCCTTACCGAAATGTGGGAGCGGTTCAGCTACTACGGAATGCGCGCCATGTTTGTACTTTACATGATTAAGTGCCTCACGCTCAGCAAGGAAGACGCCGCAAGCATCTACGGTAGCTACACCGGTCTCGTTTACCTCACTCCCCTAATCGGCGGATATCTCGCCGACCGTTATTGGGGTAAACGTCGCTCTATTCTGCTCGGCTCTCTGGTTATGGCTTTAGGGCAATTCTTGATGTTTGTCAGCGCATGCAACTACTCAAGTGCATCGGCGCCGCTGATTATGTTTATCGGTTTGGGTGCTCTGATTTTGGGTAACGGCCTGTTCAAGCCAAACATTTCGTCGATGGTCGGCGACCTCTACGAGCGTAGCGACAATCGTCGCGACGCTGCCTACTCGATTTTCTATATGGGCGTTAACGTCGGAGCTATGATTGCTCCGCTATGGTGTGGCTTCATCAGCAACGGCGACAGCCCGGAAGGTTTCAAATGGAGTTTCCTCTCTGCTGCAATCGGTATGGTTATCGGCGGTTTGTTGTTCTATTTCCTCAAAAACCGATACCTGCTCAGCCCAGATGGCAAACCCCTCGGCACTAAGCCCGTTCGCGACAACACAAAGCAGCAGTCGGGCACGTCGAAGTCGCTCATCGCATGGGGCGCGGCTATCGGCATTAGCCTTTTCGCCCTTTTCTATCAAGCCGGCAGCGACATTATCGGAGCCATTATCTACTCCGTATCTATCACTGTCCCCATCATTATTCTCCTCGACCGCTCGCTCACACCGCTCGAGCGTAAGCGCATCGGCGTGATATACGCAATCACCTTTTTCGTCATCTTCTTCTGGGCGGCTTACGAGCAGTCGGGCGCATCGCTCACGTTCTTCGCTAACGACCAAACCGACCGAAACATCTTCGGCTGGGAGATGCCGGCTTCCTACTTCCAATCGTTCAACGCCGTATTCATCGTTTTGCTCGTCCCCGTGTTCAACTTCATCTGGAAAATCCTGGGAAAACACGGTCTCGAACCGGCGGCTACGATGAAGCAAGCTATCGGTTTGGCTCTTCTCGCACTCGGATATCTTATCATTGCTAAAGGTGTCGACGGCATCGCTCCCGAAGTGAAAGTCAGCATTATGTGGCTCACAAGCCTTTACTTCATACACACTCTCGGCGAACTCTGTCTCGAGCCTATCGGGCTGAGCATCGTCAACAAACTCTCGCCGGCAAGATACTCCTCGCTCCTTATGGCTGTGTGGATGCTTAGTTCGGCTACTGCCAACAAATTTGCCGGTTTGCTCAGCACGCTCTATCCCGAAAACGGCGTGCCGAAAAGCCTGTTGGGATGCGAAATTGCCTCTACAAGCGACTTCTTTATGATTTTCGTCTATATGGGATTTGCCGCTGCCATCATCCTTGCCCTACTTTCCCGACGCCTCGAGCGCCTTATGTAGCACTTCGCGATTGAGCCGACGTCGCTCCGCGTCGACCAACCAGCCCCACTTGTTGAAATAGCGTATCATATTCACAACGTGTATGCGCAGCATCTTCGACGACCGATACGACGAGGCGCGGTGGGCGTGCACGATTTCCACCTCAGGCCAATAGAGCACGCGGCTTATGCGGCGCATCCGTCGACTGATGTCGATATCTTCGGGATACATAAAAAATCGCTCATCAAATAGCCCGACTTTCTCCAAATCGGCAAGCCGGAAAAACAAAAAACTGCCCTGAAGATACGCCACCTCGAGCGGCGTCCGATGGTCGTACTCTTCAAGCGTATAACGCCGACGGCGCCCCCGAAAGAGGCTCTCGGGCAGAAAGCGTCGCAGCACCAGGTCGAACGGAGTCGGCAACAGTCGGCACGTCGGCTGTACGCTCCCATCGACGTTCAGCACTCGCGGCTGCAACAGCCCTACGTCGGTATTTGCGTCCATAAAAGCCTCTATCCTCCCGACTACGGCGGGCGTAAACTCTACGTCGGAATTCATCACCAAATGGTAGCGCGAACCCGCTGCCAATGCCCTGCGGATGGCTTGATTATGTCCCGCGCCGTAGCCGACGTTTGCGCTCGATATATACTCCACCCCACGCTCCCGACAGTAGTCGCGCAGATACGCCTGACTCGAATTGTCGACAACGTAGATTCGTCCGACTGCAGCGCTCTGCAACGAGTCAAGACTTCGGCTCAACTCGTCGACTTCCGTGTGATAGCATACTATGGACACTGTTACCATTGGTCGATTTTTTACAAATGTAGTGATTTTTACTAAAAATGTGAAAAACAGAACACATTTTCAATCTACTTTAACTCTATTTATAGCCTTTTTGACAAGAAATATGCCCAAAATGCATTAATTTAGCAAATTATTTTATGTAACGTTTTTTGAAATGAAGAAATACGGGAAAATATTAGCTTTTGTGGCAATCGCCGCGCTCGTGGCTCCGGCGTTCTTAGCGAACTCTTCCGACAAGAAATCGCAAGAGACCAACCAAGCCGCTATCTATCGTAATTTGGCTATTTTCAACTCTTTATACAAGGAATTGGCGCGCTCTTACGTCGACACCATAAACCCCGAGCAAAACATAACTACGGCTATCGCTTATATGCTCGACGAACTCGACCCTTACACGGAATTTATCTCGGCGAAAGACCGCGACGATTTTATGACTATCTCTACCGGTGAATACGGCGGTATAGGCTCTTACATCGCCGAACTCCCCGAAGGCGGCGTCTACTTCACTGAACCTTACGAGGGTAGCCCGGCGGCGCTCGCCGGTATTCGTCCCGGCGACAAAATCTTGATGATTGACGCCGACACTACTACGAAATGGACTTCCTCGAAAGTCAGCGCGGCACTCAAAGGGCAAGCAAACACGGTGGTTCGCATCAAGGTGCAACGCCCTTACGTCAACGACAGCATCATCGATTTCGAGATAACTCGCAAGAAGATTCAAATGCCGTCGGTGCCTTTCTTCACCGCAATGGACAACGGTATCGGATACATTAAGTTGACCACTTTCAACGACAACTCGCCCGAAGAAGTCAAAAACGCTTTGACGGAACTCAAAAAAGACCCGCGCGTTAAATATATCGCTCTCGACCTTCGTAGCAACGGCGGCGGTGTTATGGAGAGTGCCATTAAAATCGCTAACCTTTTCCTGCCGAAAAACACGGAAGTGCTACGAACTAAAGGACGTAACAAGCAAGGCGAAAAGGTCTACAAAACGTCGTCTAACCCCGTCGATGCGCAGATTCCGCTGGCGGTTATCATCGACGGCGGCTCGGCTTCCGCTTCCGAAATCGTGGCAGGCTCGCTCCAAGACCTCGACCGTGCTATCATCGTCGGCTCTCGTTCTTACGGCAAAGGGCTCGTCCAATCGACGGTTACGCTGCCTTACGACAACATGCTCAAACTAACCACACAAAAATACTACATCCCCAGCGGGCGTCTTATCCAAGCTATCGACTACTCGCGGCGTAACCCCGACGGCAGCGTGGCTCGAATGCCCGACAGTCTGACTACGGTGTACCACACCGCGGCGGGACGTGAAGTGCGCGACGGCGGCGGTATCACTCCCGACGTCAAAGTGTCTTGGCAATCCGTAAACCGCCTGCTTTACAACATCGTTCGCGACCGTTGGAGTTTCAACTTCGCCACGAAATTCGCCGCCCTACACGACTCTATCGCGCCCCCGGAATCGTTCGTTATCTCCGACGATATTTTCAACGATTTCAAGGCGTTCATCGACCCCAAAAAGTTCAACTACGACAAAGTCTGCGAATCCGGACTCGCTAAACTCCGCGAAACCGCTAAGTCTGAAGGATATATGAACGACTCTACTGCTGCCGTATTCGACCGGCTCGAAAAACTCCTTCACCACGACTTGCAGAAAGACCTCGACCACAACCGCAAAGAGATTTCGCGAATTCTCGCCGACGAAATCCAAAAGCGCTACTATTTCCAACGCGGCTCGATTATCGAAAGCCTTAAAGACGACGAGGCAATCGACTCGCTGGCGCGAATCTTTGCAAACGCCGACGAATATCATCGCCTGTTGAAACCGGCTGGTAAATAACTTTCTAACACAATTTATATGGCAAAAGTAACTGTATCGGTTCTCGAAATGAGTTGCGTGGTCTGCGCAGCCAACGTTGAGCGTGCCGCACTCGAAGTGGAGGGCGTGGCGCATGCATCGGTCAACTTTGCCGCCAACACTTTAACTCTCGATTTCGACCCTAATATTACTGACCTGCTCGAGGTCCAAAAAGCCATTCAAGCCGCCGGGTACGACATCGTTATCGCCGACAATTCCGTCGACGAGCAACAGTCGGAAGTCAACTCTTATCGACGTCGCCGACGTCAACTCATCGCCGCTTGGGCGTTGGCTATCCCCGTTATGGCTATCTCGATGACTCCCGCAGGCGATTCGCTCTTCGGCAAACTCATCTGCGCCCTGCTCGCCGCTTGCGCGCTTGTCGTTGCCGGGGGCGACTTCTTCCGCCGCGCTTTCGCTATGCTCCGCAAACGAACTGCCGGTATGGACTCGCTCGTCGCGCTCTCTACGGCTACTGCCTGGGCTTTCAGCACCGTGATTTTGATATGCCCCGATTTCTTCGGCGCAACTAACGTTTACTTCGACTCGGCTGTCATGATTATTGCTTTCGTCGTTACAGGCAACTTCCTCGAGGCGCGCGCTAAAGCGAGCACTTCATCGGCGATTCGCGACCTCATGAACCTACAACCGCCGGTGGCTACCGTCATTCACCCCGACGGACACGAATCGGACACGCCCATCGCGCAAATCGTCGTCGGCAACCACATCCGTATCCGTCCGGGCAACAAAATCCCCGTCGACGGTGTTATAATTAACGGCGAATCTTACGTCGACGAATCTATGCTAACCGGCGAATCTTTGTCGCAACCTAAGCAAACCGGCGACTACGTATACGCCGGCACTATTAACGGATCCGGTAGTATGATTGTTGCCGTCGACAAACCCATAAACGCTACGCTTCTCTCGCAGATTGTCGACACAGTCCGCGAAGCGCAAGGCAGTAAAGCGCCGGTCCAAAAAATCGCCGACACTGTAAGCAAATACTTTGCCGCAGTGGTCGTATGCATCGCTTTGGCTACATTCGCTATATGGCTCGCCGTCGGTGGCTCATCGTTGCTCCCTAACGCTATCATTTGCGCCGTATCGGTGCTCGTCATCGCTTGCCCTTGTGCCCTCGGGCTCGCTACGCCTACGGCTATAACTGTCGGCATCGGCAAAGCCGCCGAAAACCACATCCTCATTAAAGACGCTTCCGCTCTCGAAAAAATCGGAAAGGTCTCGTTGGTCGTGTTCGACAAAACAGGTACTATCACGGAAGGACGTCCGACGATTATTTCCATGCGTCGAAACCCCGACACAACCGACGACGCTATGGGCGTCCTGCTCGCCATGGAACGGCGCTCGGAGCACCCGCTCGCCGCAACTATATGCCGACACCTCGAAATGCAGGAAATCGACGAAACACCAATCTCGGCTTTCTCTGTCGTCTACGGAAAGGGGGTCGTTGCCGACTGCGCCGGCACGCGCTACTGGGCAGGTAGCGAACCGTTTGCCAACGAAATGGGTGTTACCGTCGACCGTCGAAACTTCGTCGCCGGCACTACCGTATATTTCGGCAAAACAGGCACTCTCCTTGCTTCAATTACTTTCGCCGACAAGATTAAAGATACCGCCATCGCTGCCATCGACCAACTCCGACGCATGGGAATACGCGTCGTGATGCTTACCGGCGACAACCGCGAATCGGCTGAAACTGTCGCCGCCGACGCAAGTTTTACGGAATACTACGCCAACATGCTACCCGACGACAAAGACCGTTACATCAAGTCGAAGCAAGCGGAAGGTCGTACTGTCGCCATGGTCGGCGACGGCATTAACGACTCGCAAGCTCTCGCGCGTGCCGACGTCAGCGTGGCTATGGGCAGCGGCACCGACATCGCCATCGAAACGGCAATGATGACGCTCACTTCTTCCGACCTGCGAACCCTTCCGCAGGCCATCCAACTCTCGCGTCGCACGATGCGCATTGTCCGACAAAACTTGTTCTGGGCTTTCATCTACAACATAATCGGAATTCCCGTGGCTGCCGGTATTCTTTTCCCCGCGCTGCAAATATTGCTCGACCCGGCTTGGGCAAGTGCCGCTATGGCGCTGAGTTCGATAACTGTCGTGGCTAACAGCCTCCGACTCAAAACGATAACCAAATAATTCTCGAGGCTATGAAAATCGGCGATATTGACTTGGGCGAACGCCCCGTTCTGCTGGCTCCTATGGAAGACGTGACCGACGCTTCGTTCCGACTTATTTGCAAAGAACAAGGCGCCGACATGGTCTACACGGAGTTTGTCTCGGCTGACGCTCTCGTACGTAACATCAACAGCACCGTCCGTAAACTTCATACGAACCCCGCGGAACGTCCCGTTGCTATTCAAATATACGGCAAGGATATCGACTCGATGGTCCGCGCCGCCGAAATCGCCGAACAGGCTAAACCGGACGTCATCGACATCAATTTCGGATGCCCGGTCAAGAAGGTTGCTTCGAAAGGGGCAGGCGCAGGCATGCTCCGCAACGTCGACCTCCTCCTCGCCATCACTCGTGCCGTTGTCGCCGCCGTAAATCTTCCCGTGACGGTCAAAACAAGACTCGGATGGGACTGCGAAAACAAAATTATCGTCGACCTCGCCGAACGCCTCCAAGACTGCGGAATCAAAGCGCTCACTATCCACGGCAGAACGCGCTCGCAATTGTACTCCGGTGAGGCTGACTGGTCGCTCATCGCAAAGGTTAAAGCCAATCCGAGAATGTCTATCCCTATCATCGGAAACGGCGACGTCACAACCCCGGAACGCCTCGCTGAATGCTTCGACCGCTACGGCGTCGACGGTGTTATGGTCGGTCGCGCTTCTATCGGTGCGCCTTGGATTTTCCGCGAAATGAAGCATTTCATCGCAACAGGACGGCGCATCGACGATATCCCTGCTACCGAAAAAATGGCGCTCCTGCGCCGACAAATCACCGAAAGCATCGACCGCATCGACGAATATCGCGGAATTCTCCACATCCGACGTCACCTCGCAGCTTCGCCTCTGTTCAAAGGCATCCCGAATTTCCGCGACACCCGAATCGCTATGCTTACGGCAAAAACCTACGACGAGCTCAACAATGTGCTCGAACGTATCGAAAATGATTATTTACAACTATAACTTTTTAATTATGAGAAATTTACGTTTTTTGATTTCTTCAATTATCATGCTGGCTTTCGCAGCTAATGCCGAAACTTTCCGCATTCCCGTCGGCGAATTCAGCGAACTCGTTGTAAACGACGACATCGACGTTGTCTACTCTGCAAACCCCGACTCGCTCGGTTTGGTCGTCTTCAACATTCCTAACGAATACGCCCATTTCATCCTTACTGACTGCAACAAAGGTCGACTCAAAATTGAAGTCTCGTCGGATGCCGTCGGCATCAAAATGCCGACTGTTTACGTCTATTCGTCGTTCATCTCTCGCGTCGAAAACAACAAAAACGGCAAAATTACTGTCGCCGACGTTAAGCCTACCGCTAAATTTACCGCCGAACTTCAAGGTAACGGAAGCATCTCCCTCAACGGCATCGAGGCTACTACTGTCGACCTCAGAATCATCACCGGTAAAGGCAGCATCTCGGCTTCCGGCTCCTGCTCAAGCTTAAACATCAAAAACATCGGCGCCGGAACTATTTTAGCCGACGAACTCGTGGCTAAAGGTGTTCGCTGCAACGTCACCGGAACCGGCTCGGTTTCTTGCCACGCCGTACAAACTCTCAATATTTCGGGTGTGGGCTCGGGCAAACTTGCTTACAAGGGCAACCCCATCATCACTAAAGGCAAATTGGTGAAAGTCAAACTTATTCCTATTGCCGAAACAGTTGTCACAGAAGAGCCAGACGACAATTCCGGGAACAACGAGCGTACGCCTGTCAACTTCTAACACAAAATGGCTGAGCCTGACCTGAAACGTAAAACCGCACAAACCCTGAAGTGGAACGCCGTCGACCGCGTTGCCACTCAGGTGTTGTACGCCGTTACAGGCGTCGTCCTCGCCAATCTTCTATCTAAGGAAGATTTCGGGCTCGTCGGAGTGATGCTTGTTTTTCAGGCTTTTGCTCAACTTTTCGTCGACAGCGGCTTCTCTTCCGCTCTCATCCAAAAAAAATCGCCCACCGACTCCGACTACTGCACTGTCCTTTACTTCAACATGGGAATCAGCGTGGGCATTTACATAATCCTCTGGTTTGCCGCGCCTCTCATTGCCGACTTCTTCGGCGACCCGCGACTAACCGCTCTCTCGCGTGTGATGTTCCTTTCGTTCATCGTCAACGCTTCGGCTATCGTCCAGACTAACCGACTGATGAAGCAAATGACGGTCGGCAAAATCGTCGCCTCCAACAGCATCGGACTGACTATCTCGGGCGCCGTCGGAATAATCCTCGCCATTCGTGGATTCGGCGCTTGGGCTATCGTCTGGCAAACCATCTCACTCGCCGCTGTTCGCTCTGCTTTCCTTTGGCTGACAACCGGTTGGCTTCCGCGCGAACGTTTCAGCCGCGACTCTCTTCGCTCGGTCGTCAAAGTGGGTACCGGCGTTATGACAAGTTCCTTTCTCAACACTCTCTCGCTAAACATATACTCTTTTATCATCGGCAGATTTTGCAACCTCGCAACCCTCGGATGCTACACCCAAGCCGACAAATGGAGCAAAATGGGAGTCACCTCGCTAACTCAAATCCTCACCAACACCTTTCTCCCAATCCTCAGCAACCTACAGAACGATGCCGAACGTTGGTTGCGCGCTGCCCGTAAGATGAACCGCTTTGCCGCCTACCTGTCTATCCCGGCAATGCTGCTGCTAATCGCCGTTGCCGAACCGGTGTTCCACATCCTATTCGGCACGAAATGGGACGACGCAATCCTGCTGTTCCAAATCCTCGCCGCTCGCGGTATTTTCGTAATCCTTACTTCGCTCTACAACCACTACCTGCTCGCTCTCGGTCGAAGTCGTGCTCTCGTAGTCTACGAAATCGTCAAAGACTCCATAATGATACTCGCCATCGTCGTTACAATCCCATTCGGCATCGAAGCAA
The DNA here is from genome assembly GCA_004555955.1 of Bacteroidales bacterium. Taxonomy (GTDB): domain Bacteria; phylum Bacteroidota; class Bacteroidia; order Bacteroidales; family Muribaculaceae; genus Limisoma. The sequence goes on along the minus strand of SFJG01000036.1, from coordinate 8,544 downwards.
TCGTCTGGGGGCAATTTGCCGCGGCTGTCATATTCTACTTCTTCGCAATCGTCTACGTTGCCCGTCAAACCGCCTACCACGCTCGCCACATCGTCGGCGACGCAACCCCTTATGCTGCTATTTCCATCATCCTCGCTGTGGCGGCTTACGCACTCAACAGCCTCAACATTTCCCCGTGGCTAATACTTCCCATGCAACTCATCGCATTCGCCGCACCATACATCCTCGCCAACCGTCTCCTCGGCTCAACAGTCCAAAAAGACGCCATCGCATACCTCCTCAAACGAAAATAACCAAACACCAACCCCAGCCGGCTATTCCACGCAGCGCAGCTGCCGAATAACCGCGCGTCAGCGCCGTCTAACCGCATCGAAGATGCCGCATAACCGTCTAACCGCGCTCCGCGCCGAAGGCGCTATGAAATCGCCAAGATGCTAGCTCGAAGAGCTTGCTGCACTTGGTTAACCCCACCTTGCCGCTTGCGGCTAGGTGGGGAGACGCCTGATAATCAACGCAATGAGCTAAATTGCATAGATTTTGCTCATTGTAAAACGCTAAGTCGGAGACTTTGCAAGCGGAAAACCAACGCCTACTCGGTCGCAGCAAGCCGCGACCCTCTCTTGACAATCAAGCAAATACCACCGACGTCCCATCAACTATCACACGCCGCACAGCTGCCGTCTAACCGCGCTCCGCGCCGAATAACCTCCTAACCCCATAACCGCGCCGACGGCGCTTCTCATTTTCTTCCCCAAAATCTTGACAAATCGAAAATTTGTTTGTAACTTTGTGCCGTTTTAACGGAATGAACGTGGATAAGTTAGTTGATTATAAATTACAATTAGCCGGCTTACCCCTTGGAAATCAAGAGTTTGACTACGTTGTCGACACTGAATTTTTCGCGAGAATGGAAAGTTCCGAGATTCATTCAGGGTTAGTCAACGTGGCTATTAATGTCAACAATAGCCAAAACTGCTACACTCTCGACTTCTCGGTAACAGGCGATATTCAAATTACGTGCGACCGTTGTCTTGACGAGATGACCCACCACGTCGACGACTCTTATCGACTAACCGTCAGAATCGGCGACAATGCCGCAGACGATGCCGACGATGTTATCGTCGTCCCAAAGGACCAACGCGAAATCGACCTCGCGCCTTTCATCTACGACACTATCGCGCTGACCATTCCGATTAGACACGTCCACGCCGATGGCGAATGCAACAGCGACATGGAGAAACGGCTCCGCTCGCTCGATGCCGACGCCGACGCCGACGACAACGAATTTGTAAAAAACGACCCCCGATGGGATGCATTGAGGGATTTATTGGATAACAAATAAAATAACATAACAAAATGGCACATCCTAAACGTAAACAATCGAAGACAAGAACAGCCAAGAGAAGAACTCACGACAAGGCTGTAGCTCCTACTTTGGCGCTTTGCCCGAACTGTGGCGCATGGCACATCTCTCACACTGTATGCGGCGAATGCGGTTACTATCGCGGCAAAATCGCTATCGAGAAAGAAACTGCTCTCTAAATCGTCCATACTAATTAAGAGATAAGTAGGTCGAACGTTTGCCGCGCGCTCACTGCCGGCTTCGCTCTTTCTTCGTGGCGATTTCCGTCCACGCTGAATACTACTGCAAATCAGGTGTGCCAAAACGCATTGCTCGTTTTGACTCACCTAATATTTGTTAAAAAGATTTTTCAAAATGTATAGTGCAAAAATCACCGGAATTGCCTCGTACGTACCCGACTACGCGCTGACCAACGACGAACTGTCGCAAATGGTCGACACTAACGACGAATGGATTACTACCCGCGTGGGCATCAAAGAGCGCCGTATCCTCAAAGGGGAAGGACTCGGCTCTTCGCACATGGGTAAAATCGCCGTAGAGCGCCTTTTGGCAAACACCGGTACGAACCCCGACGATATTGACTTGGTCATCTGCGCCACTTCAAACCCCGACTACCGTTTCCCGTCGACCGCATCGATTATCGCTCACAAAGCAGGACTCAACAAGTGCTACGCTTACGACATCCAAGCCGCTTGTGCCGGTTTCATCGTAGCCCTCCAAGCAGGTACCGCTTATGTGCGCGCCGGTATGTATAAGAAGGTTATCGTCATCGCTGCAGAAATGATGTCGAGTATGACTAACTACGACGACCGCACAACTTGCCCGCTATTCGGCGACGCTGCTGCTTGCGTGCTCCTCGAACCGTCTGAAGAACAAGGCGTCGGCGTTATCGACGGCGTGTTCCACGTCGACGGCGAAGGATTGCCTCACTTGGTTATGAAAGCCGGCGGCTCGGCTTACCCCGCTTCGCACGCTACTGTCGACGCTCACGAGCATTTCGTCTATCAAGAAGGTCGTGCCGTATATCGTCACGCCGTAACTGATATGCTCACTTCGTCGCAAGACATCCTTAAGCGCAACAACCTTACCGTCGACCAAATCGACTGGTTCATCCCTCACCAAGCCAACCTCCGCATCATCGAAGCCGTTGGCTCGCGCCTCGGAATTGCCGACGACAAAGTGCTCGTCAACATACAATATCGCGGCAACACGTCTGCTGCCTCGATTCCTCTCTGCATCGACGAAAATAAAGACAAACTCAAGAAGGGCGACAAGCTCGTTCTGACCGCTTTCGGCGCCGGATTTACCTGGGGTGCCATGTATGTGGTTTGGGACATTTAAAATCTCTTCGTTTTCCCTTCTAAAAAATAACCTATCGTGCGGAACACGGCACAAGAACCCGGCAACCCGTTTGCCCGTTCTTGAACCGTATTCCGCACTTTGCAAATACGAACAACAATGACTCACAAAGCTGGTTTCGTTAACATCGTTGGCAACCCGAACGTCGGCAAATCGACGCTGATGAACAACCTCGTCGGCGAGCGGCTATCTATTATCACTTCTAAGGCGCAAACAACTCGACACCGAATCCTCGGTATCGTAAACGCCGACGACTACCAAATCGTTTTCTCCGACACCCCGGGCGTCCTAAAACCGAAGTACAAACTCCAAGAGAGTATGCTCAACTTCAGCGAATCCGCCCTCACCGACGCCGACATCCTCCTTTACGTCACCGACGTGGTCGAAAGCGTCGACAAGCACAGCGACTTCATCGCTAAAGTTGCCAAAGAGAAAGTCCCCGTCCTGCTGGTTATCAACAAGATAGACCTCCTCAAAGGAAACGCCGACCTGCTCGAAATCATCGACCGTTGGAAGGCTCTTCTCCCCGACGCGGAGATTTTCCCAATGTCGGCTAAGGAAAACTTCAACGTTGCGAGCCTCATGACGCGCATCCTCGAACTGCTGCCGCCCTCGCCGCCTTACTTCGGCAAAGACGCGCTCACCGACAAACCCGCGCGTTTCTTCGTCACCGAAATTATTCGCGAAAAAATCCTACTCGCTTACGACAAAGAGGTGCCTTACGCAACCGAAGTCATCGTCGAAAAATACGATGAAAAGCCGAACTCTATCCACATTATGGCGGTTATCTACGTCGAGCGCGACAGCCAAAAAGGAATCATCATCGGACGAAACGGCGCTATGCTGAAACGCGTCGGCAGCGACGCTCGGCGCGACATCGAAACTTTCTTCGGCAAAAAAGTGTTCCTCGAACTCTTCGTTAAAGTCGAAAAAGACTGGCGAAACCGCGAAAACAAACTCCGTGCTTTCGGATATATTGAACAATAACTATTAACTATCAAGCATTTAACAAACATCAGATATGGGAAGATTAGTGGCAATCGTTGGACGCCCGAACGTGGGTAAGTCTACTCTTTTCAACCGACTAACACAAACTCGCACGGCTATCGTCGACGACACTTCAGGCACAACTCGCGACCGTCAATACGGCAAAGTGGATTGGTGCGGTCAAGAATTCTCGATTGTCGACACCGGCGGTTGGGTGGTCAACTCCGAAGACATCTTCGAAGGCGAAATCAACAAGCAAGTTAGCATAGCCATCGAAGAGGCGGATGTTATCCTTTTCGTCGTCGACGTCCGCAACGGCGTGACCGACCTTGACGACATGGTGGCACAGATTCTTCGCCGCTCGAAAAAGCCCGTTATCCTTATGGCTAACAAAGCCGACACTAACGAATGGCAATACCAAGCCGCCGAATTCTATTCGCTCGGGCTCGGCGACCCGCTATGCGTCTCAGCCTCTACCGGCTCCGGAACCGGCGACCTGCTCGACGAAATCGTTCGCCGCTTCCCCACGAAAGAAGAAGAAACTGTCGAAGAAAACATCCCGCGTTTCGCTATCGTCGGTCGTCCAAATGCCGGAAAATCGAGCATCATTAACGCTTTCATCGGCGAAGAACGCAACATCGTGACTAACATCGCCGGCACTACACGCGACAGCATATACACGCGATATGACAAATTCGGCTTCGACTTCTACCTCGTCGACACTGCCGGCATCCGCAAGAAAAACAAGGTGAACGAAGACATCGAATACTACTCCGTGATTCGTAGCATCCGAGCAATCGAAAATTCCGACGTCTGCATCCTGATGATCGACGCAACACGCGGAATCGAAGGTCAAGACGCCAACATCTTCTCCCTTATCCACAAAAACAACAAAGGGCTCGTCGTATGCGTCAACAAGTGGGACCTCGTCGAAGACAAAAGCACCGACGCAATCAAGCACTTCGAAAACGCAATCCGTAACAAGTTTGCTCCTTTCACCGACTTCCCTATCATCTTTACTTCCGCTATCACCAAACAGCGAATTTACAAGGTTATCGACACCGCCGTCGAAGTCTACAAAAACCGCAAACGTGTTATCCCAACTTCGCAACTCAACAACTATATGCAAGAAGTTATCGGCGCATATCCTCCGCCCGCTAACAAAGGCAAGTACATTAAAATCAAATATGTAACTATGCTCAAAGAAGCGCGAATCCCCTCGTTTGTCTTCTTCTGCAACCTCCCGCAATGGGTCAAAGAGCCTTACCGCAGATACCTCGAGAACAAAATCCGCGAAAAGTGGAACTTCTCCGGCACGCCCATCAACCTATTTATGCGCGAGAAATAAGCATACGACTGTTTCTCAATACGGAGCGGTCGTAGGGTCGCGCCTTGGTGCGACCGGGCAGGCGTGTGGATGTAAGGCAGGTTGCTGATTATCTACATAATACGAAGCGTTCGTAGGGTCGCGCCTCGGTGCGACCGAGCAGGCGTGTGAAACCAATTGGGTTAACGTCAAAATGCCCAATTGGGGTCCGCAGCCGTGTCGTAGATACGGCTGTGGTGGCTGTCTCGGAGAGACTGCAATCATGGGTAACCCCATGTTCAGCCTCGGAGAGGCTTAACATGGGGACAGAGCTGCGTAGTAGATAATCGAGCTTCGGAGATGCTCGGTTGTGATAGCATATTTGCCCGCGTACACTCTTACTCCTTACCTCTCCACTCTTACCTCTTACCTCTCGTTAACATCAAGATGCAAGCTTGGAGAGCTTGCGGCTAGGTGGGGACAGCCTGAAAATAAAAAAACAATGAGCTAAATTGCATAGATTTTGCTCATTGCCACTGCTAAGTCGGAGACTTTGCAAAACGAAAAACTATCGCCTGGTAGGTCGCAGCAAGCCGCGACCCTAATCTGCTCATTTTCAACATAATACATCGCAGAACCTACTCAAACAGCGACGGGAGCGTGTCGATAAGGCGGAACGACAGGCGGTGATACGGGGTTGTGCCGTATTGCGCGATGGCGGCGCGATGCGCTTTCGTCGGGTAGCCCTTATTTATGTTCCATGCATACTGCGGATACTCCTCGTGGATACGCTTCATATACTCGTCGCGGTGCGTTTTAGCGAGAATAGACGCCGCCGCAATGCTCATCATCTTGCCGTCGCCCTTGACGATACACTCATGGCTGATGCCGCTATACGGCTTAAAGCGATTGCCGTCGATGAGCAAAAACTCGGGACGCACCTTCAGCGCATTGATGGCGCGGTGCATTGCAAGAAACGACGCATTGAGGATGTTGATACGGTCGATTTCTTCCGCCGTGACGATGCCGACAGCCCACGCCAGCGCGTCGCGTTCGATTACGGGGCGAAGACTGTCGCGACGCTTCTCCGACAACTGCTTGGAGTCGTTGAGCAGGTCGTTGCTATACCCCTCGGGAAGAATTACCGCTGCAGCAAACACCGGACCAGCTAGGCATCCGCGACCCGCTTCGTCGCATCCCGCCTCCAACCGTCCCGGCTCAAGATATGGTAATAACATTAGTGATGGCGCTTTATGATGTAATTAAACAGCGACAGGAAGGCATCTTTCGCCTCGCTGTCGGCATACGGCGCAAGTAGTTCGAATGCCTCCGTGCGGATGCGTTCCATCGTCTGATAAGCATAGTCGATGCCGCCCTCCGCTTTGGCAAATTCGATAAGCGTATCGATTTCGGCATCGCTGAGAGAGTCGGTGTTAAGCAGTCGGCGCATTGCCTCGGCTTGTTCGGTGGGCTGCTGCAAGGCATAAATCAACGGAAGCGTCACCTTGCCTTCGCGCAGGTCGTTGCCCGTCGGTTTGCCCACTTTTTCATCGTGTGAATAGTCGAAAATATCGTCTTTTATTTGAAAACACAGTCCGAGTTTTTCCATAAAATTGGCGAGCGTCTCGATGTCGGCTTCGGTTGCCCCGGCGGTGTAGCCGCCCACCTCCACACAACTGCGGAAGAGCGACGCCGTTTTGCGCCCGATTATGCTGAAATAACTCTCTTCGTTGATGTTATGTCGGCGCGCTATGTCGATTTGGTCGAGTTCGCCCGTCGACAGCGTTTTGCCGAGTTCTGAAATCGACGAAATCACGCGCAAATCGCCCGTCGAGATGGAGCATTGCAGCGCATTGCTCACGAAATAGTCGCCCGCAAGCACCGCTATATGGTTGTCCCAGATACTGTTAACCGTCGGGCGCCCGCGGCGAGTCCGCGTCTCGTCGATTACGTCGTCGTGTATCAACGACGCATTGTGAAGTAGTTCGATTGCCGCTGCTCCGGAGATTACATTCTCATTGACGTTGCCGAAAAATTTCGCGCTCAGTATCACGATGATGGGGCGTATTTGCTTGCCTTTCGACTGCAGATAGGTTTCCACTACGTTGTTGAGCAAGTCACTTCGGCTATACAGAGCGGCACGCATTCGCTCGTTAAGCCTGTTTATCTCGGGAGAAATCGATTCTCGGATGGTTTCAAATGTCGTCATGTTAACGTTTTAAGTCACAAAATTACTAATATTTGCGTTATTTCCGCAATTTCACGACGTAATAATTCGTATTTTGCACAAAATTTTGTACTTTTATCGGATAATTTACCAAAATATATGGACAATAAGAAACTATTCTTGCTGGATGCTTACGCTTTGATATTCCGCGCGTATCACGCTTTGAAATATTCGCCGCGTTTCACGTCGAAAGGCATGAACACCTCGGCTATCTTCGGATTTGTAAACACTCTCGAGGAGGTGCTCCGAAAGGAGAACCCGACGCACATCGCCGTGTGCTTCGACCCGCCGGGTCCGACGTTCCGCCACGAGATGTATCCCGACTACAAAGCCGGGCGAGAGGCTACCCCCGAAGACATACGCATCGCCGTGCCTTACATCAAAGACATCATCCGCGCCATGCGTATTCCCATCGTTGAAGTTGACGGTTACGAGGCTGACGACGTCATCGGAACGCTCGCACGAGCAAGCGTCGACAACGGATTCGAAACTTTCATAATGTCGTCCGACAAAGACCTCAGTCAACTCGTCGGCGAAACCGTCAAAATCTACCGCCCGGGCATGCGCGGCGCAGCGCCCGAGGTTCGGGGCATCGCCGAAGTGTGCAACATCTTCGGCATCGACAGACCTGACCAAGTGATTGACATCCTGGCACTTATGGGCGACAAGGTCGACAACATTCCCGGCTGTCCCGGCGTCGGCGAAGTGACCGCTTCAAAACTCATCAAAGAGTTTGGCTCGGTCGAAAACCTCATCGCCAACACCGACCGACTCAAGGGCGCGCTCAAGAAAAAGGTGGAAGACAACGTCGACAACATCCGATTTTCGAGAACGCTCGCCGAAATCAATACGCATGCGCCGGTCAACGTAGACTGCGACCAACTTGCCCGACAGCCGCTCGACGCCGACGCGCTGCGCCGCATTTTCGACGAACTCGAGTTTAAGTCGCTTGCCACTCGCATCATCGGCGACGCCGCACCTGCGTCTGCAACCCCGGCACCGAAAGCCAAGCCGAAACCCACTAACACTCAACCTGTTATAGGCTCGCTTTTCGACGATTTGTTGGAGCCGGAAGCCGACGAAATCGCCATCGAAGGGCAAGTCGAAGGCGAATTCATATTCGCCGACAGCGACAACGTAGCCCGACTCGTCGACGAAGCAACCGCACTCGGCACTTTCGGTTTCTACTGCGTTACAACAGCCGCCGACGCCATGAACGCCGCGCTAAAAGGCATCGCCGTAGCAACTTCGCCCGCTCGCGCTTTCTTCCTCACATACTCCGGCAACGAATCGCTCGTCGAG
>SFJG01000128.1 GCA_004555955.1 Bacteroidales bacterium | reverse complement strand
GGGACAGGAGTTGAGAGATGTTGCAAATATCCGTCGATGAGCGCTGGCCGAATGCGCGCCAAATCGAACGCGTTGCACAAATCATCGAATCGGGTGGGTTAGTCGTCTATCCGACCGACACGATATACGGGCTCGGTTGCGACATGATGAATCGCAAATCGGTCGAGCGCGTTTACGAAATGAAGGGCAAGAATCGCAAACATCCGCTTTCGTTTATCTGCCCCGATTTGAAGAATATCGCGCGTTTTGCCGTCGTTTCGAATATCGCCTATCGCCTGATGAAGCGCATTTTGCCTGGGGCATATACGATTATCTTGCCAGCGGCTCGCGAAGTACCGCGCATGATGATGAGCAAGACGGCGACAGTCGGCATACGCGTGCCCGATCATGCCGTGACGCGGATGCTCGTCGAACGGCTCGAAAACCCCATCGTCACGACGTCTGTTCCATCGCCCGAACACGTCGCCTTTAGCGATCCCGACGAGATAGCGCGTCGCTTGCCATTTCTCGATGCGATCGTCGATTGTGGGCTCATTGCGCCCGAACCGTCGACGATTATCGATTTGACGACCGACGTTCCACGGCTCATTCGCCAGGGAAAGGGTAGCATCAACGCCATCCCCGATATCGTCGTCGATTAACGGCATTTGCCGCTTGGCGGATTTCGTTTGGAATAGGTTGCAACGAACTGCCGTTCCATAAAATGGCGCCAATCAGTGGCTACTGACAAACGGCAATTGCTTGTCTGGGCCGAGTTTTATCCGTATATTTTCAATCTTCGATTTTTTGCAAACCGCCGTATTGCGTGGTTGCAAACCGACATCATACAAAGGAAATCGCGATGGCATACAGAATGGAACACGATTTATTGGGCGAACACATCGTCGAGGGCGATGCATTTTATGGCGTTCACACCGTTCGTAGCGTCGAGAATTTCGGAATTACGGGGCGCAGAGTGCATCCGTCGTGGATTCATGCCATGGGCGATGTCAAACATGCATGTGCCAAGACGTCGCACGAATTGGGGGCTTGGGCCGATGACCCGAAAAAAGCCGAAGCGATTTTATGTGCATGTCGTGAAGTCGCCGACGGCGACTTCGACGAACAAGTTCCCATCGATCCGCTACAAGGTGGTGCTGGGACTTCGCTCAATATGAATATCAACGAAGTCATTGCCAATCGCGCACTCGAATTGCTCGGGCTCGAAAAGGGCTCTTATGACCGCGTTTCGGTTCTCGACGATATCAATTATCAGCAGTCGACGAATGACGTTTGCCCGACGGCAGCCAAGATCGCCCTCATTCGCCAGATCGATGCCTTCTTGCCCGCCCTCAAAACGCTCGAATTGATGTTGCGTCGCAAAGCGGCAGAATTGGATTCCGTCGTCAAAGTCGGTCGAACGCAGTTCCAAGATGCCGTTTTGACGACGCTCGGATTCGAGTTCAAAGCTTACGCCGAGGCGCTTCTGCGAGATTTTGAACGATTTGTAAGAGTTCGGAAAGACCTCCATTGCGTCAACTTGGGGGGCACCGCCATCGGGACGTGTGTGAGTGCTTCGCATGAATTCGTCGCGCAAGTCGTCCCACATTTGGCAGAAATCACGCATTTCGAGCTCAAACAAGCCGACGATCTCATCGATGGAACGCAAAATCTCGACGTCTTTTCGACGGTGAGCGGTGCGCTCAAGACGCTATCGCTCAGCCTCATCAAAATGTGCACCGATTTGCGATTCATGTCTTCGGGGCCGCAGGCGGGAATCGGCGAAATCTCGTTGCCCGCGCGTCAGGCGGGTAGCTCGATTATGCCGGGCAAAGTCAACCCAGTTATCCCCGAGGCGATGACACAGGCGTGTTTCCTCGTCATTGGGCACGATACGACGGTATCGTATGCCGTCAGCCAAGGGCAATTGGAGCTCAACGCCTTCTTGCCGCTCATCGCCGATTGTTTGCTCAATGACCTCGATATGATGCGCAAGGCGTGCACGATGATGACGCATCACTGCATCGAAGGCATCGTCGCCAATGTCGATAAATGCCGCGCAGGCGTTGCCTCGTCGACAGCCCTCATCACGGCGATGGTCGAGCGCATCGGTTACGATCGCGCCTGCGCCATCGGCATCGAAGCCGCCGACGAAGGCAAATCCGTGAAGCAAAAACTCCTCGAACTCGGATTGCTCGATGAGGCCACGATCGATGCTCTGACGGGAGCGGAAGCCGTCCGTTCGACGATGAAACGATGATGCAAAGCGCCCGTTGGGCGCTTTGTCTTTATGCACCGATCGATGCGCCCACTTGGGCGCCGAAAAGCAGTCTGTTCGATGATGAAACGATGATGCAAAGCGCCCGTTGGGCGCTTTGACGCGATATTGCTCGGTGTCATCGCAAAGAGCGGCGCGTATTTGCCCGCAGGGCGAATAGCGCCGCGCGCCGCCGTATGCGCGCAGAAATAGGCGGCGCCAAACCGTCGCCGTATGCGCGCAGAAATAGGCGATGCAAAAAAAGCTGCGTATTTGCCCGAGGGCAAATAGCAGCTTCCCAAAAAACAAAAGAATATTCGATTAAACTCGTTAATTAATGTTTTTTCTTCTTATTCTTTTTGTTTTCTTTGGATTCGGCAGGGGCGTCGTTTGAGTCGTTGTTGTCGGCGTTGTCGCAACCTTCGGCGTTGTCGGCGTTGTCGCAACCTTCGGCGACGACATCGGCCGTTTCGACGTTTTCGACGTGTTGTGCGTCGTGATGCTCTTCGTAGTGCACTTCTTCGTGATGTTCTTCATGGTGCTCATCGTGGTGCACTTCATGATGTTCTTCGACGTGTGCTTGTGCGGTTTGTGCGACGTCTTGAGCGAGGATGAGTCGTTCGACGGCGGCGTGAACGCGTGCGGCATCGGGGGCATTGGCCTTGAGGTATTCGAGCAACGACACGAGCTGAACGTCGGTCATGGGATCGGGATCCTCTTTGATTTGAGCGAATTTTCGCCAATTGTTGAGCACATTGCGCGCCGATTGATAATCGAATCGCATTTCGAGCAAGTTGGTAATTTGGGTCTTCGTTGCACCCATGAGAAACCTCCATGAGAAATGTCACGCGTGCGCATGACGAATTGAACAAGAGATAGAAATATAATGCGACTTATTTGTCGGTTTCTTGAATTTCCTGCGATGCACCATTGACGGCGTCGCCAGTCGGCGTTTGGACTTCTGTAATGGTGAGTCGGTGAGCCGTTTTGCCGCGTTGTGGGAATTCGAAGCACTTGTAGCAGAGTGCTTGTTTTGATCCGTCGTCTTGGTCTTCGATGACCCATCCGCCGGCGAGTCCGCGAGTTTCGTAGGCATCCCATTTGAGTCGCGTGCCACAATATTCGCATTTGCCTTGGCGGTGTTTGAATACTTCGTATCGTGCTTTTTCGTCCATAAAAACGCTCCGAAAAGGTGGAGATTTGCCGCACGCAGAGGTGCGGCGAATAGATTAAAGTGCCTGATAGAACCAGAATCGAT
>SFJG01000035.1 GCA_004555955.1 Bacteroidales bacterium | reverse complement strand
TGCGGAGGGCGATGAAACGCTCTACTGACAAAACAACTACCAAAAGTAATAGACCTTGGATGATAGGAACGACGAAACCACCTTCGTGGATTGTACCCATCAAGTTAATCGGGTGACCATTCTCGTAGTTGCTTTCTGCACCGAGAATAAACATGTAGAACAATACTGATGCGATAAAGCAAAGGATGATTACTAAGATTGCATTCAATCCACCCTTCTTCGCCTTCGGAGCGGCTTTGGGTTTGTTAGGCTTTTGAGCTTCCATAATTAATTAGAATTTTGTAATAATTAATAATTTAGTTAATAAATAGTTTGTATTTCATTCATTAGTAATAACGAGCAACGCTCTCTTTTCTTGCATGGGGATGTGAATTTTGCTGTATTTGCAACAACACTCGACACTTTCTTCATTTTAAGGTAGCATTAACTCTATAAATTTTATCGCAAATGTATCATATTAATTTTATATATCCAACATTCCGAGCGACTTTTTTTCGCAACATTAAGTTTTTTTCGATAGCTATACTTAAATAATGTTAATTACTCCTTACTTTCGTTCGGATAATTATTTTTTAAAAAAATCTTGTCGACAGAATGGGGTAAACTGATAAATTTTGTTTAATTTTGTGGATTAAAATATATACCTTAATAACGATATACTGAAAATATATGTCTAACTTAATTAGAATTAAACGTGGGTTTGACATTGGTGTGGATTTTTCGCCGGAACCTGCGGAATGTAGCTCGCAAAAGCTATCGCAGCAGTATGCCGTCTGTCCGTCTGACTTTCCGGGGTTTACGCCTAAGTTGGCGAAGCGCGAAGGAGAGTCGGTCAAGGCGGGCGAGCCGTTGCTCTACGATAAGAACGATGCCGATGTGTGTCTGGTTTCTCCGGTGTCGGGTGTTGTAGCCAAGATAGTAAGAGGGGAGCGTCGTCGCATAGTGCGTGTTGAAGTCGCTGCCGACGAAGAAACAGCGACGATGACGTTTGCCACCAAAGGGTTGGACGGCGACGGTGTGACTACGTTGCTCAAGCGTGCCGGTCTTTGGGTGCGTATGCGTCAACGTCCTTACGATGTCATCCCTGAGTCGGGGAAGGCGCCTCGCGATATTTTCGTATCCGCTTTCGACAGTGCTCCGATGTCGGCAAAGTCGCTGATAACTGATGAAAAGGATTTCCGTAAGGGCGTGGAAGTGCTTGGCGGTTTGACCGCCGGTAAGGTTTATATAGGATGCCGTCCCGACCACGAAATTACCACTCCGCATAGCGAGACTTATCTTTTTGACGGTCCGCATCCTGCAGGTAATCCGAGTGTGCAGATTGAGAAAATACGTCCGGTCAACAAGGGCGAAACCGTATGGGCAATGGGTGCCGACACGGTTTGCAAAATCGGACACCTCTTTAATAATAATACTCTCGATTTCGGCTGTCGAGTTGCCGTGGGCGGTTCGTGCGTCGCACAGGCTCGATTCATAAAGGCGACCGAGGGCGAATCGCTGAAGAATTTGCTCACCGGGAATCTTCAGGGCGAAGTCGACGCAATGCGCATTGTGTCGGGCAATCTGCTGACCGGTGTGAAAGAAACAATCGACGGATACTTGCATTTTCCGTATAGAACGGTGTCGGTAATCCCTGAAATCAACGAGGAAATCGAGTTTCTCGGCTGGGCGCGTTTAGGCAAGAACAAGTATAGTTTCGGTCATACGTTTGCCACATGGCTCGGTTCGAAGGCTTCGCATCTGTTCGATGCCAAGATTAACGGTGGCGAACGCGCAATAATTATGGCAGGCGAGTACGACAAGGTGCAACCGATGGACATCTATTCGGAATTTCTCATCAAGGCGATACTTGCGCGCGACATCGAAAAGATGGAGCAATTGGGTATCTACGAAGTTGCTCCCGAAGATTTTGCGTTGTGTGAATTTATCGACACGTCCAAACTCGAGTTGCAGCGCATAGTGCGCGAAGGCTTGGACTATCTAAGAAAAGAACTTAACTAAAACTATCGCTGCAATGAAAGAGAGTTTTCAAAACAGAATGATAAAACGATATCGGAGTTTCAAACCGATGTTTGAGCCCGGAGGACGTTTCTCGGCATTGAGGTCAGTATACGAAGGAATGGAGTCGTTTTTGACAGTGCCGGCAACGACGTCGAAGTCGGGTGTGCATATTCACGACAGTGTCGACACGAAGCGTGTGATGTCGATTGTGGTGCTTGCATTGCTGCCGGCGTTGCTTTTCGGTATATATAATGTAGGCTATCAGCGTTTTCTCTCGATAGGGTGCGATTGTCCGCCGTTATGGGAGTCGTTTGCCTATGGATGTTTTGCCGTAGTGCCAAAAATCATAGTAGCCTACGTAGTCGGGCTCAGCATCGAGTTTGCGTCGGCACAAATTCGCGGTCATGAGATACAAGAAGGTTTCTTGGTGTCGGGAATACTGATACCGATGATATGCCCGGTCGAAACGCCGCTGTGGATGATAGCCGTAGCGACCGCATTTTCGGTAGTTTTTGTCAAGGAAGTGTTTGGCGGCACGGGAATGAACATCTTCAACGTAGCGTTGTCGACGCGTGCGTTCTTGTTTTTCGCCTATCCGTCGAAGATGTCGGGCGATGGAGTGTTTGTGGGCACGGACTCGTACAGTTGGTTCGGCATCGGTGCCGGCACGCCGGTCGATTCGTTCACGGGAGCAACTCCGTTGGGACAATTGGCAACAAGTTCGGGCAGCGCGCATTTGACCGACTGCTTGGGTAACGTATTGACGCTTTGGGATTCGTTCCTGGGGCTAATCCCCGGTTCTATTGGCGAGACGTCGACGCTGTTTATCCTCATCGGTGGTGCATTCTTGCTCATCACAGGTGTGGCAAGTTGGCGCATAATGTTGTCGGTGTTTGTCGGAGGCTTTGCAATGGCGGGCTTGGCATATTTGCTACCGTCGGCAACCTATCCGGCGTCGATGGTGTCGCCGCTTCAACATCTCTGCTTGGGCGGATTTGCCTTTGCCGCAGTGTTTATGGCAACCGACCCGGTTACGGCGGCGCATACTACCCTTGGCAAGTATATTTACGGCTTTTTCGTCGGAGTGCTTGCTATGCTAATCAGAATTTACAACACGGGCTATCCCGAAGGCGCAATGCTTGCAGTGCTGCTTATGAACGCATTTGCACCGCTGATTGACTACTGTGTTGTTGAGTCGAACGTACGTCGCAGAATGCGCCGTCAAAAACAATCGTAGGGCTATGAATAAGCAAGGAAATACATATACAATAATATATATAACGGCATTAGTCTGTGTTGTCGGTGCCGTATTGGCTTGGGTTTCGTTGGCATTAAAGCCCAAGCAAGACGAAAATGTGCGTATCGACAAGATGCAGCAGATGCTCAGTTCGATACGTGTTCCGTCGGAGAAAGACAATGCGATATCGCTTTACGAGCAATATGTCAAAGAATCGTTCGTTGTCAACGTCGGCGGTGAGCGCCTCGACGGCGATGCTTTCTCGATAGAAATGTCGTCGGAGATTAAGAAGTCGCAGCAGGAGCGCCGTTTGCCGGTGTTTGTCTGCGAAGTCGACGGCGCGACCAAGTATATTTTGCCTGTCTACGGTGCAGGGCTTTGGGGGCCGATTTGGGGCTATGTGTCGCTCGACGCCGATGGAAATACTATCTATGGAGCCTATTTCTCGCATCAGGGCGAAACTCCGGGACTTGGCGCCGAAATCGCTAAACCGAAGTTCTCCGACCAGTTCCGCGACAAGAAGCTGTTTAAAGACGGCGAATTCAAGAGCGTAGCCGTGCTCAAGAAGGGTCAGAAGCCCACTGCAGGAGAAGACTACGTCGACGCCATTACCGGTGGTACGATAACCAGCCGCGGCGTACAGTCGATGATAATGTCGTGCTTGAGCGACTATCAAGTGTTTTTGAAAAATTTGCAAAACGATAAAAAGTAGAGCCTTATGTTTAGCAAAAAAGATAAAACGGTGTTTTTCAATCCGTTCTCGAAAAACAATCCAGTAATAGTGCAAGTGCTCGGCATCTGCTCGGCGCTCGCCGTTACGGCGAAGTTGGAGCCTGCAATTGTGATGGGCATCTCGGTGACCGCCGTATTGGCATTTGCGAATGTTATCATTTCGTTGATACGCAATAGCGTGCCCAACAGCGTGCGTATTATTGTTCAACTGGTTGTCGTTGCGGGACTTGTGATAATTGTAGACCAAGTGCTCAAGGCATACAACTATGAAGTTAGCAAGCAGTTGTCGGTGTTTATCGGCTTGATAATCACCAACTGTATCTTGATGGGTCGCTTGGAGGCGTTTGCGCTTGCCAACAAGCCGTGGCAATCGTTCCTCGACGGCATCGGTAACGGCTTGGGCTATTCGATTATCCTTATCATTGTTGCAGCTGTTCGCGAACTCTTCGGCTCGGGAACGTTGATGGGCTATCCCGTCATTCCTCAGTTCTTGTACGACCTGGGTTACGAAAACAACGGCTTGATGATTCTGCCTCCAATGGCGTTGATTACCGTGGCTTGCATCATTTGGGTGCACCGCTCACGCAATAAAGACTTGCAAGAAAAGAACTAAACTACTGAGGAATTATGGAAAATCTGAATCTATTTATCCGCTCGATATTTATCGACAACATGGTGTTTGCATACTTCCTCGGAATGTGCTCTTACCTTGCCGTGTCGAAAAACGTCAAAACCGCTTTCGGATTGGGCGTTGCCGTGACGTTTATGCTTGTGATAACTGTTCCTGTCGACTATTTGCTCGAAACGTATTTCTTGAAGCCCGGCGCAATGCAGTGGATTGACCCGGCTTTTGCCTCCGTCGATTTGAGTTTCTTGAGTCTGATACTCTTTATCGCAGTAATTGCGTCGATGACGCAACTCGTGGAGATGGCAGTCGAGAAGTTCTCGCCGAGTCTATACGCTTCGTTGGGTATTTTCTTGCCTCTGATAGCCGTCAACTGTGCGATTCTGGGATGTTCGCTCTTTATGCAGCAGCGCGACCTCGGCTCGGTTGGCACGGCGGCTGTCTACGGTCTCGGCTCAGGCATCGGCTGGCTGTTGGCTATAGTATGCTTGGCGGCAATACGCGAACGCTTGAGCTATTCGAATGTGCCCAAACCCTTGCGTGGCATTGGCATCACGTTTATTATCACCGGGCTTATGGGTATAGCCTTTATGAGTTTTTTAGGCATCAAAATCTAAGAGAATTATGGAAAATAGTCTAACTATAATAGCCGGAACAGCGTTGTTTTTCGTCGTTGCAATTCTGCTCGTCGTTGTTCTGCTGGTAGCTAAAAAATATCTCGTTCCTTCGGGGAATGTCAAGATAACGATAAACGAAAAAGACACGGTGGAAACACCGTCGGGAGGCACGTTGCTTTCGACGTTGGCAAACGAGCGTGTATTCCTTCCGTCGGCGTGCGGTGGCGGTGGCAGTTGCGGTCAGTGCCGCGTGCGCATTACCGAAGGTGGTGGCGAAGCTCTGCCTACCGAGAAAGTCCACCTTACGCGCAAAGAGTTGATGGCGGGCTGGCATCTCGGCTGCCAAGTTAAGGTGAAAAACGACATCAAGATTGCCGTTCCCGAGTCTGTCCTTGGCGTGAAAGAGTGGGAGTGCGAAGTGATTTCCAACAAGAATGTTGCTACGTTTATCAAAGAGTTTATCGTCGCATTACCTCCGGGCGAACACATGGATTTCTTGCCGGGTAGTTATGCGCAAATCAAGATACCGAAGTATGAGATGACCTACGACGGCGACATCGACAAAGCACTTATCGGCGACGAATATCTGCCGGCATGGGAGAAGTTCGGTTTGTTCGGCTTGAAGTGTAAAAACGATGAAGAGACCATCCGCGCATATTCGATGGCGAACTATCCCGCCGAAGGCGACCGCATAATGCTGACGGTTCGTATTGCCACGCCGCCGTTCAAGCCGAAACCACAAGTCGGCTTCCAAGACGTGATGCCCGGCATCGCTTCGTCGTATATCTTTACGCTCAAGCCCGGCGACAAGGTGGTGATGAGCGGTCCTTACGGTGACTTCCACCCGCATTTCAACTCGAAGAAAGAAATGTTGTGGGTCGGTGGTGGCGCCGGCATGGCTCCCTTGCGTGCGCAAATCATGCATATGACCAAAACGCTTCACACAACCGACCGCAAGATGTCGTATTTCTACGGCGCTCGTGCGCTCAACGAAGTGTTCTATCTCAACGACTTCCTTGAATTGGAGAAGGAATTCCCCAATTTCTCGTTCCATTTGGCACTCGACCGTCCCGACCCGGCAGCCGATGCCGCAGGCGTGAAGTATACCCCGGGATTTATCCATCAGGTGCTCTACGAAACCTATCTAAAGGACCACGACGCCCCCGAGGATATCGAATACTACATGTGCGGCCCCGGCCCGATGAGCGCGGCTGTTGTCAAAATGCTCGATTCGCTCGGAGTTGAGTCGGAAAGCATTATGTACGACAATTTCGGAGCATAATTCGTTCACTAAATTTCACCGAGGTTGTGACGGTAATGCATCGTTACAACCTCGATTTAGTTAATAATGATACAGTGATTATCTTAAAAATATGTAAATGTAAGCAAAAAATTACTGAAAACTCTTGCGAAATTGTAAGATAAACAGTAATTTTCGTTTTTAAATTAAAACACTATGGAAAAGCAAATCGCACCCTCAGAATTAATAATCAATTCAGATGGCTCAGTGTTTCACCTTCATGTGAAACCGGAGATGTTGACCGACAACATCATTTTAGTAGGTGACCCGGCTCGCGTTAACCTTGTAGCTTCGTTCTTCGACGAAATTACAGGCGAAGTAAGTAGTCGCGAATTTCATACAATCAGCGGTGTCTATAAAGGAAAACCGATTATGTGTACGTCTCACGGCATCGGCGCCGACAATATCGACATCGTAGTCAACGAACTCGACGCATTGGCAAATATCGATTTCAATACACGCACAGTGAAAAAAGAATTCCGCCAATTGTCGATGGTACGCATCGGCACATCGGGAAGCATTCAAGAAGACATCCCGGTAGGCGCGATGGTTGTTTCGCGCAAGTCGTTGGGTATCGACGGTGCTTTCCATTTCTATAAGAATTCGGAGAAGTATCGCGACATTGAGATGGAAAATGCCTTCATCGAGCAATGCAACTGGAAAGAAATCTGGAATCACCCATATATTGTAGATGCCGACACTGAGCTTGCCGACCGCTTGCAGACCCCGGAAATGTTCAGCGGTGTGACGATTACAGCCAACGGCTTCTACGGCCCGCAAGGTAGAGAACTGCGTTTGCCTATTGCCGACGAAAGCTACAAAGAAGTGCTTCACAACTTTAACTACAACGGACATCGCTTGACCAACTTCGAAATGGAAAGCGCAATGGTTGCCGGCTTGGCTAAGTTGATGGGGCACAAGGCTGTAACAATCTGCTCTATCATTGCCGGACGTATGGCAGGCAAGGCTAACACCAACTATAAGGGCGGCATCGAAGACCTTATCAAGATTGTTCTCGACAGAATCTAAATAAATACTATAAAATCCATTTTTTATGGCTAACAAACGAGCATTAAAAAAGTATTTCCGAGCAACGGCAGCCGACCTTGCCGGCGAAACCGTTTTCGTGCAACAGTATTTCGAAAACATCAACAATGACGAAGTTGAGGCTATCCTCGACGATATCCTTGCATTGTTGATTGGAGCTACTCAGAAAGTGACAGTTGCCTACGACAAAAATGTGAAAGAGTCGTTTGGCGGCGATGCAAAGGCGTATCGTGCTGCTAAGGCAAAATACTACAAGCAGTGCTATGGTTTACTCGTTGATGAGTATAACGAAGAATACGGCAAGTTGCTTAGTCGTATGAATGCTTTGCTGTCGAAGGAGCAACGCGAGGCAAATCGCAAGATGGCTTAACTTTCTTTTTGACTGTATAATATAAGCCACCTCTCTTTCGAGTAGCTGTCGCGCTTGAAGATTCATAAGATGTGATGCCGACTCCCTCATGGGTCGGCATCCATTTAAACCTAACACAACATAAAATATTCATAAAACAAGTTTGTAGGGATATTTATAGAAATAGACCAAAGGCAAAAATCTTGAAAATTTGTTGTTTTTGTAATCCTTACCAATAGTATTACTGAATAGATTTTATTTGCATAATACGAAATATTATTCTACTATCAATGAAAAAACAACTACTTATGTCATTGGCACTTGCTACGGCACTGTCAATGCAGGCAAATGATTACTTAGTGACAAATCGAACGGTGGCTTCCGGCGAGAATTATTATTTTGCCGGAATGAAATTTACTGGAGGTGTCGACATCCTTAATTCGTTAACACAGATACCGAATTATGCAGAGAGCGGCGACAACTTCTGGTTTGAATCCGGAACGTACGAAGGAAATGTAACAATTTCGGCATCGAACATCACTCTCTATGGCGCAAATCGTTACGGCGACAGTCGCACTTCTACGCGTCCTAACGCAGAGAGTATTATCAAAGGAAAAATAACCATTAATGGCAGCGGACTGACCATCAATGGTTTTGCTTTTACAGGCTCCGGATGCGTCTACAACAACTCGGCAACTTCGGCAGCGCCGCTCAACGGATTTACGTTTATTTACAATAACGTCTATGGCGAAACTTTGGCGCGCGAACGCAATACTGCCGTGATTCGTTTCGGTACGGCTCGCCGTGGCTCAGATGCCGGTAACGCTGATGCACACCGCCGTTACAACAATATTAACATCAGCCATAACTCTTTCTCGGGAAGCGATGCGGCAGCAGCCCATTTCATCGCCCTTGCCGGTGCATATGGCACAACCAATATCGTCGACAATACATTCAGCGACGGCGGTACGAGCATGTATATCGTAAATGCTCAAAATACGATAAACATCAAAAACAACTCGTTTAAAAACGTCGGAAAGTATACCCGTACCGAAGGTTCGACGACCGGCGACTTCACTATCTTCCTCGAATACCTGGGCTATTCAAACTCAACGACTGTGTATATCCAAAACAACGTGTTCGATGCCTGCAACGGACAGTCGTCGATGTTCGCTCCCATTCGCTTCAGCCAAGGCGATAGTAGTTACAAACTTTCGCCCAAGAGCACTACCATCAAAATGAACTATAATCTCTTCCTCAACAAAACAAGCCCGATAGGGAAAACCAATGCAGGAACCGATTATAACTACATATTCTACGGCAACAACACATATAATGCGCCTGCAGTTGTCGATACGCGTTTCAACCGCTTCTCTAATTCTGAATACTGTATGGGCTTGGTTAAACAACCCAAGGTTGCCGATGGTTCGGAACGATATTTCGCAAGTTCGACCGAGTTGTTCGACTTTGCTTCGAGCAAGGGCACAACGTTAGACTACTACAAAAATGCCGCCGGAGGTGAAATGAAAAACTTCAACATCGCGGCATCGACTCGCGTGGCTCAAAGTTTCGACATCGACGATACAACCGGAGATATCTACTTCGTTCAGATTTGTCCGAACTCGCAGTCCGGTCTTAACTTGAAATCAACCGAGCCGCTTTGCGTGACTCGCGTCTACAAGAACTCATCGGGCGGCATCAGCCAACAACGTATGTATCTCGACCACGCCGGACACGGCTCTAACATGGCTGTCTGCAAATACAACGGCACGCTTTATATCATCACCGGAGGTAAAGCCCTCGACGCCAACACGTCGCCTTCCTACGACGGCATCAAGACTCAAGCCATCAGCTTTGTCCCCTTCGTTTCGGGCGCAACTGCCGACTGTAGCAAAGACAGTTTTACTTATGGTGGAAAAACCTATACAATACACTATTTCAAGAACAAATTCAATCGCAACTTCCAGTATCCGACAATCGACCGCGACAATCGCCTCTACTGCGAACGTTCGACCTCAGGCGACGTCTACTATGGCGTGTACGACCTCGACGAAGTGTTCTCGAAATGGTCGGAAGCAAAGCCGCTCAACGTCGTTCAGGTGAAGAAACTTACCAATAAGATGAACTATACCAACGATAATAGTAATATCGACGAACTCGATAAGGGCTTCCAAACTTGGGACCATCAAGGATTTACTATCAGCGGCGACTACATCTACCACTGCGAAGGCGTTGGCAGAAATAACTCGGCGGCGGCTACTAACAACGGTAAGACTATCCCGACTATCATCTTGCACGTGTTCAACTGGAGAACAGGACAATTGGCTTATCGTAAACCCGTTATGAAGAGCGAAATCTTGTCGCTCGACGATGGCGAACCCGAAGGAGTGAAAGTGCACCGCGACTCGAAGGGACGTCCGCACTTGTTGCTCGGTGTGGTTACCGGCGCAAGCGGAAACCGTAAGGCAAACATTTTCCGTTACAGCCTTGACGAAACAAATGGCCTTGCAAGCAAGATTAACAAAACCGTAATTACCCCCTCGGCGACATCGCTGAGCCTCTATTCTGCCGATGGTAATGCCGTAACAAACACATTTACGTTTACTCGCAGCGATTTCTACGGCACACCGCAATTGTGTCTCACCGGCGCAGATGCTCGCCACTTCAGCGTAAAGACCGATGCCACAAGCTGGTTGACTGCCAAGAATACGGTGACAGTTACTTATAAGCCCGGCATCTACAATGGTAATCATACGGCAAAATTGCGCATCTCGTCGGCTTATGCCAACGATGTAATCGTTACGCTCAATGGTAAAAACGACAACGTATCGGCTGTGCAACTTGTTGATGCCGACGCTGATTTGTTCACTGTCAACGATAGCGAGATTGTGCCTGCCGAAAACGTAAATATCGAAGTGTATAATGCATTCGGACAGCGCGTCAGCGGAAATCTGCATTCCGGTGTCTATATGGTTCGCGCAACTGCAGCCAACGGCAAAAGCATTGTCAAGAAAGTAGCTATAAAATAAACAACCTGTATATCAAAACGACAAGCCGTCATCGTCAAATGGCGGCTTGTCGTTGTATTTGAATGGGTCAATTAGTTCGCTTTGCGCTGCGATTGCTCTAAAAGGCGGATGATTTTGTTCTTATCGTCAATCCGCCTCTCTAAAAGCATTATGGTTTCTGCTAAATGCTCATTAAGTAACTCGTATTCTGTTTGGAACTGTTGAACCACCTTGTCGTTGCTCTCAGTTTTAGCCATTTCTTCATCGTTGAGATATAGCGTGAAAAAGTTTAAGGAACGCGCTTTAAGTCAAGCGCTTTGCTACTGAAGCCAATTTATCGGTGTCGATGCTATTGCTTTCGAGCAACTTGTTGACGTGCTGCTGACGAATGCCGATGCGGCGAGCAAATTCCGATTTGGTAATGCCGAGTTGTTTGATGCGATTTGCTATCTCGTGCCCTATATGGATTCTTTTGAGTTTCTTTCTTTTGTTTCTTTAGATAGCAAAGGCCACGTCGGGGGACGCAGCCTTTGCATTATGAAGTGTTGGTGTTTCTTTATTCAGTAATTACAACGCCGTCGATGGTCAGTTTGCCGGTGTCGCCGGGAACGAATCGACCGTAAAGGTTGCTGTGAGCAGGAGCGGTTTGGCCTGTTTGAGTGAGTGTGTTGCCGCTTTCGGTGATGTTGTTGATTGTCATTTGACCGACATTAGCCGTACCAACAACTACACCAACGCGCCAGCCACCATCGTCGGTTGAATTGAGGTTGCAATTTTGAACTGTGCAATTCTCTACAGTTGAGAATGTAGCAGGGTTATTGCCTGCGTGACCATAAATGCCGCCAACAGAGCCATTGCTTTCAAGTGTACAACCGATAACCGAGCAGTTTTTAATAGTTACGTATGTGTCAACAGGTCCGTCGTTGGGATTGTTGTAACCTGCGGTCCAACCGATAATACCACCGACACGGCTACCACATGTACTTGTCAGTGTGGTGTTCTTAACGTGGCAATTGGTCAATTCAATCTTTTCCATAGAATCGATTGACTCGATAAAGCAACCTGCACCGATAGTATTGGTTGTTGTCATGTTAGAATCGATAATGGTAAGGTCGCGAATGATGATTCCCGAGTGACCTGCGAAACCTCCCGAGAAGAGAGGAGCATTGAGTCCTTTAATGGTGTGGTTGTTACCGTTGATGATGATTTTTTCAGCACCATGATAGCCGTCAACTAATACCGGAGTCCAAGTCTCTCCGTCTGCTAAAACGATGTCGTTAGTGATTTCTACAACATTGCTACCGGCACCCGCTGCGCCGAATGTGTTGAGGATGGTTTTGAGTTCTGCCGCTGTTGCTACGGTTGCCACTGCCGCCGGGCGAACGATGTTTGCTTCGCCGTTGTTGTTTTGAGTGCTATTCGACAATGCGCGACCAACGATGCTGTTAGCATTGTATTGTGCAGGTTGAGTGTAGTTCTTGTAGTTGTTTTCGTTGTCGACAATGATAGTGACGTTTTCGCCTACGGTACAGTTCTGTACTGTTCCGTCTGAGCAACCAACGATACCGCCGAGGTCGCGATATGCTTGCACTGTGAGGTTTTTAACGGTACATCCGTTGATTTTGTCGCCGGTAACTATGTAACCTGCAATACCGCCCACTTTGTCGCCATTGTCGTAACTGCTGCCGATTAATTCCGCCTTTGAAGTTACTGTACCGCCATCGACGTGACAGTTTTCAATTACTGCACCGTTGGTCGACGAGTAAGCCACGATTGCACCTGCGTAGTGCGAACTGCGGATGTTTACGTTTTTGAGCGTTACGTTTTTGATAGTACCGGTTGTCGAACCGAAGAGACCTGCAACAGCGTGGTTGGGAGTATAGTCGGCTGTTGTAAGGTTATAGATGGTGTGGTTTTGACCATCGAATGTTCCTGCAAAGGTCTTTGAAGGATAGCTTACAAGTGTGCCTATCGGGGTAAATGCTTTACCTTCCATATCGATGTCGGCTGTGAGCAAAACTTTTTTGTTTCTAAATGTTTCGGTGTTAGAGTTAACTTCGTTTGCAAGCCATTGCAAACCTTCGGGAGCAAAGATTTCGTAAGTGTCGCCGTTTTGGATGTAGCCTACTGTGGGATAAGCATGGCTGTCGGTGAAAGCTGGAACGATTTCGATGTTGAAGTTCGCTGCTTCGGTGAGGATGTTACCGTAGATATTTGTCTGATAGTTGCGTTGAACGGGCACGTTGTCGTAGTGGCGAGCAATAGTGTGCGAGCCGTCGGTAGCAGTGAAGTCGACGTCAACGAGTTGCTTGTTTTGCGGAACGAGCAAGTAGTTCATTGCAAGATAGTCGGCATCAACGTTTGCTGCCGGGAATGTTTCGCCGTCGGCGGGTACGTTTGCTAAGTCGTAGGTGATGGTTTGGTCGCCTTCAACTTCGCCCGACTTAAGGTTGATTTTGTTAGCAAGGTGGTTTACAACGACTTTAGTTTGTGTCGTTGTGAAGCCTGTTTTAGTAGCTTCTTTATAATCGGTAGCACCGATGTTAAGTTGCGAGAACGGACGATAGAGTTGAACGGTTTCGTTAATTGTACCCGAAACTGCAAAAGTCTGTGCTTTAAAGAAAGCGTCGCGTGTTTCATCGCTCGATTTGATGCCCGCATAGTTGACTGTCACGGTTTGCGTGGTAAAATCGAAGTCGTAGCAAGTTGCATCGGGGTCTTGAGCCCAGAAGAGGATGTCGTAAGTCTTGCCGTTTACCAGACGAAGGTTAACGGTTGTCTTCAACCCGCTGAATGTGGCTGTTCCGTCGATGAGTTTTGTGGTCGAGCCTGTTTCGTAGACTGCGTAAGTCAATTGTGTGGCTGATGTTCCGTCGGCAAAAGCACGTGTTGCGATGCCTTGCGGAATCTCGGCAGTGAATGTTACTTGACTTTCGCCATCGGTAGTAGCGAGGATTGCTTCGTCTTGGCAACCGGTAAAAATAAAGGTCGCGCCCGCAAGCATTCCAAGTAATAGATTCTTGTTCATAATACTAATTTGAAGTCTAAATATATAAATGTTAATTATTAAATTATCATGGTTTTGTACGTGATGCAAATGTAATAAAAACAGAGGTAAAAATAACCTCCCCTCGGTTAATTTTGGTTAAAAATCGGACTGTCTATTAGATGAAAAATAAAAAAATCCCGACAGAATCGGGATTTTTTACTTATAGGAGAATAATTGATACAAATTTACTATTTGTTCACTTGGTACTTATTCCAGCCGTCTTTCAGGAAAGCAACGACTTGCTTTGCAGCAGCGATGCCTGCGTTGATGTTAGCTTCGGCAGTTTGCGCACCCATTTTCTTTGGAGTGAAGAAAACACGGTCGGCAAATTCGGCTTTGATGTCGTCGGCAATGTCGGGCTTAACGTCGGCAACGTAGCGCACGTCGGTACGCTTGCGAAGCGCTTCAACGAGGCTCGGTTCGTCGATGATTTCTTTGCGAGCGGTGTTGATAACCACGCCGTTTTCGGGAAGAAGGTCGATGAGACGTTCGCCGATTGATTTCTTGGTCTCGGCGGTTGCCGGGATGTGAAGCGAAACGTATTGGTTGTTGCTGTAAAGCTCTTCAACGCTGTGCACGGGGCGAATGCCGTCGGCAATCATAGCCTCGTCGGTAACGAACGGGTCGAGCGCTGATACTTCCATACCGAAACCTTTTGCTATGCGAGCCACGTTGCGACCTACTTGACCGTAGGCGTGGATGCCGAGAGTTTTGCCTTTGAGTTCTGTTCCTGCTTTGCCGTTGAAGTTGTTGCGGATAAGCATTACGAGCATACCGAAGACGAGTTCGGCAACTGCGTTTGAGTTCTGTCCGGGGGTGTTCATCACGCAAACGCCACGTTGTTTAGCGGCTTCGAGGTCGATAGAGTCGACACCGGCACCGGCACGAACAATCACTTTCAGGTTTTTGGCAGCATCGAGAATTGTTGTGTCGACGATGTCGCTTCTGACGATGAGACCTTCAACGTCGGCAACTGCTTTGATGAAGTCGTCTTTTGTTCCTTTTTCGAGCAGAACGAGTTCGTGTCCCGCTGCTTCAATCTCTTTGCGGATGCCGTCGACGGCAACTGCTGCAAAGGGTTTTTCGGTAGCAACTAAAATCTTCATATTTGTTTAGATTTTGTTCTCAAATTCTTTCATTACGTTGATTAGAGTTTCTACGCTTTCGAGAGGCATAGCGTTGTAGATAGAAGCGCGGAAACCTCCGACAGAGCGGTGTCCCTTGATGCCGACGATGTTGTTAGCAGTAGCAAATTCGATGAATTGCTTTTCGAGTTCGGCATATTCGGGCTTCATAACAAAGCAAACGTTCATGATAGAGCGGTCTTCGGGCTTAGCTGTGCCGACAAAGATTTTGCTGCTATCGATGGCGTCGTAGAGTTTCGCAGCTTTGAGTTTGTCAAGTTTTTCCATAGCGTCGACACCGCCTTGTGCTTTGTACCATTTAAGGGTCTGCAAAGCGGAGTAGATGGGGAGGCAAGGAGGCGTGTTGAACATTGAGCCTTTGTCGATGTGTGTGCGGTAGTTGAGCATTGTCGGGATGGCGCGTTCAACGTTGCCGAGAGCCTCTGTCTTGACAATTACGATAGTTACGCCCGAGGGAGCAAGATTCTTTTGCGCACCGGCGTAGATGATGTTATATTTCGACACGTCGATTTTGCGTGAGAAGATGTCGGACGACATATCGGCAACCAATGGAATCGGCGAGTCGGGGTCTTGACGCAACTCCGTACCGTAGATTGTGTTGTTGGTTGTGATGTGGAAGTAGTCGGCATCAGCGGGAATGGTGTAGTCTTTGGGGACGAATGTGTAGTTTGCGTCTTTCGACGAAGCCACTACGTCGACCTCTCCGAAGAGTTTTGCCTCTTTGATGGCTTTGCTTGCCCACACACCGGTGTCGAGATATGCTGCTTTTTTGTTAAGCAAGTTGAACGGCACCATGCAGAATTGTAGGCTTGCACCGCCGCCGAGGAACAACACTTCGTAGCCTTCGGGGATGTCGAGCAACTCTTTTGTTAAGGCTTGTGCCTCGTCCATCACTGCTTGAAACTCCTTGCTGCGGTGTGAAATCTCTAAGATGGATAAACCTGTTCCGTTGAAGTCCATCACGGCATCTGCCGTATTCTTGATTGTAAATTCGCTCAGAATAGAAGGTCCGGCGTAAAAGTTCAACTTTTTCATTCGTTTTTCGTTGTTTTGTTATATTTAGACCACAAAATTAAAGAAAGATTTCTTTATTTCCTAATTTATTGCCAAATATTGTTCGTAAAAGTATGTGAAATTTGTTGATATTTATACGCCAGCGCATCCCGGCTTTTCCGAATTTTGCGGTTTGAGTCGTTGGAATGCGCTGACTATTAACTTAATAGGTGTGTTATTTTATATTTGCATCTTCGAGTCCGAGTCCTTTTTTCTTATCGACGATTTTTAGGATAAAACCGAGAATAAGAGCAGCGACGCCGAGCGAAGCGAGCATAACCAAAGGCCAAGTGTAGTCGTAACTTGTAGCGGCTTGTTCGGCGGTTATGGTATTGTTGGCGAGAGCTTCGGTGATTTGCGGGTTTGTTGCGTCGAGCACTTTGCCGATAAGCATTGGGAACAGCCACAAGCCGATGTTTTGAATCCAGAAGATTAGAGCGTAAGCGCTACCGATAATCTTGGCGTCGACGAGTTTTGGCACGCTGGGCCAAAGCGATGCAGGCACGAGCGAGAACGAAGCGCCGAGGACGAGGATAGTAAGGTAAGCCACAATGACGCCGCCGATATCAGAGCCTTTAAATTGCGGCAAGATGAATGCGAAGGTGAGGTGGCAAGCAATGAGCAGCAGCGAGCCGATGACGAGCATCGATGCCGCTTTACCTTTGTGGTCGACGTAGTTGCCGAGAATCGGGGTAATGCCGACAGCCAGGAGCGGGAATACGGCAAATACGGTTTCGGCGCTTTGACGCATATAGCCCATATAGCAGAATGTCACGAGAGCGACGATTGCCACCGTGAGCGAAATGGTTTTTGTCGATTTCGATTTGGCAAAGTTGAACAAGAATGCTCCGGCAGCCACGATGAGCATAATGAAGTATTGAACGAGCGTGACTGTCGTACCTGCCCAGAATGAGCCCGGCTCAACTTCGGTGAACGACAAGTTGCATTGAAGCATATTGACGGCATATTTTTGGAAGGGGAAGATTGCCGAATAGTAGAGCACGCAGAGGAGGGCAACAATCCAGAAGCCGCTTGATGTGAGGATTTGCTTAAGGTCGCTAATCTTGAACGGGTCGTCTTTCTCTTCGGCTTCGCCTGTTTGGCTGTCGAGTTTACGGTCCATAAAGAAGTAGACGATAAACATAATCAAGGCAATAACGAGGAGCACAACGCCGAAAGCCACCGAGCGCGACACATCGATGTCGCCGCCCATCTTGGCAAATACCGGCGAGAAAATCATACAGGTAGCTACGCCCAGACGAGCCAGTGCCATCTCCGAGCCCATAGCGAGTGCCATTTCTTTGCCTTTAAACCACTTGACAATACCGCGGCTGACGGTGATACCTGCCATTTCGACGCCGCAACCGAAAATCATAAAGCCGATTGCCGAGAATTTTGCCGAGGCGGGCATGCCTTCGTAGAAGGGGGCTACTTCCAGTTCGGATAGTACGGGGATATAGTTAAGATTGTTGTCGAACCACACTTTGAGCGAAGTGGCTTCGAAAGCTTCGGTGACGGCATACCAGTTGATTATTGCACCAACGAGCATTACGGCTCCCGAAAGTATGGCGGTGAAACGTACGCCGAGTTTGTCGAGGATAATTCCTGCGAATATCAAGAAGAACACAAACACGTTGAGGAACGTTTCCGAGCCTTGCATGGTGCCGAATGCGGTAGAGTCCCAGCCTCGTGTTGATTGCATTAAGTCTTTAATAGGAGAGAGTATGTCCATAAAGATATACCCGAAAAACATTGCCGCTGCCAGCAATAGTAGTGCGGTCCACCGCCATGCGGGAGAGTCGCTGAGCCTTTTTTGGATTGTTTGATTCATTTTGTATATGTTTTTTTTGTTAATTGTTGTATTTGACTTGCAAAGGTAATTATTTTATGTCAATTATAAGAGCGCGTTCCTTAAATTTTTGGGGTCGTAGAGGTCGTAACCTTGAGTCGATTTTGATTACTTGCTGAAAGGAGCATACTCCTGTATGTGACTGAAAGCAAGTGATCAAAAGCGGCCAAGGATACGAGACTTAGGTAAC
>SFJG01000127.1 GCA_004555955.1 Bacteroidales bacterium | reverse complement strand
AGATTCCTCGCTCCCACCTACCATTTGACGATTTTTTAGGCAAGCGGATTCCAGTATATGCTAAATACCGATATAACGTTCCTCTCGATACACCAATTTTCGCTGCAATCTTTGGAATTGAGATCCCTCCATTAAAGGCTTCAACAATCTTTGTATGGTTTTTTTCACATATTTTATTTGGTCGATTATTTCTTCTCCCTTTTGCTCGTCCTATTGCTTTTCCTTCAGATCTAAGACGGGCTAAGGCTTCCTTTGTGCGCTGAGAAATAAGGTTTCTTTCAATTTCTGCTGATAATCCGAACGCAAAAGCGAGTACTTTACTTTGGATATCGTCGCCGAGGCGATAGTTATCTTTAATAGTCCACACTTTTGCTTCTTTGGTCATACAAATGTTTAAGATTTCCATAATCATAAACAAATTTCGACCGAGACGCGAAAGCTCTGAACAGATGATCACGTCATCTTTATTCACCTTTTTCAGCAAACGACCTAATTGTCGTTTGTCGTAGTTTTTTGTTCCGCTGATTGTTTCTTCAATCCAATCATCAACACAAAGTTTTTCTCGTTCACAGAATTTGTTAATCTCAAATCGTTGGTTCTCGACGGTTTGCTTGTCTGAACTCACTCTAATATACCCGTATATCATATTACTGTTTTTAGTTTGTCTTATTATATAAGACTAATACTATACTCATTCGTTATTATTTGGGCGTTCCGGCTTCGCCGTCGGGCTTTAACGCCTATGGCGTGGTTATTGGTTATAGTAACTTGTCTCTAACCACTAACCTCTAACCCATAACCACCGCCTATGGCGGCTTTTAATCGTTTTCGCTCGCCTTGCAACTACTTTCGCTTCGCGCAAGATAGGCTGCGGCTCGGAAAAACAAATCTTGAAAACTTCGTTTTCGCTTTGTTTTTCGCTCGCCTTGCACTACTTTCGCTTCGCGCAAGATAGGCTGCGGCTCGGAAAAACAAATCTTGAAAACTTCGTTTTCGCTTTGTTTTTCGCTCGCCTTGCACTATCTTTGCATAAAAACAAAGGAGGTCCCGATGGAAAATGCTGATGATATGGTATTGCTTGACCGCTATCCGGATGCTGTGTCGGCGTATATAGCGAAGGGTGTGTTGAGCACGAATGGGGTTGAAAGTTATGTGACGAACGAGTGCTGGGCGTCGCTTTATCCGTTGCCCGATTTGCCGTGTATGCAGGTTGGATTGATGGTGCGCAACGGCGACGTTGACCTTGCTCGTGAAATACTTGCCTCGGCAGCGTCGGAATCTCTACAGGAAGATTGACAACATGATGAAAAAGATTGTATTAGCGTTATTTGTTTTATTATTATCTCAAGGAATATGTGCCAAAGCGCGACACAACGGGGTTTGGTCGCTTGTGTCTAATGTTCGGTTGAAGATGGATACGATATCCGTAGTCGACAACACGGAGCGTCTGCTTGCTGAGGCCGACTCGTTGGCGCGTCTGTATCGAGGCGAAGCTCGCAAGAGTGTGATGTATCTGCCGATAGTGTTTACGGGATATGATATTGTTCCGGAACGGGGCATCGAGCGTCCGGCGTTTGTGTATCGAACGACGGATGAGCCGGAGTTGAGTGTCGACAGCCGTTGGCTTGACGATGCTCGGTGGCAGTCGTGGTTTGAGCGCTATCATGTGATGCGTGTGGCGTTTGAGCGCCCGGAGTTGGTGCCTTACTATTTTGCGACGATGGCAGAGCCGCCGAAGGAGTTTGCCGACACGGTAGACATCAGCAAGAATAAGTTGAAAATCGAGAAGCGGAAGCTTGAGATACCGGAGAAGGCTCCGGAATTGGACTATAAGACGATTTCGTGGATTCATAAGTTTGATGCATCGTTTCAGTTCTCGCAGGCTTATATTTCGGAGAACTGGTATCAAGGTGGTAACAATAATTTGAACATTATTTCCGACCTTGTTTATAGCCTGGAACTCAATCAGGCGAAGCATCCGAATAAGTTGTTCCAACTCGACATTAAGTATAAACTTGGAGTGAATTCGGCTAACGACGACCAGTATCGGAAGTATAGCATCAACGAAGACCTCTTCCAGGTTAATTCCAAGTTTGGTCTGAAAGCGACGAAGAAGTTCTACTACAGTACGTCGTTACAGTTTAAGACTCAGTTGCTGCAGAATTTCAAGTCGAACACCTACGACTTGTCGGCGTCGTTCTTGACGCCGGGTGAACTGAATGCCGGTATCGGTATGACGTACAACACGGCGAATAAGAAGAATACGTTTAAGTTTGACGCGTCGTTGTCGCCGTTGTCGTACAACATGAAGATATGCCGCGCCATCCATAAGATGGACCCGACAACGTTGGGCATTGATGCGGGCGAGCATATGGGTCACGAGGTGGGTTCGAGCGGCGAATTTAAGTTGTCGTGGATGTTGACGCGCGACATCTCGATGTCGGCGCGGTTGTTCGCCTTCACCGACTATAGTTATGTACAGTCCGATTTGGAGACGACAATCAATTTTTCGATAAACAAGTATCTGTCGACGCAGATTTATGCACATTTGCGCTTCGACGATTCGGCAACGTGGAACGACAGTTGGCAGTACTGGCAGTTTAAGGAAATTCTGAGTTTCGGGTTGCAATATAAATTCCGGATGTGATGCGCGGCGTGTTGTTGATATTGTTCTCTATGGTTGCCATAGTAGCGTCGGCGTTCGACGTGCCTGAAGAGTCGGCAGTGCTTGCGGGCTACGATGAGGCAACAGTGAGGGCGCGCTTCAAAGGCGACGCAACAAAGACGTTGGAGGGCTTGTGGTATTATCCCGACGAGCGGCTGACGCTTGTTGTGGAGCGCCTCGACGCAGAGCGCGGGAGTCGAGCTGAGGTGTATCGGTTGGTGGTTGTCGACAGCGAAGATACGGCAATCAATCCGGGCACTGTGGCAGGCTATGCCGAGCGAGCGGCACGCCCCGACCTGTTGCGGTTGCGGCTATATTCGGCGGTTGTCGATGAGCGGCTAACGATGCCGATAGAGTGTCTGGCGACGGTCGACGACGATTGTAATTCGATAATGGTCGAAAAGCCGAAGTTGAAGGTGCATTGGTCGGTCAACTTGGCGCGGTTTTTACCTTCGATATTCGACGGCATCCGCATATATCCTCACGTTGAAACGCCAAAAGCCGCCGCGGGATTTGTCCGTCTGGAGCAGTTGAACACAAAGAATCCAATATATTTTTAGCGTGGAGCGTTTGTCGTTCATGGTTTATCGTATGTTACTCATCAACTCATCAACTCAAAACAGAATGATTCGGTTATTATTGATAGTGATACTTTTACTGCCGATATCGGCGCGAGGCGACGAACGAGTGTCGACGGTTCGCAAAGGGCTTGTGACGCGTAGCGATATAGACCGTCTTGAGCGATTGGTGGCAGCCGACACGGTAGCCTATGCCGACCGTATCAGCCTATCGGGCTACGACAAGACTCTCTACGACCGCAACGAGACGTTCTACGTGAGCAACGGCACGCCGTTTCGGCTTTCGCGTGTTGT
>SFJG01000034.1 GCA_004555955.1 Bacteroidales bacterium | reverse complement strand
TTTTTTACATAAATGGACATGAATGTATATAACCTAAAATAAGAATAAATTTTAATAAGGGCTGCCCAAAAAGAAAAAAATGCAGTTGCCATCCTGCAGATACTTGCAGAGAGGATAAAATTTACTTTTAGACCTTTTGGGATAGCCCCTATTAATACTTCAGATAAAATTCCTAAGGTTATATTTTCAATCCTTTGGACCGGGTTTCCTCCTTGGCATACAGCCCTGGACGCCCGATTATGACATGGTTGGCAACGATACTATCCGCCGGACTGCGTATCTGCGGCGGTGTAACTCCGTGATATTGCGGCTGCCCGTTCCGCACATCTTCCATTTCCGGTTTGACCTGTTGCCCATCATTCTCTTTTTCGGCGACTTCTGGTGTAGGCGGAGCAAGCTCCAGCTGTATCTTGCGGTCGAGGGCGGCAAGTTCGGACTTCAACTGCTTCAGCTCGTCCTCCTTCTTCCAAACCTTGCCCGCTATATCCTGCAACTGCGGTATCTCACGTTCCAAGACCTCATTCTTCGCCTTGTACTGGTCGATGATGGAGGGGATTCTCTCAATCGCGTTGAGGAAGTTTCGGGCGGCGGCCACCGGGTCAGCCATCGCCAGATGCCCGTTGTTGTAGGTGTACTTGTAGTTTCCTTCAACCACGAAACGGTTGTCGGTGAACTCCAATCCCTCTTTGAGTATCCTTTCGCTGACCACCTTTATCGGGAAGCCGTAAAGCTCTCCGACCTGTGTGTAAAGCCCGCCCGTAGTCGGTCGGCATGCGCCGTCCAGTCGAAGTTGCCGCTGTCGACAATCGCGCCGCCGACAGCCATTGCGTGTCCGTCCATATACTTGGTGGTCGAATGAGTGACGATGTCGGCAAGCCTTGTAACCACTCATCATCCAAGCCAAAATGCTCAGGTATGACATGTGACTGCTATCACTGTCGAGGCTATCTAACGGATCTTCATGCCATCTGTCAGCGTCATATTTCCTAAACTCCTGTGACATAACGATTTCTATAAGCCGTTCTATTTGCTCTACGGACTTTTCGTTCTCCTCAGGATATAGCTTTCCGATGTTTACCAGAGCCGCTGTAAACATCGAGCAAGAATATATAGCCCATTCTCCCTTGAACTGACTACCTATTCCATCGGGCATTTCATTAAGCACTGCACGGGGCGACGTTATAAGCTTGCCGGCAAGATAGTTTCGCCTACGTAGAATTTCTGATTTTTCGCCGTCAAAAGAGCCTTGTCCACCGGTAGAGATTGCCACCCACAACCATTTTAGTGCGAAGATGACAGCGATGATGATTATGATTTTCAGCATAATCATATATGTTGTTTTCAATGTCTTTCCCATAAACTATTTCGGTTTCACAAGTAAAAGATTTCGAAGATGTTTGCATAAAAACGACTCAAGCCTATGTCGATAGGCAAAATTACACCATTCCCGTCGGAAATCAAAACGGTTTTCAATAATTCTGATATGACAGTCGCTGCTATTTGCCCGGGGATTCGGTTCGGGACGGGAAGGGGTGAAATTTGGAAATATCATTCGGTTTTGCTATTTTTGTGGCAAATTGGACGACGTGAAACGAATGAAGGTCATATTGTCGATGGTTCTTGTGGCGCTTGCAAGTGTCGCAGTGGCGGTCCATACCGTTATCCCTCACGTGCACCACGACGACAGTGTCGAAATCATTTCGATGCTGTCGATGAGCGTGCCTTGCGAAGACGACCATCATCACCATCACCACGACGACTGCACGTTCGGCTCTACGCTGATGCTGTCGACGCTCAACGACAATCATCGCAACCACCTCATCGCTTTTACACCGATTAAGCGCACGGCGAAGGCGCTCGACATGCTGTCGGCAACGCTTACGGCTCCTACGGTGATGCCTCAACGCTTCGACTGCTTTGTCGCAACACTCTTCGTCGGCGATGTGCTGAAAATCGCACCCGCACATCGGACGTCGACATCGACGCGCGCTCCGCCTTTCTGCTGATAGTCTCAATTTCCAATTCTTTTTAATAACATTTAAAACATTAAAAATCATGAAACTATCAGCAATAATAATCGCAACCATATCACTCTTTGCGCTTGCTTCTTGCGGCGGCAATGAAAACAAAACACGAGAGGAAAGTCGTCTCCCCATCGAACAAGAAATCGGCAAACCTGCCGAAAAACCGTGTCCTCACAGCGACTGCGCCAACCACGACTGCTGCCCGGGCGACAAGCCATGCAGCACACCCGTCGACAGCATCCAACAATAGAACGAGGAGGACTTTCGTATGAGAACGCTATATTCTATAATGGCGGCAATCCTTATGTCGGTTGCCGTTTCGGGATGTCACAACCACAGCCACGGCGACGAGCATGAACACGAGCATGAGGGGCACGTCCACGACGCCACTTTGGCACTGACTGCCTATGGCGCGCACGTCGAAGCGTTTGCCGAAGTTACGCCGTTGGTGGTTGGCGAAGAACAACACATCGCATTGCATCTCACAAATTTGACCGACTTCAAACCCATCGCCGAGGCAACGGTCAACGTGTCGCTGAACGTTGGCGGCAAGGCGGTAAAGGCTGAGCCGACAGAGGCTGAAGGCGGCATCTATCGATTTGAACTCGAGCCGCAAACGACGGGCAACGGCGAACTCGTTGTGGCTATTCAAGGCAGCGAAACGCTTCGAATGAGTGTTACCGTGTTCGACGACGAGCACGAAGCACACGAGGCGGCTGAAGCTGTTGAACATCACGCCGACGTTGCCGTTAAATTTACTAAGGAGCAGAGTTGGAAAGTAGATTTTGCCACCGGAGAATGTCGTCCGGAGCCGTTCGGCGGAGTAATCAAGACAGTTGGACGCATAGAACCATCGCCGAGCGACCAACGTGTAATTGTAGCCGCTGCATCGGGCGTATTGACCTACTCGCGACCGGTTGTCGAAGGGCAACAAGTAGGCGCGGGCACGGCGCTGTTCAGCATCGATGCGAGTACTACTGCCGACGACAATTTGTCGGTACGACTCAGTCGCGCTCGCAGCGACTACGAGTTTGCGCTCCAAAACTATGAGCGCAAGAAAACCCTCGCCGCCGACCGCATTGTCAGCGAAGCCGATTTGCTCGAAGCACGCCGCACCTATGAGGCGGCAAAGGCTGAGTACGAGGCTCTGCAACGCAACTTTGCCGGCGGTCGCCAGTCGGTGGTGTCGCCTATCGCGGGATATATCACGGCGCTCTATGCCGGCAACGGCGAATATGTAGAAGCCGGACGTCAGATTGCCGCGGTTTCGCAAAATCGCAATCTTTACATAACAGCAGAAATTCAACCGAAATACTACGATGAACTCAAGAATATCGTGTCAGCCAATCTGCGCCGACTCAACAGCGACACAGTCTACAGCCTTGCCGAGTTGGGCGGCAGAATGGTGTCGTACGGCAAGTCGACCTCAAGCGGCTCGGCACTCGTTCCGGTAGTGTTTGAGGTGGCAAACAAGGCAGACTTGTTGCCCGGCTCTTTTGTTGATATGTACATCACACTGCGTAGCACAACCAACTGCATTGCCGTGCCTGTCGACGCTGTGGTCGAAGAAATGGGCAACCACTTTGTGTTTGTGCAACTAACGCCCGAACTATTCGAAAAGCGCGAGGTCACCCTTGGCGCAACCGACGGGCTGCGCTATCAGATTGTGTCGGGAGTTAAGACGGGCGAACGCATTGTGACGCGCGGCGCCGTGATGGTCAAACTCGCGCAGGCTTCGGGAGCTCTCGACGCTCATTCGGGACACGTGCACTAACGAAGGAGGGCTAATACAATGAACATCATAAATTCAATCATACGGTTTTCGCTGAAAAACCGCCTGTTTGTGCTTGTCGGCGCTGTGCTGCTCATTGCAGGCGGCGTTGGGTCGATGCGCAATATGGACGTCGACGTCTTCCCCGACCTGACAGCGCCTACGGTGGTTATTATGACCGACGCACACGGCATGGCTACCGAAGAAGTGGAGCGCCTGGTGACATTTCCCATAGAAACGGCTGTCAATGGTGCGACAAACGTGCGCCGCGTGCGCTCGGCATCGATGTACGGCTACTCGTTTGTGTGGACTGAGTTCGACTGGGGAATGGACGTCTTTCGCGCTCGACAGATAGTAAGCGAAAAAATGGTAGCCCTCGGCGAAACATTGCCGGAGGGAATCAGCCCGGTCATGGCTCCACAATCGAGCGTGATGGGCGAAATTCTCTTTATCGGGCTGCAAGCCGACTCTACCTCGATGGCAGACTTGCGGACGCTTGCCGAATGGGTGGTCAAACCCGCCATACTGGCTACCGGCGGCGTGTCGCAAGTGACAATTATCGGCGGAGATTTGCGCCAATACCAGGTGGTTGCCAATCCGCAGCAAATGAACGTCTACGGCGTAACGATGGCTGACTTGGAAGCCGTGTGCCGTAGTTTGGGCAGCAACTCTACGGGCGGCGTAATACGTCAGTTCGGCAACGAATACGCCCTACGCGGCATGGCACGAACCTGCGACATCGACGCCTTGGGCGCTACGCCTGTCAAGACCGTCGACGGCCGCCCGGTAGTGCTCTCCGACGTCGCCGACGTACGCATTGGCAGTGCCGTCAAGATGGGCCATGCCTCGCAGAATGCCGCTCCGGCGGTGATTCTCTCGGTGTCGAAACAGCCGAACATCAACACGCTGAACGTCACAGAACGCATTGAGGCAAACCTGGCGAACATCAGCAAATCGCTGCCTGCCGACGTGCGTATGGACACAAAAATCTTCCGCCAAGCGGATTTTATCGAAACGAGCATCGACAACGTGGGTCGTGCCC
The DNA here is from genome assembly GCA_004555955.1 of Bacteroidales bacterium. GTDB lineage: Bacteria > Bacteroidota > Bacteroidia > Bacteroidales > Muribaculaceae > Limisoma. Next base: position 22,792 of record SFJG01000034.1, on the reverse strand, counting down.
TCGCCGAAGGTGCCGTGTTTGTCATCTTGATTCTTTTCGTATTTCTTAACAGCTATCGCACAACGATTATTTCTGTGATAGCCATCCCGCTGTCACTGATGGGCACGCTGATTGTGCTTAACCTGCTGGGGATGGATATCAACACGATGACCCTCGGCGGTATGTGCATCGCCATCGGCTCGCTGGTCGACGACGCCATTATCGACGTCGAAAACGTCTACAAACGGTTACGACAAAACTTCCAATTACCGCCACAGGAGCGACGCTCGGCGTTTACGGTGGTCTACGAAGCAAGTGCAGAGATACGCTCGTCGATTCTCAATGCCACCTTGATTATTATGGTGGCTTTCGTACCGCTATTCTTCCTTTCGGGTATGGAAGGACGTATGCTCAAGCCGCTGGGCGTGGCTTACATCATCGCGCTGTTTATGTCGCTCATAGTGGCAATGACAGTCACACCGCTGCTATGCCGAATGATCCTCGCTGACGACCGCTACCTCAGTCGAAACGAGCGCCAACCGTGGCTCACGCGCCGACTCACCGCCGCCTACCGCCGCGCTTTGGAGACTGTGCTCAGCCATCGCCGCATCGTTATAGCCTCGACAGCGGCACTTCTCGTCACCTCCGTGGTGCTACTTCTGACGATGGGTAGCAGTTTCTTACCGGACTTCAACGAGGGCTCGGCAACCATCTCTGCGGTGGCAAAACCCGGCGTTTCGCTCGAAGTGAACAACCGCTTGGGAAATCTTATTGAGCGCGAATTGCTAAAGATTCCGGAAGTGACCGCCACAGCGCGCCGCACCGGACGTGGCGAACTCGACGAACACTCGCAAGCCACTAACAGCGCCGAAATCGACGTGCAGTTTACGCTCGGCGACCGCAGCCGCGAAGAGGTGTTCAACGACATGCGCCGTTGCATGGCTTCCATCCCGGGCATCGCCGCTACGGTAGGTCAGCCGCTCGGTCACCGCATCGACCACATGCTGTCGGGCACACGCGCCGCCGTTGCCATCAAACTCTTCGGCACCGACATCAGCAAAATGTATATGCTCGGCAACCGCATCAAGGCGACCATCTCCGGCATCGAAGGACTCGTCGACGTCGCGGTCGAACAACAAACGGAAACGCCGCAACTGCAAGTGCGCCCCAATCGCGCTGCAATGGCTCGCTACGGCATCACCATCGACGAATTTAACAGATTTATCGAACTCGCCTTCTCCGGCGCAAAACTTGCCGACATCTACGAAGGACAACGCAGCTTCGACTTGATTCTGCGAATCGGCGACCCCGAAACGATGACTGCCGACGACGTGCGAAACGCCCTCATCGACACTGCCGACGGTGGAAAAGTGCCGCTCGGCGAAGTGGCTGAAGTGGTTAGCGTCGGCGGTCCGAACACGATATCGCGCGAAAACGTACAACGCAAATTGGTAATTTCGGCAAACGTCTCGGGACGCGACGTCGGGAGCGTTGTCGACGACATCCAAAAGACCATCGACTCTACCATAACTCTCCCCGAAGGCTACCGCATCGAATATGGCGGGCAGTTCGAATCGGCACGCGCGGCATCGCGCACGCTCGCCCTGACAACAATTCTGGCTGTCTTCGTGGTGTTCTTGCTCCTCTACGGCGAATTCCACAGCGCATCGCTCTCCGGCTTGGTACTCGTCAGCCTGCCCCTTGCTCTCATCGGCGGCGTATTGGCTGTAGCTTGCACGTCGAGCGTGGTCAGCATCCCGTCGATTATCGGCTTCATTACGCTCTTCGGCGTAGCTACCCGCAACGGCATCCTACTCATCAGCAAATATCGTCACCTGCAAGACGAAGGCGAAGGCTTGCGCCAATCAATTATCGATGGCTCAGTCGACCGACTAAACCCGATTCTTATGACAGCTCTGACCTCCGCACTGGCACTCATACCGCTGATTATCAACGGCGACAAACCCGGCAACGAGATTCAGAGTCCGATGGCTATCGTCGTCCTCGGAGGTCTGCTGACATCCACTCTGCTTAACATCTTCGTGATGCCGATTATCTACGAATGGTTTGTAAAACGTAAAAAGCAAAAACAATGAGACTATTCATCATAACATCAGCCCTCCTCGTCGGTGCTACAGCCTATGCCGACGCCTACACCGACGTGCTCGCGCAAGTCGAAAAAAACAGCACGGCACTGGAGGCGCATCGCAGCCTCTCGGAAGCCCGAAAAGCCGCAAATCGCGTTGGTTTGGCTCCCGAAAATCCGGAAGTGGAATTTTCCTACCAATGGGGCTCGGCTGACACACAAGCCGACAAAAAGACGGTTAGCGTTATGCAGCCGTTCGACTTCCCCACCGCCTACGGAAACCGCCGCCGTTTGGCAAACTCGCTCAACGCCGGCGAAGACATCGAACTGGCTGCCGAGCGGATGAACATCCTGCTCGAAGCGAAACGCCTCTGCATCGACATCACCTACCAAAACGCCTTGCACCGGCTCTATGCTCGACAACTCGACAACGCTCGCAGCATCGCCGACACCTACAACACTCTCGATGCCGCCGGGCAAGTAAGCATTATCGACAAAAAGAAAGCGCAACTCAATCTGGCAACCATGCAGAGCCGCGTGGCAACAATCGATGCCGAACGTGCCCGACTGCTCGCCGAACTGGCTCGGCTGAACGGAGGAAATACCATTGACCTTAACGTCGACAAGTTTGAGACATTCTCGCTGCCTGCCGATTTCGACACGTGGTATGCACAAGCCTCTGCCGAGAGTCCGCTGCTTCGCTACTATGCTCAACAAGTGATTGTTAAGGAACACGAAGCAAAAGTTCATCGCGCCGAAAACCTACCCAAACTCGCAGTGGGTTACGCCGGCGAATTCGTTGCCGCCGAGAAGTTTCAAGGCGTTGCCTTGGGCGTCACAATCCCTCTATGGGGCAACAAGAGTAAGAAGAAACGCGCTCAGGCTGAAGTAGTTGCAAGCGTAGCCGCTCAACATTCGGCAGAGATTGAACACCGCGCTCAGATGCGCAAACTCTACGACCGCGCTACTCTGCTCTACGGCAACACGCAGCGCCTCGACGCAGCCCTCGCTGAATGCAACGGCGAAGACGCACTCCTCAAAGCCTACCATGGCAAGGAATTGTCGCTGCTCAACTACCTGCTCGAGATGAACTACTACCTCGAAGCCGCCGAAAATCTGCTCGACTCACGCCGAGAGCTGGCACTGACCGTAGCCGACCTTACCGCTTTCGAGCTGTAAAAGTTCCGCAATACGCACAAAAAAAAGATGGGGAAACGAATTTTCTCCATCTTTTTTATCCTTGCGACTTGCAATGGGGTCACACACCCCCTGAAAAAATAAAGGACACAAGGCTAACGGCCTGTATCCTTTGCATTTACACAAAAAAATTGATTGTCTCACGACAACCAATCTTGTTAACCTTAAATCTAATACCATGAAAAACACACTGCAAAAGTACGGCGAGTTTTTATTCCCTACAAACTTTCGAAAAAAAATATGCGCCTTATTTGCATTTTTTAACCATAGCAATGCCATTTTGGCTGACATTATTGAATACTATAGATGACAATTTGACCAACAATTTTCACTTCGAGAAGAAAAATGTTAAAAAAGTGCTGAAAAACATATTTATATAGCAGAAATTCCAAAAAATGGTATTATATTTGCACCGAAAACAAAATGAAAACCTTCCGGAATAGGTTTCCCGGGAGTATTTATTTAAGGATTGAATTGATTGTTTTATTATGAAGAAAATGATTGAAAAGGTTGTGAAATGGTATTTCTACACAACCGCCGAGGCTTACAAATAGCCCGGTCTAATTATTGACTGTTGGTTTGATTTTATGAAAAAAGCTGTGGAGCAAAGCCGATGAGGCCATGCTCCACTTTTTTATGTCAATTCTTTTTTGCGCAACTCCACGCTGATTACCAACACATTACAACAAATCGCCAAAATATTTTCAAAACTTTCCGCCGGAAAATTTGTCTATTTAAAATATTTGCTTTATCTTTGCACTCGCAAATCAACGGTGCCATAGCTCAGTTGGTAGAGCAAAGGACTGAAAATCCTTGTGTCCCCGGTTCGATTCCTGGTGGCACCACGCAAGACGGACGAGAAATCTCGCCCGTCTTTTTTTTGTATCCTGCTGGCATCTCCTTGTGTGTATTTAGTTGATAGTCAACAGTGTAGGGTCGCGGCTTGCTGCGACCTACCGGGCGATGGGATCTTCACCACGTCATCTCGGTTGCACCAAGGCGCGACCCTACTCTGTTGATATTCAGGTGAATATATGTGTGGCATCATCAGATACCGAACTACCTCTTACAGCCATAGTCGGAGCACTCGAATCGGGCGGTCGGAGCCTATGGCGAGGGTCGGCGATGTGCAAATTCGCCGGTTGGCTCGAAACCGCATTTTTCCATCACCCTGCCCGAAGCCGGATTGTCGACAAAATGCCCGCTGACGAACGAGCGAATGTCGGTTGTGCGCCGAACGTGGTCGAGCATCATCCGCAGTGCTTCGGTGCAGATGCCGAGTCCCCAATATGGCTTTGCCACCCAATAGCCGACGGTTGGCTCGCCGTCGAGGGCGGGCAATCCACAGTTGCACGACGGTCCATAGCCCATAGCACCGATAGGCAGACCATTGGATTTCAACACAATAGCCCACGTTGTGGGATTCAAAAACACCGTGCGTATCACCTCACGGCTTTCGTCGACCGTTGTGTGTGCAAGCCATCCGGCTCGCGGCCCTACGTCGGGGTCGGAAGCAAATCGATAGAGCATCGGCGCATCTTCTTCGCGCCAGCCGCGTAACAAAATTCTTTCGCTTTCAATTTCCATAATGCAAAGTTACTAACATTATCGCTAATTGCTAAATTTTACTAAATAATTTCCTGTTATGGTAATTATTTTATTTTAATTTTTTGGTATTTAGCATTTTTGCACTTAAATTTGCAACCTATTGCCCCCTAAAGAAAAAGCGGCATTTAAGAGAACCCTACAAACCGACAAAAACTGAAAAAGAATAATAAAATCTTTATACTATGAGTAAAATCTTCAAATTGGTCATGGCTGCAATAACGTTTGTTGCCGTGAATACCGTGGCTACCTCCGTCTCGGCGGCGACGCTAAGCGAGGGGTTTGAAGCAAATGCAAAGCAATCGTATACCAACGGTTCGTACACCGGCGATGCTTGCGTATGGAATATGGTCGACGCAGGTGTATATACCGACTCATCTAATTCTTACGCGGGGACGCGTTTTATGCGTTTTGGCAGCACTGCAACAAGTTCGGCAACAATGTCGTCGAACAAAACCGGCGGATGCGGAACAATCTCGTTCTACGGACGCGCTTGGTCGACAAGCGACGGCTCAGGCACCGTGCTCGTCCAGTATTCAATCGACAGCGGTTCTACATGGAAAAACGCCGGCTCGGTAACGCTCTCGGCAACAACTTACTCAAAGTATTCATTCACCGTCAATGCAAGCGGCAGCGTGCGCGTGCGCTTCCAACAATCAGCCGGCAAGCGTGTGCTCATCGACTCGGTAACTGTTACCGACTATAGCGCATCGTCGTCATCGTCGACGACAACGGCGGCAATCACCTCACCGACCAACGGCTCGACAGTCGACTTCGGCTCGACAACTGCAAGCACATCGGTTACAAAATCGATTGTTGTCAAAGGCACCGGACTGACGGCAGCAACGTCGGTAGCCATCTCAGGCACAGGATTTTCGGTCAATTCCACCAGCCTCAGCGCATCGAAGGTTAACTCTACCAACGGCGCGACCTTGCAGGTTACGTTCAAATCGACCTCGGCAGGTTCTTACACCGGCTACCTCTCTCTCACCAACGGTAGCAAGACCGTTAAGGTTACGCTAAAAGCAACAATAGCATCTTCGTCGACCTCAACAACGACGTCGGCAATCACATCTCCGGCAAACGGTTCGACAGTCGATTTCGGCTCGACAGAACTGAGCACAACGAAGACTATGACAGTGGTAGTAAAAGGCTCGGGACTAACGTCGGCAACGTCAGTAGCCGTTAGCGGTACAGGATTTACCGCAGGCTCAACCAGCCTCAGTGCGTCGAAAGTCAACTCCACTACAGGAGCACAACTTCAAGTGAACTTCAAATCGGCAACTGCCGGCTCGTATACCGGTACGTTGACGCTTACCAACGGCAGCACCACAATCAAGGTTAACCTAAAAGCCACTGCGGCATCATCATCGTCGTCGAGCGGCTCATCGTCGTCGACCTCGTCGGCTGTATTCTCTTCGCCGGCAAGCGGTTCGACAATCGACTTCGGCACATGCACGGCAAGCAAAACAACGACTAATACCGTTGTTGTTAAAGGCACAGGCTTTACCGAATCGACAACAGTAACAGTCAGCGGCACAGGCTTCACCGCCGGGGCAACCACGCTGTCGGCAACAAAAGTCAACTCCGACGCCGGAGCGCAACTGCAAATCAACTTCAAATCGGCAAGTGCAGGCACCTACACAGGCAGACTCAAACTCGTGTCGGGTAGCGTGACGCGTCAAGTGTCGCTCACAGCCAAAGTGTCGAGTTCGTCGTCGTCATCGTCGAGCAGCGACAGCGGAAGTTCGAGCGATAGCGGCAGCACGAGCGGTGGCTCTACTGCATCGGGCGTAACCGGCGGAAGCATACCGTCCGGCTACTATTCAACAGCCGTGGGCAAGTGCGGACAAGCCCTTCTTACCGCTCTCTACAACAAAATCACATCGCATACAGCCGTAAGTTATGCCAAACTTTGGACAGCGTTTAAAGACACCGACACAAAGAGCAACGGCAAGATTTGGGACGTTTATTCGACAAAAGAATTCACCTACTCGACCAACCAATGCGGCTCATACTCGAAAATCGGCGACTGCTACAACCGCGAACACTCATTCCCGAAAAGCTGGTTCAAAGATGCAACACCGATGTATACCGACCTCTTCCACATCTATCCGACCGATGGTTTCGTCAACAACCAACGCGCCAACTATCCCTTCGGCGAATGTTCGTCGGGAACCTATGTAGCATCGTCGGGAACAGTTAAAGCCCTCGGCAAACTCGGCAAATCGACCTACTCGGGCTACACCGGTACCGTTTGGGAACCCGACGACGAATTCAAAGGCGACTTTGCACGCTCTTACTTCTATATGGTAACAGCATATAATAATAAGGTGTCGGGATGGTCGAGCGACATGCTCGCCGGCAACGCTTATCCGGCATTCTCATCTTGGGCACAATCGCTGCTGCTGAAGTGGAACGCGGTCGACCCGGTCAGCCAGAAAGAAGTAGACCGCAACGAAGCAGTCTATGCAAAACAGAAAAACCGCAACCCATTCATCGACCACCCCGAACTTGCCGACTACATCTGGGGTAGCCTCAAGACAACCAACTGGTCGGAAACGGCTGCAGCAGCGAGAGCAATCTCTTCGCCTGCCAACGGCTCTACCGTAAGCTTCGGCACAGTGGCTACCAACTCGACCAACACAAAGACAATCGCCGTACAAGGTGTAAACCTCAGCGACGACATTAGCGTCAGCGTCGACGGCGAAGGTTTCTCCGCTTCGGCAGAACTCATCACCAACTCATCGGCATCGAAACGCGCTGCCGCTCCGCTCCGCGTCGATGCTTCTTCGGTGGCTAACGCCGACGCATATATCCAACTGACCTTCCACGGCGACGTTTCCGCTAAATACGAAGGCGAACTTGTGCTCTCTTCGGGCAGCGCAGTCAGCCGTGTACGCCTTACCTCGGAAGCCCTCGACGGACTCCCCGCAGCACCGGCAGAAAACGTCAGCGACACATCGTTTACCGCTCGTTGGGTGAACGTGGGCGATGAATTTGCCGACGGCACATACCGCCTCGACGTTGCCGACGACAACGGCACTATCGCAGGTTATCCCGTCTACGTCGACGCCGGCGAACTCACTCACCTCGTCGAAAACCTTCAACCCGACACGCACTACACATTCAGCCTCACCTCAGAGACTATGCAAAGCAACGTCGTTGAAGTGACAACCGATGAGGCACATCCCGCTATCACTTACGTTTTCGACCCCGATGCTCTCGTCTTCAGCGCAGCACCAAACCAACCGTCGAAAAGCACCGAAGTGCTCTACGAAGTGGAAAACATTACCGGCAACGTTACATTCTCTGTAACCGCACCGTTCGAAGTAAGTACCGACAATAACGATTGGGCAACTTCTGTAACCGCCGCATCCGACGCTTCGCTCTACGTGCGCCTCGGTAGCGCCGCTGCCGGCGAATACATCACTTCGATTCGCGTTACCTCCGGCGAATTCTTCAACGACCTGCTCACCGCAGAGGGGCAAGTATACCAAGACTCTAACTTCGTTGAAGATTTCGAAACCACACCGACAGACAACTACACAACGGTCGACTACACCGGTTCGGCTTGTGCTTGGACGCTCAACGACGCCGGCACTTATAAACCGACAACGACAAACGGTGTAACTATTGATGTTCCCTACGAAGGCAACTATTGCCTCCGACTCGGCAAAAAGGCAACAAGCTCGATTACAATGGCAGCCGACAAAGTCGACGGTGCAAAAACACTGTCGTTCTTCGCTCACAAGTGGGTCGACGGTGACGCCACCGTCGTTATCAACATCGACTACTCAATCGACGGCGGACAGACATGGACAACAGCCGGAGTGGCACAAGTCACCACCACATCGTGGGAAGAATTCAGCGCCGACATCAACGTCAACTGCCCCGTACGCTTCCGCCTGGCACAAACAGCAGGTGGTCGCGCCAACATCGACTACATCACAGCAACCGTAGGCACCTCGTCGGTTTCAGACATCAACTTTGCCGACTGCAAGGTGACACCCATCCGCGGCGGTGTATCGGTTGAAGCACAACAGCCGCAAGACGTCAAAATCTACGGCATCGACGGTATCGTCTACGTCAACACCACTGTCAGCGGTAGCCAAACGTTCACCCTTCCCAAAGGCGGCGTCTACCTCATCGCCGTGGGCAAGACTATGCAATGCGTCGTAATCCGATAGACAATCGCTGCTCGTCATAACAAAAAGCGGAGCCCCTCGAAAAGGAGTTCCGCTTTTGTTATTTTTTCAAGCGACTGACTAACGATGCCGCTCGTAAACGTAATAGTAATGCATATCCGGCGTATCCGACAGATACAAATAGTAGCGGTCGTAGTCGTAATACCAGAACGCAGTGCCCATATAGTAACTATCAAAAACTATATGTATCGTATATTCGTCGGCATCCCATCTGAACCATTCTTCACAGAGATACCCGTAATCATCAACAAAATAGTAGACACCCGTGCCGTTGTCGTAGAAGTCGTAAGCATCGGCATAGCGCGAATCAACCGGAAAGCCTCCCGCCTCAATTAAATCCCACTCGCCGATAAATCCCGGGTACCAATCTTCCTCACAGCCGCTAAGTCCTAATGTTAGAACAGCCAACACTGCGAAAATACATATCTTTTTCATCTTACTGTTATTTCGTTTACAAATAAACACTTTTCATTTTCCGCAAAAATACAAATAAAATCCGTAATCCCAATTCGACTCCAACTATTTTCAATTAATTCTCACCGCAAAACTTGACAATGCCTGCGAATTTTCTTATTTTTGCAGGGAACAAATCAACATAATATCAACATCCAAAAACAAGGCTTTATGATTAAACCGAACGAATACATGCATCCCGAAGATGCCAAAGCGTTACGAGAACTCGAAAGCATTCCGGGATTTCCCACGCTCGTTAAGAAAGTACTCGCCCTCGGGTTAGAGAAATTGCAATATGGCATTAACATGGCTTCGGCTATTCGCTTAAGCCCCACACAATTGCCCGAAATCTACAACCGACTGCCGCCAATCTGCGAAAAGTTGGGCATCAAAGAGCCGGAATTCTATCTTTCGATGGACCCGTATCCAAACGCTTGGACCTTCGGCGACACCAAAATCTTTGTCACCGTCACTTCGGGACTACTCCAACTGCTTAACGACGAAGAAATCGACGCCGTCATAGCCCACGAATGCGGTCACATAGCTTGCCGTCACGTACTCTACCACTCGCTGGCTCACTACATACTCAGCGGCGCCGACAACCTCGGCGTGCTCGGGCTGCTGTCAATACCAATCCAACTTGCAATTCTCTACTGGGAACGCAAAAGCGAACTCTCCTGCGACCGCGCCGGCAGCCTCGTAACCTCACCCGAAGTAGTCGCTTCTACTATGGCTCGCCTCAGCGGTGGTCCAATCGAAATCACTGAAAAAATCGACCTCGAAGAATGGGCTCGCCAAGCCGACCAATACGACGCAATACGCAACGACGGTATTTGGAACAAAACGCTCCAAATCTACGCCATCGCACAACAAAATCACCCGTTCGCCGCCGTGCGCGTCCGCGAAATTCTCAAATGGGGAAAAAGCGAACAATATCAACGACTTATGGGCATCAATCCAACCGGCACCGCCCGACATTGCCCGAACTGTGGAAACGCCGTCGACCCCGCCTGGAAATTCTGCCACTTCTGCGGCAACAAGCTATTCTAAAACTCTTAATATCAGTATATTTATGTTATTCAACGAACAAGGAATAATCAACATCGACGAGATAGTTGCCAACCATCCGTCGTGGAAGAAAATGATGGACGACGGCGTTATAACCGCCGAAGAAGTTCATGAACAAGCGCAAGTCGTAATCGGCTTGCTTAAGAAAATCGACGACACCTTCAGCGAAAGCCAAAAAGCCCTCGTCGAGCAACTTTTGACAGAATTGAGCGTTCTCTTCGCCGCAAGCCACGTCAACGCAATTCAAGAAATCAGTAAAGACATTTAAAACAATCACAATGGGAACTTTTAACACTAAAAAAACAATATATGCCTCACCGCGACTCATCCCCGAGATGGGCGAACGCATCGCCACCGAGTTTCGCAACGAAGGCTACGAGGTAGAACTCTGCCAACTTATGTCGGACGGCTGCGACATTTCAATAACCAAAGGTGGCACGTTTAAAGCCATAATGGGTATGCGCTCCGCACTGAAAGTCAACCTTATGCCGCAAGGCGACCACATCATCTTCGACGCCTCGGTGGGTATCTTCGGACAGCAAGCCATCCCGACAATCATTTCAATGTTTGTTTGGTGGCCCGTGCTCATCACGCAAATTTGGGGTATGGTTAACCAAGCAAAACTCGACGACAAAGCCCTTGCCATTGCCGAGCAAGTAGCAATGATGCGCAACTCCGGCGGCGGTTACCAAACCTACGCAGCGCCACAACAGCCGCAGCCTGCACAAGGTGCGCGTTTCTGCACCAACTGTGGCTCACCTCTCCTCCCCCAAGCCAAGTTCTGCCCCGAATGCGGCACTAAGCAATAAGAGCGGAGAGTGGAAAGCGGAGAGCGAAGAGGCGTTAGCTACTCTGACGCCACTTTCTGCGACAGCCGGATGCATCTGCGCATACGCCGGCGAAACCGCTGTAGACGCTGTTTGATGCTTGCGAAAAAACTATTTTTCAAAAAGTTAGCAAAAAATTTGGAGTGGTCGGCAAAAGTGCGTACCTTTGTGCCGCTAATCCCGAAAGGCTCGACAAGTGGCGTCGCAGGACGTCCGCCTCACGGACAAATTTATAATTTGTTTTTTAATGTACGCAATTGTAGAAATCCAAGGACAACAATTCAAGGCGGAAAAAGACCAAAAATTGTTCGTTCACTATCTCGGCGAAGCAGTTAAAGAAGGCGATGCTGTCGACTTCGACAAAGTGCTTCTTATTGATGCCGACGGTGCTGTTACAGTAGGCGCTCCTACCGTTGAAGGAGCCAAAGTTGTTTGCGAGGTTGTACGTCCCCTCGTAAAGGGTGAAAAGGTGATTATCTTCAAGAAGAAACGCCGCAAAGGCTATCGTCGTTTGAACGGTCATCGCCAATACTTCTCTCAAATTGTGGTAAAAGACGTTATTGCATAATCACTAAAAGTTTACAGAAATGGCACATAAAAAAGGTGTAGGTAGTTCTAAGAACGGACGTGAATCAGAAAGCAAACGATTGGGCGTCAAGATTTTTGGTGGTCAATTTGCAAAAGCAGGTAACATTATCAAACGTCAACGCGGCACAGTTCACCGCGCCGGTGTAAACGTTGGTATGGGTAAAGACCACACTTTGTTCGCTCTCATCGACGGTGTTGTTGAGTTCTCTCAAAAACAAGGCAAAAATTACATCAACGTAAAGCCTGTTGAAAACTAACAATCGTCGTTTGACGACAAACCGACATAAAGGACTGTGCCAATGTGCGCAGTCCTTTTTCGTATTTCAGTGTCAATGACTCCCGACCGTTTCCATAAGTTCTCTTTCTCCGTCTCCGACGAAGAGTTGCCACGGCTGTTTACCAACCCGTTCAACTATTCGCCGCATCCGCTGGTGGTGCGTGCCGCCGACGAACTATGCCTCGCCATAGAAGCCGACGGCGATATGGCGCATGCGCTTGCCGAAGGCAAGATGCTCGGTGTGCTGGTCGTTCGCTCCGACGAAGGCATCGGATTTGTTGCCGCCTATTCCGGAGTGGTCGCCCACAGCCACAACCGCCCCTACTTCGTGCCGCCCATCTACGACCAACTCGCACCCGACGGCTTTTTCGTCGAAGGAGAGCGTCGTTTGGGCGAACTCAACGCGCGGATTAACAGCACATTAGACACCGAACGCAGTGCTGCTGCGAAGATTGTCGAAACCATCAAACACGACAATGCCGCCGAAATCCTACAGCACCGCACGGAGATGGCAGAGCGCAAAGCCGAACGCCGACGGCTGCGCCTGTCGGGCAACTACGACGAGCAAGCGCTTATCCGCGAAAGTCAGCACGACAAGGCGGAACTCCGGCGATTGCAACGGGCACTCAACCAACGACTTAATTCGGCAACCGAACGACTCAACGACATCGACCGCAGAGTCGACCTGCTTAAGCAAGAGCGACGAAGCCTCAGCTTCAACTTGCAGAAACGCCTGTTCGACCACTACCAATTGCTCAACGCACGCGGCGAAGTCAGCAGCCTTTGCGACATCTTCCGCAACTACAACGGCGAACTCCCTCCCGCCGCTGCCGGCGACTGCGCCGCACCACGACTTTTGCAATATGCCTACGCAAACCGCCTGCGTCCGATTGCCATGGGCGAATTTTGGTGGGGTCGCTCGCCGAAAAACCACATCCGACACCATCGCTGCTTCTATCCGTCGTGCAGCAGCAAGTGCAAGCCGATTCTCGGATTTATGCTGCAAGGTCTTGACGTTGAGTCAAATCCCGACGAACGAAAACCCGTCGGCGAATGTACGACCGTCTACGAAGACCGATGGCTGTGGATTGTCGACAAGCCGTCGGGCATGCTCAGCGTGCCCGGACGTGTCAAAGCCGACAGCGTAGCCGACATTGCCCGAAAGCGATACGGCGATGCCTACCCCGCCCATCGCCTCGACATGGACACCTCCGGACTTCTTATTGTTGCAAAAGATGCCGACACGCTCAAAGCAATGCGCCGCCTGTTCGAACTTCGACAAGTGGAAAAAGAGTATCTCGCAATCGTCGACAGACATCTCACGGAGAAAAGCGGAAGAATCTCGCTACCGCTAATCGCCGACATCGACCGGCGTCCCTACCAAAAAGTAGACACCGTCGACGGTCTCGAAGCATTGACCGACTACCACGTGGAAGGCTACGTCGGCGACAACCAAACCATCGTCAGACTTAATCCCTACACCGGACGCACACACCAACTTCGCATACACGCCGCCCACCCCGACGGACTTAACGCACCAATCGTCGGCGACCGCCTTTACGGCAACGACGCCTCGCCGGCTCCCCGATTGATGCTCCATGCCCGGCGCATAACATTCACCCATCCCATAACCGGCGAGCAGATAACTCTCACCGCCGAACCGCAATTCGACAAATAGAGCGCGCTCTAAACATCAGCGGCAGGAATATTAGAAAATATTTGTATATTTGCATAGATTATGGAACCTTTCAAAGTAACAATTCTCGGTTGTGCATCGGCAAAGCCCACACCGCGACACATGCCAACGTCGCAAATCATCGACTTCCGCGGCAATCTGTTTATGATTGACTGCGGAGAGGGCACGCAGATACAAATCATGAAATACGGCATCAAACTCAGCCGCCTGCGCCGAATCTTCATCAGCCACCTCCACGGCGACCACTGTTTCGGGTTGCCGGGACTGCTGTCTACGCTGTCGCTGATGGGGCTCAACGGAGAAATCACCATCCACTTGCCCGAAGAAGGTATGCGAGTGCTAAAGCCGCTCATCGACTATTCCTCACACGCGCAAGACATCACTTTTGCACCATACAGTTACGGCAACAACATAATCTACGAAGACGACACAATCGCCGTCAACACTATGCCTTTGCGCCACCGCCTGCCCTGCTGCGGATTCGTCTTTCGCGAAAAGCCGAAATTGCCGCACATCAACCGCGCCATGACCGACTTTCACGGCGTGCCGACGTGTATGTTCAACCGCATCAAGAATGGCGAAGACTTCGTCAAGCCGGATGGAACAGTCGTGCCTTGGCAACGGCTGACCACCGACGCTGAACCGCCACGCTCCTACGCTTTCATCTCCGACACTCTGCCGCTAAAAGCTGTGGCTTCGGAAGTCAAAGGCGTCGACTTGCTCTACCACGAGGCTACTTTCGCCGAATCGGAAGCCGAGCGCGCAAAGCAGACGTGCCACACCACAGCAGCACAAGCAGCTAACATTGCCAAGAGCGCTGACGTGGGTAGACTTATCATCGGGCACTATTCGTCGCGCTACGACGAGGAACTCGAACTGCTCAACGAAGCGCGCGCCATTTTCCCCAACACCGACTTAACCTACGAAGGCATGACCTTTGACGTGTAACAACCCTATAGAACCCAAATTCAAAGTATGGAAACTACCAACTTTTTAGAGGCTCGCGACATAGTGAAATGCTATGCCAAGCATACAGCCCTCGACGGAGTGAGTATCAACGTCCGCCGCGGACGAGTGTTCGGCCTGCTCGGACCTAACGGAGCCGGAAAGACGACGCTCATCCGCATCATCAACCGAATCACTATGGCCGACAGCGGCTCCGTGACTTTCGACGGACACCCACTGGCTGCCGACGACATTTACAACATCGGCTACCTTCCCGAAGAACGCGGACTATATAAGAAGATGAAAGTCGGCGAACAAGCCATCTACCTGGCTCGCCTGAAAGGTCTCGACCGCCGCACCGCCGTAGAACGCCTCCGACGCTGGTTCGACAAATTCGACATAAACCCCTGGTGGGATAAGAAAGTCGAAGAGCTTTCAAAAGGTATGCAGCAAAAGGTGCAATTCGTTACCACCGTGCTCCACGAACCGCAGTTGCTAATCTTCGACGAGCCGTTCTCGGGCTTCGACCCCGTCAACACAGAATTGCTCAAGCGCGAAATTCTCGCCCTCAAAGAGAAAGGCCACACGATAGTATTTTCGACCCACAACATGAGTTCCGTCGAAGAAATCTGCGACGACTTTGCGCTCATCAACCATTCTCGCGTCGTGCTCGACGGCACCGTTGCCGACGTACGTAGGCAGTTCCGCACAGGCATCTACGACCTAAGCACATCTTCCGACCACATCCTTACGCCGTTCAACGGCGTCGAAGTTCTATCGTCTTCAAAGAGAGAACACAGCACACAATATCGCTTGCGCAAAACCGACGACAGCATGACCAACTCGCAACTGCTCACGCATATCGCCTCGCAAGTCGAAATCGAGTCGTTCCAAGAGCAAATTCCATCGATGAACGAGATTTTCCTCAAAGTTGTCGACAACAACACAAATGTAGAACCTCAAAACACAGCAAACAATGAGTAACAAGATATGGTTAGTGGTGCAACGCGAATTTGCCACGCGCGCACGCAAAAAGTCGTTCATCATAATGACAATCCTTATGCCGTTCCTGATGGCAGGACTCATCTTTCTACCGCTTCTGCTTTCGCTAATCAAAGACAGCGAACAACGTACCGTTGCCGTTGTCGACAACTCGGGACTCTACTCGTCGGCGATCAAGAGCAACGAGCAATACCTTTTCGTGCCAACCGAAAATATGACCCCGGATATGCGCTCCGACTCGACCGACGTCTACGCCGTGGTCAACATTACCGGCGACCTCGTCGAACATCCCACCAAGGCGGCTATCTACTCCCGTCAGGAAGTGCCCGCCGACCTCCGCGACTACGTCAACAGCGCGCTCACCGAAGCTGTCCGTCAAGAGAAATTCCGCCGCTACAACATACCCGAACTTAACAACATCATCAACGACATCCAGCAAACCATCGACGTTGCTACCGTGCGCTGGACCGACGAAGGCGAACAAGAATCACTCACCGACATTGCAACGGTTGTCGGTATGTTTCTTACATTCCTTATCTATATGTTCGTGCTCAGCTACGGCGCTATGGTGATGCAAAGTGTCATCGAGGAGAAAACCAACCGCATCGTCGAAGTGATGGTGTCGAGCATCAAGCCGCTACAACTGCTCTTTGGCAAAATCATCGGCGTCGGGCTCGTCGGACTCTTCCAAATGCTCATTTGGGGACTACTACTTTCGGCAATTGTCGGTATTATCACAGCCATAACAGGTGTTGGCGCCGACCCGACTGCCGTGGGCTCCGACGAAGGCGCTATGCAGTTGTTCAACCAACTCTCGACTCTTCCGGTTGCCGAAATTGCAATCCTCTTCGTGCTATATTTCATCGGCGGATACCTACTCTACGCATCGATGCTCGCCGCTTTCGGCGCTGCCGTAAACGACCAACAAGACTCCGGACAATTTATGATGCCCGTGATGCTCGTAATGATTTTTGCTTTCTATGCCGGATTCTACGGCGCACAGAATCCCGAAGGACCGCTCGCTTTCTGGACTTCGTTCATCCCGTTTACGTCGTCGATTGTCATGATGGTGCGAATACCGTTCGGCGTGCCGTTCTATCAGATTGTTATCAGCGTCGTAACGCTCTACGCCACCGTCTTCGCTATGCTCTGGGTTTCTGCCAAAATCTACCGCGTCGGAATCCTTATATACGGCAAAAAACCATCGTTCAAAGACTTCTACAAATGGCTTAAATACTAAATTAATAATTATCCCTTATTGACGAAATAGTTATCGGAGAAAATATTCAGAATTAACCTTAGCTCCTCTGCCGTGTCGAAGATACGGCAGGGGTGGCTGTGCCGGAGGCGCACGCTATCTACAGCGTATCTTCGACACGCTGTGGATTCTCGTTCGCTCCGCTCCCATACCCGGTCGCAGCAAGCCGCGACCCTACCCTATTTATTTCCAACGTATTAAACAAAAGATACCATTCCGCAGTAGGGTCGCGCCTCGGTGCGACCGGGCAGGCGTGCGGAAAAAATCACCTATTACAAGGCAATATTCTACCCGATGCTAAAATGTTGATAATAAGATATCTATATAATTCTATTGACAAAAGTTGGCACAAATGCCAATTTTCGTCACTAAACATCTCAAATCAGGCTCTAAAATTCGCTGAAAAGTTTGGGCTTGATGACGAGTCCGAAACGAAGACGTGAATGAAAGCGATTGTAGTCGAGAAGGTTCTCGCCGTAGCCGTTGTAGAATTGGAGGAAAAGATACTGGTTGTCGTGCTTGAACACTCGATAACTGATTTCCCAAATCGAGTTGTAACTGAGCCGCCAGCCGCGACGCTTGACGAGCGTCAACCCGAAGTTGAAGCGCTTGTTGGGCGACGTTATGGTCAATCCCGTTTGGTAGATGCCACAGTAGTCGAGAATGTCTTTATTGTTTTGTCCATCGATAATGGGAATCCATATTTTGCCGTGAATCATGATGTTTGGGTCGATAAACACGTTTGAAGCAAGCGACACCTTATTCCAACTGCGCGATGCCAAACCGTCGCGACCGTTCGATTCGTGCTCTAACATAAGCGTAACTTTGCCGATGTAGCGGTCTTTGACAAACAGATGCTTCGCCAAACCGATGCCCGGATTGAAGTTGAAGTCGCGCATCGGCATCGACTCCTCGAAGACGTTCCACATACACTTTTGCGTGTAGAACAGATAGAGATAGGTGTTGAACGGCAGCGTCGAACGCGTAAGCCGCTGCGCTATGCTTATCTGAAATTTAACATCGGAATTGGTGTTCGACGGCTTGGCATTTGTCGACGTGCCGGCAATGAAATAGTTGTCTTTGTAGAGCGTAAAGTAAGGCCCGCGGTCGAACTCGCGCCGGAGACTGTCGGTGTTGTACTTCTCTTGATTTGGCAAATTTGTGATTTGCGCACGAATAGGAACGAATCCGGCGACAAGTAGAAGCAATATGGTGACGACCTTTCTCATACGGAAGCAAAATTACTACATTTTGTGCAGTCTTCAGCTATTTCACAGGATTATATATGTTATTTTTTTCGCTTTTATTGGCATAAAACTACCGACCGGGGCAGACCGACCGTGACGAATTTGCCTTCGTTTGCGTTATTTTTGCAGCATTCTTGCACTTTTAGCGAGTATTCATTAATTTTGTATGGAAAAGAAAAAACTACGATATGACAAGAAAACTTTCAATGATAATCGGCGCTGTGATGATGGCTGTGCTTGCGTCGTGCAGTTCAGGAAACTTTACCATCGAAGGCGAACTAACCGACGCCGGAACGCAGAACCTGCGCTTTGTCTATGCCTCGGAGGGCAACATCACCTCGCAATGGATACCGGCGGTGGGCGGACGGCTTACGCTTGAGGGCAACAGCAAGGAGTTGACTATAGTCTACGTATTTACGGCACAAATGAAATATCTGACCCATGTGGCTGTCAAAAACGGAGAAACCATACGCCTGTCGGGCAAGATTTCCGACCCGTGGCACATCAAGGCTGAAGGCTCTGACATCAACGCCGAATGGACAAAGTTTATCCTCGCTCATGCCGCCGACTTCGCAGCAGGCGCAACGGCTAAAACCGACAAAGCAATCGAACAATACATCAAAGCAAACCCGACAAGCGTGGTGAGCACGTTGCTGCTGACGTGCGACTATTCGCAAATAACGTCCGACCGCGCGCAAACCCTCTTGGAGTCGATTGCCGAAGAGGCTCGTCCGGCATCGCTGCTCGAGCCGTTTGCCTCAACAATTGGCGAAAATGCCATGGCAATGGTGCGAGTCCAACCGATGAGCCTACTCGACCGTGAAGATTCGCTCGTCATTGTCGACGTTAAGAAAAAACGCTTGAACGTGCTCTACTTCTGGCACAGCACCGCCGAAGCCGACTCGGCACGACGCCAAACCGTCAAAGGTCTGCGCGAAATGACCGGCGGCGACGTGGCGATAATCGACATATGCATCAACCCCGACACACTCGGCTGGGCGCGTACCGTGCGCTCGGACTCGCTCAAGGCGACCCACTACAAAGCGTTGCAAGGCCCCGTCGACAAAGGACTTTTGCCACTCAACATCAAGGGCGAAAACTTTATCATCGTTGCCGACTCTACAGGACGTCAACTCTATCGTGGAACGTCGACCGACGAGGCTCGTAAAACCATTATAAACAATCCCAATGCTCGTAAAAATTAACGCTGCCGCACTGCAAGGCATCGACGCCATCCCCGTTACAGTCGAATGTGCATACGACATCAAAGGCTTCGACTATACTATCGTCGGGCTACCCGACACCGCCGTCAAAGAAAGCCATCAACGCATCTCTGCGGCTCTCAAAGAGTGTGGCTACACGATTCCACGCGGCGACTACATCATCAACCTTTCGCCTGCCGACATCAAGAAGGAAGGCTCTGCCTACGACCTCCCGATAGCAATCGGTATGATGGCAAGTTGCGGAATCATTAAGGCAGACAACATCAGCCATTACATGATTATGGGCGAACTCTCGCTCGACGGCTCGCTGCTCCCCATAAAAGGCGTTTTGCCGATGGCTATCGAAGCGCGAAGCGAGCAACTCGAAGGCATCCTCGTCCCCTCGGCTAACGTTATGGAAGCCGCCGTGGTCAACCGCCTGAATGTCTATGGCGTCGACAATATCATCGACGTGGTCGACTTTCTGAACGGTCAGCGACAACTCGAGCCAACGGTCATCAACACCCGTGAAATGTTCAGCCAACAGGTCAACCGATACGATTTCGACTTCAGCGAGGTGAAGGGTCAAGAAAACGTCAAGCGCGCCTTCGAAGTGGCTTGCGCCGGCGGACACAACATCTTGCTCATCGGCTCGCCCGGCTCGGGTAAGTCGATGATGGCTAAGCGTTTACCCTCGATACTTCCGCCGTTCACGTTACAAGAAGCTCTCGAAACCACAAAAATACACTCCGTGGCAGGCAAACTCGAACGCGGCTCAACGCTCATGACGTGCCGCCCGTTCCGCTCGCCGCACCACACGATTTCGCCCATCGCACTCGTCGGAGGCGGCTCGAATCCCATGCCCGGCGAAATCAGCCTTGCCCACAACGGTATTCTCTTCCTCGACGAATTCCCCGAATTCAGCCGACAAGTGCTCGAAGTGATGCGCCAACCGCTCGAAGACCGACACATCACCATTTCGCGCGCAAAATATTCCGTCGACTATCCCGCAGGATTTATGCTCGTAGCGTCGATGAACCCCTGCCCCTGCGGCTACTACAACCATCCCACAAAGAAATGCATCTGCGCTCCCGGCGCCGTGCAGCGCTACATCAATCGCATCAGCGGACCGCTTCTCGACCGCATCGACCTGCAAATCGAAGTGGCGCCAGTCGAATTCGACCAAATGTCGTCGACCGTGCCCGCCGAATCGAGCGAAGATATTCGCCAACGCGTAATCGCCGCTCGACAGATACAGACCGAGCGATATAAGGACATCAAAGACGTGCATTGCAATGCCCAAATGACGTCGAAACTCCTCCACCAATACGCCGAACCCGACGCCGAAGGACTCGAGCTGCTCCGCGACGCCATGACGCGCCTCAACATGTCGGCACGCGCTTACGACCGAATTCTCAAAGTGGCTCGCACCATAGCCGACCTCGACGGCTGCGCTCAAGTCATGGGCAGACACGTCCAAGAGGCTATTTCCTATCGCAACCTCGACCGCGCAAACTGGGCGGAAACAGGCTGGTAACATTTAATCGAACTAACCCTATGGCAAGAGTATTTATTTCATATAAACGAGTCGACAAGTCGAAAGTTTTCAAACTAAAAGACAAGATTCAAAGCGCTATCGGCGAGGATTGCTGGATTGACCTCGACGGTATCGAGAGCGACGCGATGTTTAAGAGCGTGATAATAAAGGCAATAAACGAGAGCGAGATTTTCTTGTTTATGTACTCGAAAGCCCATTCGACGATTGTGGATTTCGAACACGATTGGACTGTTCGCGAATTGACGTTTGCCGAATTAAAGAAAAAACGCATCGTATTTATTAACATCGACGGCAGCACACTCTCCGACCTCTTCCTTTTCGACTATGCCAACAAGCAACAAGTCGATGCCACCTCACCGCAAGCCCTCAACCGCCTCTGCACCGACCTGCAGAAATGGTTAGGCTGCTCTACACAAAGTACAACCAAACAAAGCAATCAAGACGAATCTCTTACGACTTCCGATATAGTAAAACTCGGTAACGATTACTACTTTGGTGTGAATGGAAAACAAATAAATTACGTAAAAGCAGTTGAATGGTTTCGTAAAGCAGCTGAACAGGGAAACGATGTTGCTCAATATAACCTTGCGATGTGTTATGAGAGAGGAGAAGGTGTTGTAAAAGACTTAGCCGAAGCTGTTAAATGGTATCGTAAAGCAGCTGAACAAGGAAACGATGTTGCTCAAGTTATCCTTGGGACGTGTTATGAGGATGGAAAAGTTGTTGTAAAAGACTTAACCGAAGCTGAAAAATGGTATCGTAAAGCAACAGAATAGGGCGATGCCTATGCCCAATGCGAGCTTGGATATTGTTATTTTAATGGCGTTGGTGTCGCAAAAAATTACACCGAAGCTGTTAAATGGTATCGTAAAGCAGCTGAACAAGGCCACGCCTATGCCCAAAGCCAGCTTGGATATTGTTATTTTAATGGCATTGGTGTCGCAAAAATTACACCGAAGCTGTTAAATGGTATCGTAAAGCAGCGGAACAGGGCGATGCTTATGCAAAGGTAAGGCTTGAAGAATTAGGGATAAATTAGTAATCTTTTGCCGGAACGGCGAAAGTTGCAAATCGGTTTTTCTTTGTCTCTGCAAGTGCTGAATATGGCACAGAATTATTCACATATATCAACACGCAACCATTCAAATCAACGCGTCTAACAACATATTATCGCTTGACAATCAGCCGAAAATCGGCTGATGCGGGTGATTCATACAAAGACCGCGCAAACTGGGCGGAATGACAATCATAGGGAAAAATCCCTCGCCAATAGGAATAAGCTATTGGCGGGGGTATTTTTTGTCTTAACTTTGCGTCACAAAACAAAAATGACACACGCAAAAACCAACACGGCCAAATCCTGCAGTGCCAAGACATTACTCGCAGCCCTATTCCTCATGCTATGAACAATTGCAACAAACGCACAGAGCATGAGCCCCGCCACACTTCCCATGCAAGTGGCAAGAAAGAGGCAGATGAGGGGCAGGAGTTGTTTCTTAGATGTTTCAGATGAAAAGGTTCACATTGGCCTGTTCGGCTCGTTCCATATAGCTTGCCACACCTCCCACGGTGACGTTGTCGAGCAGTTCCTCGCGC
>SFJG01000033.1 GCA_004555955.1 Bacteroidales bacterium | reverse complement strand
TCTCGTACCTTTGCAAAAGTAAATTTAAATATATAAATTTGTTAAATTATTAAGAGCGTCGCATCCTACTGTGAAACAGTGAGCCTCTTGAAAAAAGATTTACTTTATTTCCTTCGGAGATTATGTCGCAGTAGGTTGCTTTTTTGATTTCCAATAGTATCGTATAAATATCTGAATGGTATATTAACTGTCACGAGAGAGAAAGAAGAAAAGCTTTTGACGTTCACTTTTTTACAATAAAATTATTTAACTATGACTTTAGGTATCGATGTTTCCAAGAATTACCTGGATTGCTGCTTGAAAGGAGTAAACCAAAAGGGCATACTCGTAACAAAGGCTACAAAGAAGTTTAAGAACGATGAAAATGGTTTTCAAAGTATGAATGTTTGGTTAAAAGGGAAAACGACAGAAGGGAAAGATATTTTGTGTGTAATGGAAGCTACCGGAACGTACCATGAAGACGTATTGTATTACTTGTATGAACATAAATACAATTGCGTATTGGTGTTGCCAAATAAGATTTTTCATTATGCCAGAAGCCTCAATAAAAAGGCTAAAACTGACAAAATAGATGCGGAATTAATAGCTGATTACGGAGCAAAAAATGCGACGGAGTTCTCTTTGTGGTTCCCGGTCACAAAAAACATAAAACGCATAAAGGAATTTAGTAGAAGTATTGAGGATGTTAATGCCCAACTGGTGGAAAACAAGAATTATTTGCATGCACTCAAGATTGCTCATAATACGAATCCCAAAATTATTAAACTCTATGAAAATTTGATTGAAAAATTAGAGAAAATGAAACTGGAACTTGAAAGCGGCCTTGATAAAGAAATTGAAACCGATTCTGAAATGAAGCGAATGGCAGAAGAGTCGGCAAAAATTAAAGGATTGACTGTGAGATCGGTAGCCAGAGTGTTGGCAGAAGTAAATTGCTTCCTCTCTACCACAAGCATAAGAAAAGCCATTAGTTATGCAGGTTTAGATATTATAGTAAAACAATCCGGATCAAGTTGTTTCTCATCGTCTATATCAAAAAGAGGAAATAAGCACTTGCGCAATATCCTATTTATGAGTGCTTTATCTTCTGCTATCTACGATGAACATAATAAGGACCTCCGGCAAAGATTACTTGAACGAGGACATAAGCCTATTGAATGCACAGTATCTGTGATGAGAAAATTACTGATTACCATATTTGTCTTGACAAAATACAATAGGAAATACGATCCTAATTATAATTGGCACAACGCAAACCACATTCCAACTTAGCAAACAGAAAAATATTGGATATGTAGGAGTCATTTCTTTCGCCATTCTTCTTTAGTCAATGCAAATTTAGTAGTTTTCTTCCAAATTATAACAATTTTTTACAAGAATAATTTGAAAAATGAACATAGTATCTCCGAGGCTGAACGTGAGGTTTACCATAACCAGACCGTCTCCGACGGTCATCTACCTCTGCCGTATCTTCGACACGTCAGAGGTTGCATAGTAGCTCCCACACGCCTACCCGGTCGCACCGAGGCGCGACCCTACGACCACGCCTACCCGGTCGCGCAGAGGCGCGACCACGACCGAACCTCTCCCGACTCCCCCGGACATAACGAAGCAAGCCGCCCGGTTGGGGCGGCTTGCAATGTATTAAGTGTATCTGCTAATTACTTAACGATTACTTTCTTAACAACTTTTTCGCCGTTAACAGTAGCCTTAACTACGTAAAGACCGTTAGCCGGAGCTACAACTTGAGTTGCGTTGTTTGCTTGAGCAACTTTTTGACCTGCTACGTTGTAAACTTCGATAGTAGCGGGAGCGCTAACTGTGATAACGTCGCCGTTAACAGTGATGTTAGCTTTTGCAATCGATGTTGTTGCAACTGCACCTTGAGGATTGTAACCTTCTTCAGCAATGCGATATACGCCAAGACCGTTGAAGCACTTGAAAGTCATAAGGTACATTGCTTGTTTGCCTGCAGCGTCGTCAGGAAGAGCTGCTGTTGTGATAGCGTGTACACGAGTACCGCCGTCGCTTGTTTGACCGAGACCGTCAGCCGGAACTGTCCAGAGGTAGTTCATTGAGCTGAATTCGTATTCTGCGTTCACGTTAGTTACGATTGCTTGGCAAGTGTGAGGAGCATCATATTGACCTTCTGAGTAGATAAGGAAGTTGTTGCCACCGAGAACTGCTTCAGCAATACCGTTTGTACCTGCTGCCGGGCAAGGAAGTGTTCCGCCGGTGATGTTGCCGTCAGCGTCTTTTGTGATGATGTCAACATTTTCGAATGAATCAAGGAGTGCACCTGCGTTGTCGTAAACGGCGGGTAATGTGGTGAAGCCGTCAACGTAGAACATGTTGGGAACGCCTGAACCGTCTTTGATGAATTTTGCTACAGAAGCATAGTTGAAGATAGTTTGGTCTTTAGGATATGTACCGGTTACTTCTTGGTAAGGCATACCGTTCCAACCACCTGCCCATTCAGTAGCGCCTTGTTCGCGTGTCCAAAGGAAGATGTTGAGGTTTGTGTTAGATGATGCTGCGATAACGGCTGCGGGCATTGTTTCGCCTGTCAAGTCACCGATTACGTCGCAGTAGTCAACACGGCCGATACCACCCATAAACTGAAGGTCGCCTACAGATGTAAGAGCACCTGTTTCGAGGTCTACCAAGTAAACAAGGTAGCTACCTGTACCTTCTGAGTTTGCTGAGAATGATGCTACGAAGAAGTGTCCGCATTCGTCGAAGCCTACTTGGTTTGCTGCCAATGTGCCTGCGTATGCTTCACCATTTAATGTCAAAGGAAGTGAGCCAATATGTGCACCGGTTGCCAAGTCGAATTTCTCGATTGTTGCAACGTCGCCCGAAACACCTACATATACTGTTTTGTCATCGTTTGTCGCTGTACGTGCTGCCTTATTGCAGATGGCAAGGCTTTCGTAAGTTGCTTGGTCGTGGAAGCGGTCGATTACCCACATGTTTTCGCAAGTAAGACCGTTTTTCGGTTCATAAGTTTGTCCGTCAGTTACTGCAAATGCTGATGCACCTACCATTAACAGACCTGCAGAAAGTAATAATTTCTTCATAATTAATAGTTTTAAGTTATTAAGGTTATTTCTTGTTTCTCGTTCTGTGAACACGTTTTTACAGTTTCACACCGCTAAAGTACGGATAAGATAATTACGAAACAAGAAATTAGATTGAAAAATTTGTAAAAAACGTGCAATTATTGCAAAACATGTTGTATAACATAAAAAAGTGGAGAGGTAAGAGTGGAGAGGTAAGAGGTAAGAGTGCGACTCGTTCCTCGTCCCTCGTTCCTCTCCACTCTTACCTCTTACCTTTTTCCTTTCAAAGGCTATCTTACAAACTTATATGTCTTGCCGGCGGATTTGGCGATGTAGATACCTGCCGGGAGATGTGCCACGCTGATGGTGTCAGCCGTGGTCGACGCAACAATCTTGCCGGTGATGTCGTAGATGCGGATGCCAGCCTGTGCGGTTACGGTTGCCGCCGCGCGGTTGTAGGCGAACGACGATGCGCCGAGGTCGGCGATGCCGCCTTCTATCTTCTTGACATCGATGGTGAGTGTCGAGCCGGCGCCGACAGCTACGATGAAGTCGTCGCAAACGGTCGTGTCGAGTGTCAGCGTTGCCGTGTAGCCCATAGCCGGCACGACTGTCAACGGATTGACCACGTCGGCGGTAAGCACGGTGTTGCTGCCGTCAGAGAGGCTAACTTCGGCGCCTTCGCTGCCCTGGCAAACGGTTACGTGGCTTGCATCGTTGACCACGATGGTAAATTGTGCTGTTTCGCCCTGTTCGATGATGTTAAGAAATTCGCACCATTCGTCGGCGTTGCGGTATGCCGCACGGCTGCCTGCGGGCACGGTCACGATGCAGTTTAGTTTGTCCATACCGTCGAATGCCAGATAGTATGCGCTTGACGGAACCGCTGCTTCGGCGTTGATGGCTTTGACGCCGGTGCAGTTGCCGAACGACTTTTGTCCAATATTTGTTATGGTGGCGGGGATGTTCAACTCGGTCAGCGATACGCAGTTTTGGAAGGTAGCGTCGCAGATTTTGTGAACGCTCGCCGGGAATTCAATCGACTTGAGTGCCCAACAGTTGTCGAAGGCGTGAGCGCAGATTGCGCTTTCGTTGGCTCCGGGATTGGTCTTTGTCGATTCGGTGAGCGTCGACGGGAGCACGACGTGCTCGATGCCGGTGCTTTCGAAGGCGTAGTCGCCGATGGTGGTAACGCCTTCGGGGATTACGATTGTGCCTTTGAGGCTATAGCATTCGGAGAACGATGAATAGATTTTCGTTATTGACGTCGGGAGAATCACTTCTTCAAGATTAGTCTTGGTGAAGACGAGTTCGGGCAGCGCGTCTTGGCGAGCCGCCATTTTGATGGGTTCGCTGCTCGACAATGTCCATTCGTTGTAGGCATAATAGTCCGATTCTATAGGCTGACGTATGCCGGTTTGGCTGTAAGTACCTTGATAGACTAACGTTGCATTCGAGATGTCGAGGCGAGTGAGTGCGCCGGCAGTCGGTTCCCACGAGAAGTCGCGACCTGCCATTTGACGGATGAAGTCGAGGTCGGCGCCGTTGAGTGGACCTGAGATGGTGAGGTCTTCGACGAGATATTTATTGTCTTCGCCGACAGCGGCGGCAAGTGTGCCGGCTTCGGTGAGGGTAACGGTCATAATTTTCGGGTCAACGGGCTCCGGGGCGGGCACTACGGGCTTGCTTTCGTCGACAAGGATGTTTACGATGGTGCCCCAATAAGTGTCGGCGCGGTATTTGTCGACTGCGCCTTCGGGCACGTAGAGCGTGCAGGTGGCAGTGTCGATGCCTTCAAGCACGCCGTAGCCTGTTGTCGGCGGCACAGTGCCGCGGCAATGGATTGAACTCAGATTGGTGCCTTTGACACACCAAAATCCGAGCGACGTAACAGTGGCGGGGATGTCGAGCGTGGTGAGGCTTGAGCAGCCTTGCAGCGCGTTGTTGCCTATCGCTGTAACGCCGTCGGGGATTACGAGTTCGGAGAGCGAGCTGCAGCCGTTGAACACTCCGTCGGCGATTGTGCCGACAGCGGGCAGGCTGATGGCGGTGAGCGACGTACATCCGGTGAATGCCGAGCCGCCAAGCGATGTCACCGTTGCGGGAATTGTCACTGTGGCGAGTGCGCTACAGCCGCTGAACGCCTCCGAGCCGACCGCCGTAACGCCGTCGGGGATTGCAATCGAAGTGATTGCGCTGCCCATAAAGGCGTTTGCTTCAATTGAAGTCACACTCGGCGGCAAGACGATGCTTGTCAGGTTGAGGTCGCGGAACATGTTGGTGCCCACCACGTTGTTGGCGGTGGTGTTGCTCTTCGGGTAGGTCTTGAAGTAGTAGCCGTCGTTGGCGTTTTCGACGATTGTTGCGCCGCTGAGGTCAAGCTCGGTGAGCTTGCCCTCGGTGGCTTCGTTATAGTCGTTACGCCCTGCCATGTCGCGGATTAGCGCGATGTCGGAGTTGCTGACAGGCCCCGACACGGTCAGTTGCGTGATGTTGTATTTGTTGTCGCCGATGGCGCTTGCCAGTCCGCCTGCCACCACGAGGGTGTACGTTTCGGCGGCGGCGCTCAGACAGCCGAAGCATACCGCCAAGGCTGTCATTATGGATGTTGTCTTTTTCATTTATGGTTATGTTTTTTAGATTCTAACTATTTAACTATCACTTTTTTTGCGATTTTGCCCACTTTGACGAGGTAGATTCCGGCAGGAGCATATACGCAGGTCTTGCGGTCGGCTGTTCCGCTGTAGAACATCTTTCCGTCGGTGGTGTAGACTGTCACGGCATTGCCTTGAGCGCCCGCGATGTTGATGGTGCCGCGGCTGCCGTAGATAGTTATTCCGTTGCCGACAATGCCGTTAACGCCGCCGTCGGCTGTCGATGCGGTGTTGGAAGGCTTCGATTCGCCAACGGTGTAGACTGCCGTCACGTTGTAGGTCTGCACCTCGGTTACCAGGTCGTCGACGTACGATGTTGTCGCAACGAGGTCGGAATTGATGAGGATGTCGTCGCAGTACACGTTGTAGCCGCTAAGCACGGGGATGGCTTCGAGTTTTGCCTCGAAAGTGGCATCGTCGACGAGCAGGGCAAAGCCGTCGGCTGTCGTTGACGTATGGCGCACGGCGAAGAAGTTGGTGCCTTCGGGAACGGTGAATTCGATTTCGGTCCACTCCGTCGGTGCCGCGCCGCCCACACCGCTGAGTGCGGTGAAACTTGCGCGGTTGGTTGCCGACGTTTCGCTCGAGATGAGTATTTCGTAGTTGTCGGTATATCCCGAAACGCCTTTGACGAACATTTTTATGGTTTGCGCCTTACCGCTCAGTTGCGGCGAGATAAGCCAGTCGTCGGTATTGCCGGTGTCGGCAATGAACGAAATCATGCATTGTTCGCCGCTGTGAGCCGCCCAGTCGGAGGGGTAGCCGTATTCGTCGATGTCGGCGCCTATTTGCGGAGCGTTGAACACGATGAAGGCTTGAGCGGCACCGCGGTTAGGCCATGTGCCCGAGAAATAGGCAGTGCCTTGGCGGTCGACGTCGGCGAGTGTCCACGAACCTACGTCGGCGATTGAGAATGCCGCATAGTCTTCAAAATCGTCGGTCTCGGCAACCGTTTCGGTAACGTCGGGTGCCGTCCACGTCAGGTTGACTTTCGTGCCGTCGACAGCGGCGCGCAGGTTGGTCGGTGTCGGCAAGTGCTGACGGCGGATTTCGACCGTTGTGGCTGATGTCGTGTTGTTCGTCAGGTTCATATCTTGGTTGCATTCCACCACGGCGTAATATTCGGCAGTGTCGCCGAACGTACCGTCGGGAGTTTGGCTGAACGTGTAGTCGCGATAACTGTTGGCAAGGAGGGTTACGCCGTTGAGCGTGCCTACCTTAGCGCCGTCGCGATAGAGCGAAACGCTGAATCCGCCGGTGCCGATGGCTTTCGTGCCTACGTTGGTGACGCGCACGGTGATGTCGTAGGCGGCGCCGACCGACATACGTTTCGGACAGGAGATGCTCGTCGCTTCGAGGTTGTAGTCAACCACATCGCGAACTACGATGTTGTCGACGTGGATGCTCGTCAGCCCGTCGTGGCCGATGGCGCGCAGGCCGAGTCGCATATATTCTGCAGGCTTCAGCCCGGCAAGCGGAATGCTCACTTTCTTCCATTCGCTGCTGCCCGTGAGCGTGCTCATGTCGATGGTTTCGAGTGTGTTGAATTCGTAGCCGTTCGTGGTGGCTTCGACGATGAGTTCGTTGGTTGAGCCGTTCGGGTAATAGTAGTAGAATTCGAGTGTCGGGTTGACAGCCGACTTCAAGTCGATTTTTCCGGAGTAGAGGTAAGCCTCGTCGTTGGCATACATCGGCACGAACGAGAGCAGACCGCCGTCGAGGTCTTGCGGCGACGCTGCCGGCATTGAGCCGTAGGCGAGCACTTCCCAGACGCCGCTGTTTTCGGGGTCGTCATCGTCGATGCCCCAAGTGTCATAGTGGATATTGGCATCGGTGAACGATTCCTTGAACGGAAGCGGGTAGGGCGTGCCGAACACGAAGATGTTCGATGCTTCGCCGTAGCCGACGCCTTTATCGTTGACGCCAAACACGATGTATTTCTGCGATTCTTGTCCGGAGGTTACGCCCGAGTCGAAGCTATAACTTGTTCCTTCGACGTTCATTGCAACGATTGTCGTTTGGTCGATGCCGTTGAGGATGTGGTAGGTCAGTTGTGTCGGGTCGATGTAGCCGCCGTTTTGTCCCGTCGTCGGCGCATCCCAGGTGAGGAGTGCCTTGCCGTCTTGCTCGCGCAGCACGATGTTTTGCGGAATGCCCGGAAGGTCGTTGCCGACGAAGACGGTCTTCGTGGTTTCCATACTCGGTCCGGCGGCATTGGTCGTAAAGACGGTATATTCGTTGTTGCCCGCGTCGCAAGCGTTGTCGACAAACGAGATGCGTGTGCCGGCGGCTTGGTTCGTATATGCCTTGACAATCGAGTTGCCGCGGCGAACTGTCACCTTGCTGACGCTTTCGAGGGCGTCGCCCTTGATGGTCTTCGTCGGCACTGTAAATTCAACGGTTACCGATTGTTCGCCGTTGCTACCGGCTGTCAGGGTGAGGTCGTCGACGGCTGCCGGTGCGTTGACCGATGCTGCCACTTCGATGGCGATGTCTTCGAGATAGAGTTTATACATTTGTGCGTCGCTGACCGATTGGAAGCCGAAGTAGTAGTCGGTTTCGGCATCGACGGTGAATGTCTTTTCGAAGAGCGTGCTTTGCAGCGATTGTATGACGGTTTCGCCGAAGATTTCGTTGCTCATGTCGGCAACGGTGCGTCCCGTGCCGAACGCCACGCGCATCTTCTCGGGCCAGCCCGACGACATCGAGTGGGCGTGGAAGCGGAGGCGGTAGAGGTTGCCGGCTGTCAGATGTATCGGCGGCGTGATGAGCCAGTCGTTCATACTTTGGGTGTTGCTGTAGGGGCATACCGCCGAACCGGAGTCTTCGAGTTCCCACGTAAAGCCGTCGCCGTTGGCATCGATGACGGTGAAGAGGTTGAAGTTGGACGCGCGGTCGAATGTTTCTTCGTAGGGCACGGTGAATGCCTCGCCGATGAGCAGTTTGTCGGTCGTCGCCGAGCCGCCTTCGAGGTTGTTTGTCAGCGCGATTACTTCGTACCAGAATGCCGAGAGCGACAACAGGTTGGGCGAGTCGACGTATTCTGTCGACGTCAGTTTGTCGGCTACGACCACTGCGTCGGGATAGCGAATCACCTTATAGTTGAGCGTTGCCGGGTTGATGTATCCGCCGTGAGTGCCTTCGGTCGGGGCATCCCAGTTGAGGCGTATCGATGAGCCGTCGATGGTTGCCGTGAGGTTTTGCGGCGCTGTCGGAGTGTCGTTGCCAACCCACAGGCGCACTTTCTCGGTCGGACCGTCGCCGACGCTGTTGCGAGCGCGTACGCCCACCTTGAATTCGCCGACTGTATTGTTGATTATCGTTTCCGTAATTGCCTCACCGGCATTTCCTGTGCCGAGGGTATATTCAACGTCGTTGAGGCTGATGATATAGTCGAGTTCGCCGCTCAGCGCCGACCCGTCATAGGTCGTCGTCGGAAGGCTGAATGTTACGGTCATATTGCCTGTCGTCGACGTGTCGTACGTCACGTTGAGGTCGGTCACTGCCGCCGGTGCACCTGCTTCCGCCGACTGTCCGAAGATAAACAGTCCGCCGAATTCTTCGTTCATCACGAAGTTGCCCATCAGCGTTGTCGCTGCCGTTGCGGTGTCGACTTGATAAAGCCCGTTTGTGGAGTCGTTCATCGCCGCCCAGTAGAGTTTGCCCGTTGTGGGGTCGAACGTTGCCGACTGCGTGTACTTCGGCATAATGCCGGTGTCGCCCACGAGCGTCAGCGTCCCGTTGCTCTTGTTTACGGTGTAGAGTCGTCCGGCACCGTCGACGCCGTACACTTCGCCTGCGTTGTTGGCTGCCACGAAGAAGAAAGGGCTCACCAGGTCGGCAATCGGCGTAACGCTACCGTCGACGATGCTCATTTGTCCGAACACGTAGCCGTCCATCGTATCGTTGACGAAGCAACCGTACACCTTCTTTGTCACCGGGTCGTAGGTTAGGTCGGTTGCAATGCTGGTCAAGTTAACGCGGTTTGACGTAACAATCGACCAGTCTTCGGTGTCGCAGATATAAAAATAGGCGTACATACCGCCGAAGCCTGTGTCGAACCAGTTGATGAAATAATATTTGTCGTCGATAAGCACGCCGCCTCCGTTGGCGTTCAACTTGGAGTTGACAGCCACTGCGGTCACCGGACTCGCCGTTGCCGCCGGAAACGAATAGATGCCATACTGCGTGTTGTCGCCCGCGCCGCCCAAGAGGCTTCCGTAGACGATTGTGCCGTCGGCATCCGCCATAAGCCGCGGAAACGTTGCCGTTGTGCTTTTTGTTCCTGTAAATAGCGTCCGTGGCTTTGTGCCCGGAAAGACGCGTGCGAAATTAGTTTGCTCGGCTCGTACCTCGGCTGTCGTCGCATCGCTGTGGCGCACGGCTTTGGCTCCGGCGAGCATCGGTAGCGCTAACGCAAGTAGCAAAACTACCTTTTTTGCCAAATTTTTCCTTTGCATTGTTTTGTATGTTTTTGTTTAATTGTATTGATTTGTATAATTATACATTACTTTTTCAATTTGATAGCAAAACTCTGCGATTTTATGTATTTTTGTGACGTATTTGTAACAAATTGACTATATAATGTAACAATTGCTTGCAAAAGTATAACTAAAAAATCGATTTTCCAAACATATTGAAATAATAGTTGCGGAGAGGTGAGAGGTGAGAGGTGAGAGGTAAGAGGTAAGAGGTGAGCCTTCGGCGCGGTTATTCGGCATCTGCGATGCGGTTATACGGCGCTGTCGCGCGGTTAGGTTAGAGGGCCGGTGGTGCAAATCGGAGCTAACGAGCATCCACAGCGTGTCGAAGATACGCTGTGGATAGCGTGCATCGGAGACGCGCCGGTTGTGGTAAGCCCTACGCTCAGCGTCGGAGACGCTTAGCGTAGGGAACGGAGTCCACCACAGAACTCGAGCCTCGTAGAGGGTCGGTCGTGATAGTAGAAAATGGAATTAGAAACCTGAAATCGGTCTATAACCACGCCATAGACATTCACTATCACCACCGAGCATCTCCGATGCTCGCACCATAACTTACTGATATTCCTCACGTTAAGCCTCTCCGAGGCTGAACGTGAGGTTTACCATAACAAGACCGTCTTCGACGGTCATCAACCTCTGCCGTATCTTCGACACGGTAGGCGACAGATTTGTTTCTCACCCATGGCGGGTCGCCGACCCTACACGCTTGGTTATCAGGATAGTAGAGACGAAAAAGGCTACGAAAGCGAATTTCGTAGCCTTAATCTAACTTAATATGTAATAAGAAAAAAGTACTCGTTTAGAAAGTATCTAATCGCGGAAGTGCGATGAGTTTGTTGTTGCAGTCCTTGATGAAGTTGAGTATTTCGGTTTTTTCTGCAGAATCGTCGACGTCGGCTTCGATGCGTTTGACGGCGTTGAAAATCGACGTGTTGCATTGGTAGATGTGACGATAAGCCTTAGCGATGTCGTCGATGCGTTCTTCGGTGAACAGTTCGGGCTTTGTGCGCATCACGGCGGCATTGACGCCGTAGTACATTGCCGGGTTGTGCGCCATAATGACGTAGGGCGGCACATTTCCGGAGATGCGGCATCCGCCTTTGATGAATGCCCACTTGCCGATTCGGCTGCCGTTATAGACCTTCACCGAAGTCGAAAGGATTACGCACGGGTCGATGACCACGTCGCCGGCGAGTTGAGAACTGTTGCCCAACACGCAGCGGTCGCCGATTTTGCAGTCGTGACCGACGTGCGTTTCCGCCATCAGGAAGCACTTTTTGCCGATTTCGGTCGACATTCCTTTGTGGATGCTTCGGTTGATGATTGCCATTTCGCGGATGGTCGTTTGGTCGCCGATTGTCACATACGATTCTTCGCCTTTCCAGCGGAAGTCTTGCGGCTCGGCGGCGATAATGGCGCCGTTGTACACCTTGATGTTGTTGCCCAAGCGAGCGCCGTGCATTATGCTTGCGTACGGATAAATCTCGCAGTTGTCGCCGATTACGACGTCTTTGTCGATAAAGGCGAACGGATGGACTGTCACGTTGTTACCCAATTTTGCCGACGGGTCAACATATGCCAATGGACTAATCATAGTATTTTGAATTTTAATGATTTAACGTATTAGCGACCGCCTCCGAGGGCTTGGTAGAGGCTGATGGCTGCTTGCTGTACGGCAAGGTCGGTTTGCAGTTGCGACATTTGCGCGCTCAGCAGCGATTGTTGCGCCGTCAACACTTCCAAGTAGGTTGTCGTCCCCAAAGTTAATAAATCGTTGTTATATTCCACAGCTTTTTCGAGATTTTTTACTTGCTCGGCAACGAGAGCCACTTGTTGGCTGTTCTTGTTGTAGGCAACCAGTGCGTCGCTAACCTCCGACGAGGCGCTGAGCACGGTATACTCGAAATTGTTCAACGCTTGTTGTTGACTCGCTTTGGCTGCTTTTAGGCTTGCAATGTTTTGCGCGCGGAAGAGCGGCGTGGCGAGCGATGCAGCTATCTGGTAGAACCAGCGTCCCGGGTTTTGGATTACCGAGCCGAGCAGGTTGGTGAAACCGCCGCCGGCAGAGATTGTCAAGCCGGGGTAGAAGGCAGCGCGGGCGCTGTTGGTGGCGTAGTAGGCTGAGGCAAATTGCTTTTCGGCGGCTACTACGTCGGGGCGTGATGCCAAGTATTTCATCGGCACGCCGTTTTCCATATATTTCGGGAAGACGGGCTGATAGTTTTCGTCGATGGTCCATTCTTTAGGCAGCGAGTTGAGCATCAGCGACAGTGCGTTTTGCACCTCATGGATGTTCATCTCCAGCGCCGGAATTTGTGCCTGGATGGCATAGTAGTTGGCGCGGCTTTGCACGACGGCTACTTCGTTGAAGCGTCCGGCTTCTTTGAGGTCTTGCATGGTTTGCACGCTCTTGCCCCAAAGCGCCGATGTCTCTTGCGCAAGGCGTAGTTGACGTTTGAGCATCACCAGCGTGTAGTAGCAGTTGGCTACGCCGGCAACGATTTGCGTGCGTACCGCTTGTTCGTATGCCTTAGCGCCTTCGACCGATGCTTGTGCGTTGCGCTTGTTGTTGAGCAGACCGCCGAAGAGGTCGATTTGCCAACTTGCGTTGACGGGGATTTGATACGACCATGTGTGCTTCGAGATGCTCGAGCCGCCGTAGGATGCCGTTGCCGCGTTGGGCGAGAACGTCAATTGCGGCACGTAGCTCAACTTGGCGCCCAGCAGTTGGGCGTTAGCCATTTCGACGTTGAGGTGTGCGTTTTGGAGGTTGACGTTCTTGTCGAGTGCGATTTGGATGAGCGCTTGCAGTTGCGGGTCGGTGAACACCTTATCCCACGACAAGTTGCCCAAGGCGAGCGAGTCGACCGGCTCTTGACGAGCTTCGACGACGCTTTTCGAGATGCCTTCCTCCGGCAATTCATATTTCTTATATATGTGGCAGCTGCTCATAGTGGCGGCGACTACCGCCACTATTGCTGCCATTATAAATCTATTCTTCATAATGTTCTGATTAATAATTATATTGGTCAATCTGGTCTTGCATCTCTGTGTTTACCGTGTCTTTCCACTTGATTGGCGAAATCTTTTCTTGAATCTTCTGGAAAATCACGAACAATGCCGGAACGATAAAGATTTGGAGAATCATGCCGACAAGCATACCGCCAACGGCGCCCGTACCGAGCGAACTGTTACCGTTAGCGCCTACACCGCTGGCAAACATCAGCGGAAGCAGACCGATAATCAGTGCCAACGAGGTCATCAAAATCGGGCGAAGACGTGCTGCTGCGCCTGCTACGGCGGCGCCCGTGATGCTCATACCCGTGCGGCGACGCTCGAGTGCAAACTCTACAATAAGGATGGCATTCTTCGCCAACAGACCGATAAGCATAATCAAACCGATTTGCAAGTAGATGTTGTTGTCGATGCCAAACATCTTGGCAAACGCAAACGAGCCCATCAAGCCGAACGGTATCGAGAAGATTACCGCCCACGGCAGTGCATAACTTTCATACTGTGCCGAAAGAAGCAGGTAGACGAACAGCAAGCAGAGTCCGAAGACGATTGCCGTCGACATCGGCGAACTTTCCGCCTCTTCGCGCGACATTCCCGAGAATTCGTAGCCGTAGCCTTGCGGAAGTGCTTGTTTTGCCACTTCGCGAACGGCGGCAATGGCGTCTCCGTTTGAGTAGCCCGGATTCGGCGTACCGCTCACGGCAATCGACGTAAACAGGTTGAAACGAGTATACAAGTCAGGTCCGTAGACGCGGCGCAACTTGATGAAGTTGGTGATAGGCGCCATCTCGTTGCCGTTGCGTACCTTGATTTTGTTTAGTGTTTCCGGCGAAATACGAGAATTCGGGTCGGCTTGCATCATCACGCGGTAGAACTTACCGAAACGGTTGAAGTTCGACACATACATACCTCCGTAGTAGCCTTGCAGAGTGGTCAGGATGGTGCTTTGCGAGATGCCTGCTTGTTTAGCTTTCTCTACGTCGACGTCGACCATATATTGCGGATAAGTCGGGTTGAACGTCGAGTATGCCATCTGGATTTCCGGGCGCGCGTTAAGTTGCGCCAAGAAGCCTTGTGTGATTTCGTAGAACTTGTTGATGTCGCCACCCGTCTTGTCTTGCAGTTTGATTTCGAAACCGCTGGTGATGGAGTAACCCGAAATCATTGGCGGCTGGAATACTACCACATTACCGTCCTTGATTTCTTTCTTCATCATCATATAGACTTGCCCTACAATCTTCTCGGCGCTCTCGTCTTTTGAACGTTCCTCCCAGTCTTTCAACTTGATGATAAACGTACCGTAGGTGTTACCTTGTCCGGCGATGAAACTGTAGCCGAGAATCATGTTCCGAGTCTTGATGGCAGGTATTTGGGCGAGGATTTGGTCCATCTTGTGGAGCGTTGCCTCGGTCTTTTCGAGCGACGTTGCCGGCGGCATGTTGAGCATACAGAAGAATGCACCGGTGTCTTCGGTCGGTACCAATGCCGACGACGTGGTCATCATCATCATTACAAGCGCTACGATGCTCGCGCCGACGATGCCAAACGACGTCACCTTGTGGTTGATGAAGAATTGTACGTATTTCTTATATTTCTTCAACACGGCGTCGAACATCACGTTGAAGCCCGAGTGGAACTTGTGTACAAAGCGCTTTACGATGTTTTTCTTCACGGGGCGACCGTTCTCGTCGGTCTCCTCTTCGCTCGTGTGCGCACGGAGGAACACCGCACACAGCGCCGGCGACAGCGTCAACGCGTTAAGTGCCGAAAGTCCGATGGCGATTGCCATTGTCAGACCGAATTGGCGGTAGAACACACCTGACGTACCGGGCATGAACGACACGGGAATAAACACGAGCATCATGACCAGCGTAATCGAGATGATGGCGCCGCCGATTTCGCGCATGGCGTCGATGGCTGCCGTACGCGGATTCGTGTAGCCCTCATCAAGTTTGGCGTGCACCGCCTCCACCACCACTATGGCGTCGTCGACCACTATGGCTATGGCAAGCACAAGTGCGGCGAGGGTAAGAAGGTTAACAGAGAAACCGATAAGATAAAGTCCGAAGAACGTACCTATCAACGCTACCGGGATGGC
This sequence comes from Bacteroidales bacterium, assembly GCA_004555955.1. Lineage (GTDB taxonomy): Bacteria > Bacteroidota > Bacteroidia > Bacteroidales > Muribaculaceae > Limisoma. Next base: position 4,792 of record SFJG01000033.1, on the reverse strand, counting down.
TATCACAGGGATGAGCGTCGAACGGAAGTCTTGCAAGAACACATACACCACAAGTACCACGAGCAAGAACGCCTCGATAAGCGTCTTGAGCACCTCTTCGATTGATGCAAACAAGAAGTCGTTCACACTCATCGACACGTTGAATTCAAGTCCTTCCGGAAGGCTCTCCGTACACTTGTCGAGTTCGGCAAGTACGCCGTTGACCACGTCGGTTGCGTTCGAACCTGCTGTCTGGAAGATGATTGCCGATGTGGCGTTAGTGCCGTTGTTCTTATTCTTAAAGCCGTAACTCAAGCGGCCCAATTCTACGTCGGCTATGTCTTTGAGGTAAAGAATTTCGCCGTTGTCGAGCGCGCGAATTACTATCTTGTCGAATTCTTCAGGCGTTACCAAACGACCTTTATAGCGCATGATGTATTGGAACGACTGGTCGCCGTTTTCGCCGAACTGACCCGGTGCCGCCTCGATGTTTTGCTCGGCAAGCGCTGCCGAAATGTCGGTAGGCATCAAGTGATATTGCGCCATTACGTCCGGCTTAAGCCAGATACGCATCGAATAGTCGGCGCCGAACACCATCGCATCACCCACACCCGATACACGTTGTATCTGCGGGATGACGTTGATTTTCATGTAGTTTTCGATAAACTCATCGTTATAACGGTTGTCGGGCGACACGAGCGCAAATACCAACAACATTGACGTCTGACGTTTCTGCGTGATTACGCCCACCTTGGTTACCTCGGCGGGGAGCACGTTTTGCGCCTTTGCCACGCGGTTTTGCACGTCGACGGCTGCCATGTCGGGGTCGAAGCCCTGCTTGAAGTAGACGTTGATGTTTGCACTACCGGTGTTGGTCGCTGTCGATTCGATATAGGTCATGCCCTGCGCACCGTTGATTTGCTCCTCGATTGGGGCTATCACCGAGTTGAGCACTGTCTTGGCGTCGGCACCGGTGTAGGTCGTCGACACGCTAATGGTCGGCGGTGCTATGTCAGGATATTGCGTTACGGGCAGCCACAGCAACCCCACAATACCCAATATCACAATGAATATTGAGATTACCGTCGAAAGCACCGGACGGTTTATAAAATTATCAAGTTTCATAGTCGTTTGTGATTGTTAGAATCGAGATTACTTTTGTTGCTGTTGTGCCTTTTGCTCCTCGCGCTTTGCTGCGTCGACCGGGTTGATTACAGTACCCGCACGAACGGTCATACCCACACCCTCTACGGCGATGCGTTCGCCCGCTTTAAGTCCGTCGGTCACTACGAAGTTTTTGCCGTCGTTGTTCGACAACACCTGAATGGCGCGCGCTTCTATCTTGTTGGAGTCGCCAACTACGTATGCATAGCGAATGTCTTGAATTTCGGTAGTGGCGTTTTGCGGTATTTGTATTACGTTTGCTTGATGTACAGGGAACACGATTGAGCCCGTCGAACCGCTGCGAAGCATGCCGTTTTGGTTCTTAAACAGTACGCGTACCGACGCCGAACCGGTCATGTTGTCGATATTGCCCGTAACTGTCGAAACCTTGCCCGGAAGGGGATAGTCCGTGCCGTCGCTAAGGCGAAGTTTCACTGCCGGAAGTGCTGCTACTGCTGCCGACAACGACTTCTTTCCGCCTTCGGTCATCTCCAACACTTGGTGCTCGTTGAACGAGATATACGCGTACACCTCATCAATGTCCGACACCGTTGTCAACGGCGTTGCCGACGACGGCGATGCCAACGAACCTTCTCGGTTGGGGATGGCTCCTACATAGCCTGCGCTCGGTGCCTTTACTACCGTATACGACAAGTTCTTACGCGCCGACGTTAGACCTGCTTGCGCTTGTGCGAGTTGCGATTTTGCCATCGCCAAGTTGTTTTGTGCCAACTGGTTCTCATATTCGCTGATGATGTTCTTTTGATACAATTTTTGCTTGTTTTGTGCCGTTATCAACGAACTGTTATAGCTTTCTTGTGCCACCGCTACCGCTGCTTCTGCCTGACGTACGGCTGCCTCAAATTGAACCTGGTCGATAATGAACAGTGTCTGACCCGCGCTGACGTGTTGTCCCTCGTCTACGCATACTTTCGTGATAAATCCCGACACTTGAGGACGGATATCTACGTCTTTCTTACCTTTTATAATACATGGATATGCCGACTCCAATTCGGCGTCGCTCGTCTGTACCGTTACAACTGCGATGTCGGGCGCTGCTTGTTGCTGCTGCTGACCTTCCTTTTTGCCACACGATACGATTGCCACACTCATGGCGATGCCTATCAATGCTATTGACTTTAGCGGCATCTCGATTAGTCTTTTGTTCATAAGTATTTTTTCTTATTATGTTGTTTATTTCTTAACTATTATACCTTTATCTCCAATAATTGTTCGCAAAGTTACTCAGTTTTTGATTATTCTGGATATGATATAAATCATAAATTTTACTAATCACGTGGTAAAATATGCTAAAAAACATAATCTACAAACACATATTACCAAGAAATAAAACTTTTAGAACAATTCGTTAAGCAACAATGATATAACGTATTTCCCTCGTCAAAAGTTCGCAACCCCGAACGGTTCGCGTTCAGCGTGTGGATGTAAAGCAGGTTGCTGATTATCTACATAATACGGAGCGGACGTAGGGTCGCGCCTCGGTGCGACCGGATAGGCGTGGGTTGTAGGGTCGCGCCTTGGTGCGACCGGGATGACGTGTGGATGTAAGGCAGGTTGCTGATTATCTACATAATACGGAGCGGACGTAGGGTCGCGCCTTGGTGCGACCGGGCCTCGTCCACTCTTACCTCATCCCATCGTTATCACCAAGATGCAAGCTTGGAGAGCTTGCGGCACTCGTTTAACCCCACCTTGCCGCTTGCGGCTAGGTGGGGATGAGATGCACCCTCCAAGACTACAATGAGCTAAATTGCATAGATTTTGCTCATTGTCCGTGCTAAGTCGGAGACTTTGCAACACACAACCCAAGTCGATTTCCCACGCCTCCGAAGCCATTACACCTAAAAATAAGAAAAGTGCTGATAGAAATCTATCAACACTATTCTTGAGCGGAAGACGGGGCTCAAACCCGCGACCCTCAGCTTGGAAGGCTGATGCTCTATCAACTGAGCTACTTCCGCGTAATTTAAGGAGGAAATGGTGGGCGAAGATGGATTCGAACCACCGAAGGCATAAGCCAGCAGATTTACAGTCTGCCCCATTTGGCCACTCTGGTATTCGCCCTTTCCTTTTGCTCCGCAAAGGTAATACAATTTTTCGGTTTTGCAAAAACTATCGACCTTTTCTGCAAAAAAAATTCAATTTTTTTCGCTTTTCCACCTTATTTTTGCCTCCGTTTGACGATTTTTATTTACCTTTGTTACTCAATCAACCTCGTTAACGACTATGGAGAAATACATCGTATCTGCCCGTAAATACCGCCCTTCGACATTTAAAACCATCGTCGGGCAACATGCCCTGAGCGAAACTCTCAAAAACGCCGTCAAAACCGGTCGTCTCGCTCATTCTTATCTCTTTTGCGGGCAACGCGGTGTCGGCAAAACTACCACTGCGCGTATCTTTGCAAAAGCCATCAACTGCGAGCATCTGACGCCCGACGGTGAGCCTTGCAACGAGTGCGAATCCTGCCGTGCTTTCAACGAGCAACGCTCGCTTAACATCATCGAAATGGACGCCGCTTCGAACAACTCCGTCGACGACATCCGCGAGATTACCAACCAAGTGCTCGTTCCGCCAATTACCGGAAAATACCGCGTTTTCATCATCGACGAGGTCCATATGCTTTCGCCTGCCGCATTTAACGCATTCCTCAAAACTCTCGAGGAACCGCCCGAATACGTCATCTTCATCCTCGCCACAACCGAGAAAAACAAGATTTTGCCAACTATCCTCTCGCGGTGCCAAAAGTATGATTTCCAGAGCATTACCGTTGCCGACATCGCCGAGCAACTCCAATACGTCGCCGACTGCGAGGGCTATTCTGCCGAGCCTGCCGGGCTGAACATCATTGCGCAAAAGTCGGATGGCGCAATGCGCGACGCTCTCTCGATTTTCGACCAAGTTGCCGCTTCGTCGAACGGAAACATAACATACCAAGCCGTTATCGACAATCTTAACATCCTCGACTATGACTACTATTTCCGCCTCGTCGACGCTTTCCTCGACGCTAACGTCGAAGATGCGCTACTCGTCTATCGCGACGTCCGCAATCACGGCTTCGAAGGCAAAACTTTCATCAACGGTTTGGCTAACCATTTCCGTGAACTCCTCATGGCGCATTCCGACCGACTCGCATCGCTCCTTGACGCTACCGGCGACATCGCCGACCGTTTCCGCGCTCAGTCGAGCCGGTGCGCGCTCCGTTTCATCTACCTCGCGCTCGACCTCCCTCTGTAACACCTGCGACTTGAGTTATCGCGACGCAACAAACAAGCAGTTGCTCGTCGAACTAACCCTAATTAAAATCTGTCAACTCAACGCTCCCGATCCGCAGCCATCTCCCCAACAAGGAAATGGCTTAAAAAAAATAGAGACGTCCCGTCAGCCATCGCCCGCACCGTCAACAGCGCCCGCCGCACCGCAACCATCGGCGCAATACTCTGCCGCCGCACCGCAACCCGCTCCGGTTAAGCCCGCTGCTCCGGCTCCGCAGATTAACGCCTCTATCGAAGCCGCGCTGCGCGACGCCACTCGCGCTCCTCATGTCAATATCGACCTCCCAAAGCCTCAGACTAACACCAAGCCCAAAACCGCCGTGTCGATTCCAAGCATCGCCGACCTTACCTCT
>SFJG01000126.1 GCA_004555955.1 Bacteroidales bacterium | reverse complement strand
GAGTGTGACGAGGGGAGGATCGGCTCATGCCCGGCGTTACCCATAATCGCTGTACCTCCGGCACAGCCACCACTGCCGTATCTACGACACGGCAGTGGTTCAAGCTTGCATCTTGGCGATAACGAGAGGTAAGAGTGGTGAGGTCGCATCTTGGCGATAACCCAATTATCTTCACCGCGTCATCCCGTTCGCTCCGATTTGCTCCGCTATGCCAAACCCGATTTTCGCTTTGCAAAGTCTCCGACTTAGCAGTGGCAATGAGCTTAGCTCATTGATTTTTTATTTTCAGGCTGTCCCCACCTAGCCGCAAGCGGCAAGGTGGGGTTAACCGAGTACCGCAAGCTCTCCAAGCTTGCATCTTGACGCTAACCCAATTATCTTCACCGCGTCATCCCGGTCGCACCAAGGCGCGACCCTACGACGGAATGGTGTTTCTTCCGCTCGCTACTTTTTTATGTTGAAAACACACTAATTGGGGTGTTTTTGCGTTATTATTAGTAGGCAAATCATTGCCGACAGGAAAAATGACGAAACGAATTCTGACATATCTTGTTGTGTCGCTGATGTTTACGCTGCCGTTCCGGGTGTTTGCTCAGGACGGTCGGACAGCGTATAACTTCTTGAACACTACGACGTCGAGCCACGCATACGGTCTCGGCGGGACAAATATATCTATCATCGACGACGATATCAACCTCTACGAGCAAAACCCGGCATTGTTGGGCTCGGAAGTTGATATGCAGCTGGGATTCAGCTATATGCGCTACCTTGGCGGTAGCAATTATGCGTCGGTGCGATTCGGCAAAGAGGCGGGCGAACGAGCCGCTTGGGCAGCCGGGGTGCAGTATTTCGGCTACGGCAAGATGGACGGCTACGACGAGGCAGGCATACAAACCGGTACATTCAATCCGCGCGACATCGTCGTTACCGGGTCGTATAGCCACGACTTGAGCGAACGCGTGCGCGGCGGTGCGTCGATAAAGATGATACAGTCGAGTTATGAGCAATATAACGCCTTTGCCATCGGCGTAGACCTTGGCGTGAACTACTATAATCCCGACAAAGACTTGTCGCTGTCGGCGGTTGCCAAGAATCTCGGCGGTCAGGTTAAGCGTTTTGCCGACAGTTATGACCGGCTGCCGTGGGACATACAGTTGGGCTACACTCAGTCGCTCCACAACGGACCGTTTCGCGTGTCAATCACGGCTAACAACCTTACCAAGTGGAAGTTGCCCTACTATAAGCGCGTCGACGACAACGACCCCAACTCCGCCCTCGAACTCAAAGAAAATTTTACGAGCAACCTGTTTCGCCACCTGATATTCGCCCTCGAATACGCACCGTCGGAGAAGTTTTACATCGGTTTGGGGTACAATCATAAGACCAAGACCGACATGACCACCGCGTCGCGCAACTTCCTGTCGGGCTTTTCGGCGGCAGCCGGGCTAAACACGCAGAAACTACGCGTTGGCATAGCCTTCGCGCAGCCCCACATCGGCGGCACGACGTTTATGGTCAATTTTTCAACGAATCTCTACGAATTTAAATAGTAATGGAAAAGAAACGCATCACAATAGCCTTCGACGGTTTTTCGTCGTCGGGCAAAAGTACAATGGCAAAGACCCTTGCCAAGCGCATCGGCTATGCCTATATCGACACGGGAGCAATGTATCGCGCCGTGACGCTCTACTGCCTTGAGAACGGGCTCTTCGAGGGAACGACGCTCAACGAGGAAGAGTTGCGCCGCCGGATGGGAGACATCGCCATCACGTTTGCCGTCGACGCCGACGGACGTTCGGTGACGATGCTCAACGGACGCAATGTTGAGCAAGAAATACGCCAAATGCCCGTTTCGTCGAAAGTAAGCATCGTTGCAGCCGTGCCGTTTGTGCGCCATGCGCTTGTCCGTCAACAGCAGCAGATGGGCGCCGGCGGCGGCATCGTAATGGACGGCCGCGACATCGGCACCGTGGTGTTTCCCCACGCTGAGATGAAAGTCTACGTCAACGCGTCGGCGGAGACCCGCGCACGCCGCCGCTACGACGAACTACGCGCCAAAGGCGATACGACAGTGACCTACGAAGACGTATATAAAAACGTGTGCGAGCGCGACTACATCGACACCCACCGCGAAGAGACCCCGCTGCGGCGCGCCGACGATGCCGTCGAACTCGACAACTCCAATATGAGCATCGACGAGCAGAATCGTTGGCTCATCGACCTCTATAATTCAATTGTCGAAAAGCAGTAGCGCTATGGCAGTTCGCATCGAAATCGACAAGGATTCCGGCTTCTGCCCCGGCGTTGTTTCGGCAATCCGCAAGGCAGAAGAGGAACTCGACAAGTCGGGCAAACTCTATTGCCTGGGCGACATTGTGCACAACTCCAAAGAGGTGGAACGGCTGAAACAGAAAGGGTTAGTGACAATAACCCACGACGAACTGCGCCGGCTACATGACGTCAAAGTGCTGCTACGCGCCCACGGCGAGCCACCGGAAACCTATCGCATAGCCAAAGCGAACGGCATAGAAATCATCGACGCCACGTGCCCCGTGGTTTTGAAACTGCAACAGCGCATCAAGAAGTCGTATTCGGCAGCCGGCAGGCCGCAAATCGTGATTTACGGGAAACTCGGACACGCCGAAGTGAACGGCTTGGTCGGACAGACCGACGGCAATGCCATCGTGGTGGAAGGCGTGGAAGGCGTCGATAATATCGATTTCAGCCGCGACATCGTGCTCTACTCGCAGACCACGAAGTCGCTCGAAGGGTTGCAGCAAATCGAGGCAGAGATACGTCGTCGCCGACCGCAAGCGTCGTTCGAATGCCACGACACGATATGCCGCCAGGTAGCCAACCGAATGCCGCGGATACGGCGTTTCGCCACCGAGCACGAGTTGGTGCTATTCGTCAGCGGCCGCAAGAGCAGCAACGGCATGATACTCTTCAACGAGTGCGTATCAGCCAACCCGAACACACACATCATCTTCAGCGAAGACGATATCCTACCCGAATGGCTCGACGGCATATCGACCATCGGCATCTGCGGCGCAACGTCAACCCCATCATGGCTAATGAACAATGTCAAGAAAAAAATTTCCGATATCCTTGCCGATAGATAACTGCGACCGTCCGCTGAAGTTTTTCGACGACCTTCGCAGAATATTCAAAATCACCGGCGACCAAGAGCAGTTGATTCGCGAGCATCTGACCTATAAAATCTACCCGAAAGGCTACATCGTCGACGGGCATAACGAGTTGCTACAGAACAGGTTCTACGTAATCAACGGCGTTGCCCGCACGTACTATATCTATAAAGGTCGTGAGTACAACTATTCGTTTTCGTTCAACGACCAGTTCATTCTGCCACCTCTGACCGTGCGCGGACAAGGCGAGAAGATATTCATCCAGTTTCTTGCCGATACCGAGATTTGCTACATCACACAGCGCGACGTGGCGCGGGAGCATCTGCCGCTGCTCGACACACGAGAGTTTATGCTGTTTGTCAACCTGGCGATGATAGAGCATGTTCAGTATATGGAAGAGGTTATGTATATGCTGCGCTTGGAGGCTCCCGACCGCTATCGGTGGGTGCTGAATAAGTATCCGCAGATACTCGAAGCGGTGTCGCTGACGCAACTGGCGTCGTTTCTCAACATCACCAAGGAAACGCTCTACCGCATCCGCTCCGGAAAGTATTGAGCGGTGGAGAGGTAAGAGTGGAGAGTGGGACGAGAAACTCGATAACGCCAAGATGCAAGCTTGGAGAGCTTGCGGCACTCGGTTAACCCCACCTTGCCGCTTGCGGCTAGGTGGGGACAGATGCACACCCCACCAC
>SFJG01000125.1 GCA_004555955.1 Bacteroidales bacterium | reverse complement strand
AGATAAAGGTGAGTTTGTCGGTTTCGCTTTTGAATTTTGTGAAAAATGTGTAATTTTGAAGTCAAAACCGATTAGAAATGCTTGAAATAAGAATTATAGAAAAAACGAAGAAGGAATTGCGCAAGTTTGTGGAGTTTGGCGTGGACTTGTATAAGGGTAATCAATACTTTGTACCGCCGTTGATAAGCGACGATGTCAACACGCTGTCGCCGAGTTTCAACCCGGCTTTCGATTTCTGCGACGCAGAATACTTTATGGCGTATCGCGATGGCAAGCCGGTAGGACGCATCGCAGCAATAATCCATCGACGTGGCAACGAGATGCACGGCACGAAGACTCTTCGTTTCGGCTTTGTGGACTTCGTCGACGATGAGGAGGTCAGCAAAGCTCTGTTCGACGCCGCCGCCGACTGGGGTCGCAGCCGTGGAATGACGACGATGGTCGGTCCGTTAGGCTTTTCGGATATGGACTACGAGGGTATGCTCATCGAGGGGTTCGACGAACTGTCGACGATGGCGACAATCTACAACTATCCGTACTACCCTGCGCATATGGAGCGCTTGGGCTTTACGAAATCAGCCGACTGGGTTGAATACAGCCTGAAAGTGCCGGCGGAAGTGCCCGAAAAGCATCAGCGCATCACCGAAATTGTCAAGCAGAAATACGGACTGCGCATAGTGAAGTACACGAGTGCAAAAAAGGCGGCATCCGAAATCGGGCGTCCGCTGTTCGAGCTAATCAACGAGGCGTATGCCGACTTGTTTGAATTTGTCAAACTTAGCGACCGCCAGATAGACCACTACGTGAAATACTACATCCGTATTCTTCGACTCGACTTGCTGACGACTGTGCGCAACAGCGACGACGAACTGGTAGCCATCGGGGTTGCCCTGCCGTCGATGTCGCGAGCGCTGCAAAAGTCAAAGGGTAAGATGCTGCCGTTCGGATGGTATCACCTGGCACGAGCGCTCTACCTGAATCAGACCGACACGGTCGACCTTCTGCTGGTGGCAGTGAAGCCCGAATATCAGAGCAAAGGCGTCAACGCCCTACTCTTTGCCGACTTGATACCACTCTTCAACAAGCACGGATTCAAATATGCCGAGAGCAATCCCGAGCTCGAGCTGAACGCCAAAGTGCAGGCGCAATGGCAGTATTTCGAGCCACGCCAACACAAGCGCCGCCGCTGTTACATCAAAAACCTGTAAACACATGAAAACGATAGAAATCTACTGCGATAATTTGGGTCGCTACATCGACGTAGAGGGCGGTGCAACGCTCCAAGAAATCTACGAGCAAGTTCGCGAAGAGATAGACTTTACGCCCATCTGCGCCCACGTAAACAACAAAACGGAGGGCATGACCTATCCGGTGTTTATGCCCAAGAAAATAGAATTTGTCGACTATAAGCATCCGTCGGGGCGACGTCTGTACGTACGTTCGCTGAGCCTGATACTCGTCAAGGCCGTCCACGACATATGGCCGACGCGCACGCTGAGCATCAAGCATGCGGTGTCGCGCGGCTACTACTGCAAGTTCAAAGACGGCGAGACGGTCAGCGCCGAGGAAGTGGCACGCGTCAAGCAGCGTATGGACGAAATCGTAGCGGCAGCGATGCCACTGCAGCGACGCAGCAAGTTGACAGCCGACGTAATTGCCGAATTCGAAGCAAAAGGCAACCTACACGGCGCGGAACTGCTACGCTCGAGCGAGGAAGTCTACACGGACTATCACCAACTCGACGACATCGTCGACGTGACCTACGGCGAACTGGCACCCGACACGAGCTATATCTCAATCTACAACCTTATCGCATTCCAAGACGGGATGTTGCTTCTTCCTCCCGACTTCTCGGGCGACGCCACGAAGGCATGCGAGCCTATCGAGCAGAAAAAGATGTTCCGAGCATTTACCGACTACATCAAGTTTAACCGCGTGCTTGGCGTCGACGACGTTCCGTCGCTCAACCGGGCAGCGACCGACAAGCCGCGCAACGTAGGGATGCTCATCACGCTCGCCGAGACGCTTCACGAGAAAGCCATCGGACGAATTGCCGACCAAATCGCGGAGCGCTACCACGAAGGCGGCGCACGCGTCGTGCTGCTCGCCGGACCGTCGTCGTCGGGAAAAACGACCACAACGAAGCGCCTGTCGGTAGAACTGCTCGCCAATCTGATACGTCCGCAGATGATATCGCTCGACAACTATTTCGTCGACCGCGAGCATACGCCGAAGGACGAAAACGGCGACTACGACTACGAATCGCTATATGCGCTCGACCTGGAACTGTTCAACCATGACGTGCAAGAACTTATTGCCGGCAAGGAAGTTGCGCTGCCTACCTACGACTTTGCCACGGGTCGGCGCGTCTACAAAGGAAACACGATGAAACTCACGGAAGGCTCGATACTGCTTATGGAAGGCATCCACGGGCTAAACCCGGAATTGACGGCACAAATTCCCGACTATCAGAAGTTTAAGGTCTACGTATCGGCGCTAACAACAATCACCATCGACGACCACAACTGGATACCGACAACCGACAACCGGCTGCTTCGACGGATTGTGCGCGATGCGAAATATCGCGGCACGTCGGCTCTCGACACGATGCGACGTTGGCCGAGCGTACGTCGCGGCGAGGAGAAGTGGATATTCCCCTACCAGGAGAATGCCGACGCGATGTTCAACTCGTCGCTGCTGTTCGAACTGGCGGTGATGAAAGAATATGCGGAGCCGGTGTTGCGCCAGGTGCCGCACAACGTGCCGGAATATGCGGAGGCATACCGTCTGCTGAAGTTCTTGAGCTATTTCAAGCCTATCCGTGCGGAGCAAGTGCCGGCGAACAGCCTGCTGCGTGAATTCCTTGGCGGCAGCACATTTAAGTATTAGAGAGTGGAGAGGTAAGAGGTAAGAGGTAAGAGGAACGTGGAACGTGGGACGTGGAACGTGGGACGTGGAACGAGGGACGAGATGCTGACATCACACGATAAACGCTCCACGCTCCACGATGACCGATGAGCGATGACCGCGCGGACGGAATGTGACTCGCGTGCAAATCTGCTATCACAACCGAGCATCTCCGAAGCTCGATTATCTACTCGGCAGCTCTGTCCCCACGCTCAGCATCGGAGATGCTTAGCGTGGGGTTTACCACGATTGCAGTCTCTCCGAGACAGCCACCACAGCCGTATCTACGACACGGCTGCGGTGGAGAGTTGCATCGCTCGTGAGGATGTGTGGACGAGTGTGATGAGGTAAGAGGTAAGAGTGGACATCGGCGTCGTGTCGAAGATACGATGCCGATGCTGAGCGTCGGAGACGCGCAGGTTGTGGTAAACCCCATGTTTAGCCTCGGAGAGGGTTAACATGGGGGGAGCCCCTACATACACGGTCACGAACCTCGGAGTGGTTCGGTCGTGGTCGCGAATAGGTCGGACCTCGTCGCGGTGCTCTTCTCCGATGCTGAGCGTGGGGTTTACCACGATTGCAGTCTCTCCGAGACAGCCACCACAGCCGTATCTACGACACGGCTGCGGTCCAAGCTTGCATCTTGGTGATAACCTGCCCTACGACCCACGCATGCCCGGTCGCACCGAGGCGCGACCATACGACCGCTCTGTATTATGTAGATAATCAGCAACCTGCCTTACTTCCACACGCCTGCCCGGTCGCACCGAGGCGCGACCCTACGACCGAATGGTGTTTTCTGCGATGTATTATGTTTAAATAAGCAGAGTAGGGTCGCGGCTTGCTGCGGCCCGGACATACGGGCGACGGTACGAGGGTTTGCGGTGCTCGCATTGGCTATCACAACCGGATAGGTTATCCGGCGGGGAATCTATATCAAATTGAGGATTTGCTGGAGTTTTTTGAGGTAGTTACGTGATATTGTGAGGTCTGTTTCTTTGTCGAAAGGCGGGGCGAAGATGCATTCTTTGCCACAGATTTCGACGAGGTAGTTGATGTTGATAATAGTAGACTGGCTAATTTGGACGAATGCCGGGGAATAACTAAGGATGTTATCCGCGGAAGTGCCTCGTCGGAGGCACAGCGATTCGTTACCAACCAGGTGTGCATACCATTGCTTGCGTTCACCTTTGTGAGTGAAGAACCCGATTTCGTCGTGCCGAATGATACGGAAACCTTTTATGGTTGCAGCAATGAAACTATCTTTAATCAAGTCGGTTCCGGCAATGTTAAGTGTGGGTTGCTGTTTGGCAAATTCTTGCTTGAAACGGTCAAGAATGCCGCTGAGCTCGGAGGGTTCGAATGGTTTGAGCAGGAAGTCGAAAGCCGACTCGCGCATAGCGCTGAGAATGTACTGAGAATGGGCAGAATAGAAGACGACACACATATTCCAATCGACGCTCGACTTGATGGCGTTAAGGAGCGAAATACCGGAATCGTCGGGAAGCTCAACGTCGAGAAATAACAAATCGGGGCGATGCTCGAAAATTTTGCGGCGACCATCGATAGTGTTGTGCGCCGAATCGACTACACAGAAGTCAGGATGTTCTTTAAGTGCGGTCACAAGTTGTGCGATAGCGATATCATCGTCGTCTATTATGATGGTATTGTATGGTTGTTCCCTCATGTATGCTTTCCTTTAGTTTTAATGCAAATATAATAATTGAAATCCACGCTAGTTTTAATGCAAATATAGTAATTGAAATCCACGCTTGCAACGGCAGTTTCAGCGGAAATGCCACCAAATGGCTTATATGGCAATCCAAAGCGACCAAAAAAGCTACTATTGCGACTTAAAAACCTGCGAAAGAGAAATTGTCGGGGACGAAAATTTGGACACGAGTGCCCTGGTTTCCGCTGCTTTCGGGGAATGCTTCGCCGATATCGAAGGTAATTTTGCGGCTGTTTCGCTTGTTAAGAAGCAGGATAGTTTGGTAGATAGCTTTCATTCCGGTGCCGGTGCCTGACGAGAACATTTGCGGCTTGTAGCCGAGCCCGTTGTTGACAACGACGATTTGCAGCCCGTCGTTGCAGCGACTACAAGAGATGTTAAGACGTCGCTCGCCGTCGATGCCGCGCAAGCCGTGCTTGATTGCGTTTTCGACAGGGATTTGTATAAACATTGATGGAATTATGACTTCCTCGGGGTTTATCTCGGGGTCGACATCGATGTTACCGACGAAAGCGTCGCCCCACGAGTCACATTCGAGGTGGATGAAGGCGCTGACGAATTCGAGTTCTTCGCGTAGAGTAACGGTCATCTTCGAGGAAGTTTCGACGCATTGACGAAGGAGTTTTGAGAGCGACATAAGGTTAGTCGAATGCGGGTCGTCGGCGTCGTAGCTTGCCAGTTCGTGGTTGAGAACGTTGAAAGTGAAGTGCGGCGCGAGGCAGTTACGGATGTTTTCCATACGCAACCGCGCGATGTTGTCGACGTGTCGAGCAATGATTCGCTCGCGCTGACGTTGCATAAGAAAAACGGTGCCGACAGCCAGCAAGAACACAATGACGACAATGCTAATCCACAAAGCGTGGGAGCGATGAAGCTGCTCGTCTTTGATAATCAGTTCGTTATGTTTTGCAATAAGAGTAGTGTCTTGCTTGTATCGGAGATAAATGTCGCTGACGCGAGTGCGAACTTGCTGTTCGCTGATAGAGTCGGAAGTGTGGTTGTTGTGGACCGACATGAAGTAAGCCTTTTCGAATTGGCGAGTTTTCTCGTAGTAGGTCTGCATGTACTTGTCGCGAATGATGTGTAGGTCGAGCGGCAGAATGGAGTCGGACATTCGGTCAATCATATCTTTAGCGCGAGCGTATTCGCCGACAGCCGTGTAGTAAGCCATGCTCAGGGTGTAGAAGTGCTCGTTGAACACGGGGGAATTGGCAACGAGGTTGTCTGCTTCGATTTTGCGGAGGTAAACGCCGGCAGAGTCGAGTTGATTAAGCAGGATGTTGACTTCGGCAAGGTTGTACATTGGAATGAGGCTATCGACGGTTTTGACGGCAACACGTTGGCTGAAGTCGTACGATTTTTGGAAGTAATCATGTGCTTTTCGGTAGTCCTCTTTGCGATAGTAGAGATTACCTAAGTTGTTGTAGTACAAGAATTTGTCGTAGTCGGCCATTTTGCCGAGATAATCCCCCGACATAGTGAAGTAGCGTTCGGCTTCGGCGTATTCACCGATTTGGAGGTAGGACATTGCCAAACCTGAGTAGATATAGTCGGGACGGAGCACCTTTCCGAGCGAATCATTGAGATGCATCGCTTTGCGGTAGCTTTCGGCGCCTTCGACAAAAAGGCCTTGCTGAACGTAACTGTCTGCGAGGTTTATCCAAGCCAGAGGCAGCCGTTGGGGCAATTCGTAGTCGATAGTTCGTCGGAGATAGAAGATAGCTGAATCACCCATTTTCCCGAAAGAATATGCAATACCTTTTGCGTTGCATACGTTGCGCATAGCGCGAATCGTGACAGGCGACTGTTTGGGGTCGCGGCCGTGGAGATAGCGGCATACGCGGTTGTAGACGATTCCGAGCGAGTCGGATTCGTTGAG
>SFJG01000032.1 GCA_004555955.1 Bacteroidales bacterium | reverse complement strand
TAACGGCAGCGGACTCAAAGCGCTTACCAACGATGCAAGCAAAATCAAAATGAATCCGTGTGTTTCGGCCGACGGCAGCAAACTCGTTTTCACTTGCTATACCGACGGTCAAATCTATAGTGCCGACCTTAAATAATCAGGAGCATTATGAAAAAGACAGTTCTATTTTTAGCAACGGCATTTGCACTTGCCATGTCGGCAAGCGCACAAAACTGGGGTTCATTTCTTATCGGACTTGACCCGGGTCACGGTGGTAGCGACCCCGGAGCAAGCGGTCCCTCGGCTCCCCACGAAGCGACTCTCTGCTTGCGCTGCTGTAACAAAATCAAGAGCACCATCACAGGTATGGGCGGTAGAGTTAATATGACACGTTCGTCGAACGTCGACGTTTCGCTTTCGTATCGTCGCAGCCTTTCTGTAAGTTGGAACCCGTACATCTTCCAATCGGTGCACCTCAACGCATTCAACGGCTCGGCTCACGGTACCGAAACTTGGTACTATTGGAGCGCCGGCAATAGTAACCGCTTGGCTTCGAAAGTTCAAGCACAATTGGTTAATCAATTAAAAAGTATGGCGAACTATTCGACTACCAACCGCGGCGTGAAGCAAAACGGGTGGACTGTTATCACCGGTTCTTCAAACGTTCCGGCTTCGCTTTCCGAAGGTTTGTTCGTCGACTACTGGAACGAATGGAACATAATCAACGCTGAAAACAAAAACGGTTTCTTGGCTTGGGCAATGGGTCACTGCATGGGTTTCTACGACCACCTCAGCCTCTTCTCAAGCAGCCTTACAAACCCCAAAGGCAGCTCGACTCCTCCGACTCCTCCGGCTCCCAGCCCGACTATGTCAGTAAGCGCTGAGTCTCACAATTTCCCGGACACTTACGAACCTGAAGTTTCGTACTTCGACATCGACGTTAAGGCGTCAAACCTTACTGCCGACATATCTTACTCGTTGAGCAACTGGAACAACTTCTCGGTTAGCGAGAAATCGTGGAACAAACGTACAGGTGGTACTTTGACAGTATCTATGCACTGCCACAAAAACCACTACTACGGTGGCAACTACGGCGAACTTAAGATTACCGGCGCCGGCAAAACCGTTACCGTTAAACTTACCGGTAATACAAAGCCGGCTCCGATGACACTGTCTGAAAAGAAGGTCATCAGTGACAAGCGTGGCAACTCAACTGAGAAAGGCTACGACATCAAGGTTGTGCGTAACTTCGCTTACTCTAGCGGCAAACTTTACCTCGTATACAACCACAGCGACATCAAGGTTATCAACGCTCGTACGTTCGACGATCTCGGCAACCTTAACAAAGGCGGCGTTGAAGGCGGTACGTTGAAACTTTGCGACGTAAAAGAATGCGGCGGTAAGATTATTGCAAGCAACCTTGCAATTGCAGCAAACGGCGAAAAACTTCGTCTTTACATTTGGGACAACGACCAATCGAATCCTCGCGTACTTGCTGAGATTTCCAACTTCGGCGGCGCACCGCGTCTGGGCGACTGCATCGGCTTCAGCGGCACACTCAACAGCGGTAAATTCGCATTCGCTAACGACGATGGCGCAACTACTCGTATTGTAGAATACACCATCTCCAACGGCGTGGTTAATACCACACCTTCTGTAAAGACCGTTACAACCGACGGTAGCACTCACCTTTCGACTCAAGCATCCACTCGCGTATATCCCGACAACAAAGGCTACTGGATTGACGGTAAGGACAACTACCTTGCACGCCTCGACACCAACGGCAAGCGTTCATACTATGTAGACTCTGACGTTACTTGGGGTAACTCACTCAAGTCGTTCTCATTCGGCGGCATCAGCTACGCTCTCGTCAACAACTTCAACGCTATGGAAGGCGAATGCTGGTCGAAACAGACAGATGCGCAAAAGGCTAAGAACTACACAGGCGGTCACATGCGTCTGCTCAACGTAAGCGACGGTTGGAGCAAACCTATCGACAAGGGTACATTCCCCTCTGACAAACTCAGCGACAATCGTCAAAACACCAACGTAACCGGCGGCGTATTGGCATCGGTTAAAGATGGCGAATACGTTGAAGCATGGGTGCTCTCTACCAACCAAGGTCTCGGCTACTTTAACTACGTAGCACAAGGCAAGTCGCTCCCGAATTACTCTACCGAATCTATCAAACCGGCAGGTCCGACATTGAGCACAAGTGCAAGCTCGCTCAATATGGACGGCATCGCATACAGCACATCGACTGCTACTGTTAAGATTTCGGGTGTTAACCTCGAAGGCGACATCAACCTCTCTCTCTCGGGCACAAATGCAAATATGTTCTCGCTCGACAAAGCTTCGATTGCTAAAGCCGACGCTTCGGGTACAATAACCATCACTTACGCTCCGACTGCAGAAGGTACACACACAGCTACCCTCACAGCATCGTCGGCTAACGCTTCCGACGTAACCGTGAAGATTACTGCAACAGCAAAACCGAAGACCTACTTCGAAGACACCGTTTCATCGCTCACCGAAGGTTGGGTATACTCTGAAATCAAGGGCAACGCTTCGACAGCAGACTGGGTGGTTGTTGGCGCTAACTCTCCGTTCACTCGCGAAGTGGCTTACGCTAACGGCAAATTGTACGTCCTCACAGCACACGCTTGGGCAGCAACAACAATTACTATCCTCGATGCAAAAGCAGGAACAAAACTCGGCACATTGAGCACTGAAGGCATTTCAGGCGGTCAATATACTGCATCTTCTCTTGCATCAATCGGTGGTAAGATTATCCTCTGCAACCAGGCACGTAATACCGACAATTTCAAAGTGTACATTTGGGACAATGACACCTCTGCACCACGCACAATCCTCGAACTTACACCGGCTGAACGCGAAAGCCTTGTACTCGGCAAGATTAACACCTACGGTGACCTTACCAACGGTAAACTCTTGTGCTGCGACGAAACTAACATCCTCGTCTTCCCGATTAGCAACGGTTCGGTTTCGAAAACCTACTCCAAGGTAGCCATTGCCAAAGCATTAGGTTCTAGCAACTTGGGTCTTGCCGACGTTACGCTCAACAGCGACGGTACGTTCTGGGTAACTGCAAAAGATACTCCTCCTACGCACGTTGCAGCCGATGGTAAAATCATCGAAACCGTAAATGCAAAATATGCGAACGGTCATAGTACTGCAGCTCGTTTCATCACATTCGGCACAAAGAAATATATGGCAGCTGCAACCTACTTGAACAAGACTAACACATCACTTGCAGAAGGTGCTCTTGCATTTACCGACATCACTAACGGCATCAACGCTGAAGGCGTAGAACCGCAACTCTATCCGCGCAGCAATGACACAGCGGTGGGCTTCGGTACAACAAGAAACAATATCTTCATGCAAGACGTTGAATATGCAGTAGAAGACAAAGACCTTCACATCTGGACAGTTACAGCAAAACAAGGTATCGGTTACTTCTACTACAAAGGCGAAAAGGATTCAGGCGTTAAGGGCTTGACAGCCGATGGCGCAATGAAGGCTTACGCCGTAGGCAACACTTTGACACTCAATGGCGTCGACGCTAAGAATGTAAGAATCTACTCTGCAGCAGGTGCTCTCGTAGCAACAGGCACAAGCAACAAGGTGGCTATCGGCAACCTCGCTAAGGGTCTTTACATTGTTCGCGTAGTTGACAACAATGGTCAAACTTACAGCCAAGCATTTACCCGCAAATAAACTCGAGTAAATCATAAACCGACAGAAGGCGCATCACTTGTGGGTGCGCCTTTGTTGTATGCCCAAAATAAGTTTTAACAAAAAAATGTTTGCAGAGCAAAAGATTAAGACTATTTTTGCAACATATAACATAGAAAACTAATAAAAAAGATGAAGAAATTTACCCTATCGATAATCACATTGATTATCGCACTTACAGCAGCGGTACCGGCATCGGCACAACTCAAATTCGGTTTGAAAGCCGGAATTAACGTCAACTCGCTGAAGTTCGACGAGACAATATTCGACTCCGACAACCGCGCAGGCTTTAACGGCGGCGCAATGGTTGAATTCACCGTACCGGGAATCGGCATCGGTTTTGACGCATCGGCAATGTATGTGCATCGCACTACAAAATTCACGGAAAGCGGCGACAAGGAAGACGTCGGCGGCGACTACATCGAAATCCCGGTCAACTTGAAATGGAAAGTCAACATCCCGGCAGTCAACCGGATTATCCGCCCCTACCTCACAACCGGTCCGTCGGTTGCATTCCTCGTCAGCGATAAAAAAATCAACGACTTATTCAAGAACAACTCGTACGACGTTGCGTGGAATTTCGGCTTTGGTGTCGAACTCTTCCAACACGTACAGGTTAGCGCAAGCTACGGCTTGGGATTGACTAACGTCGTAAAAAGGATTGACATCGACGGAGATTACAAATCTATCGACGGAAAAAACAAATATTGGACAGTAACAGCCGCTTATTTGTTCTAAAATTTTCGTAAAAAACAAATACGAATCGGCATTTTTCGGTAATAAAGCATAAGAATTTACCGTTAATGCCGATTTATTTTGCCGTCGCAAAAAAATTGCTTAGTTTTGCAGAAAATTTATAAAACCGAATAATGAAACGAATCGTCTACCTACTTGTAGTTCTCATAGCCATGGCAGGATTCAGCGCCAAGGCACAAATGCGATGGGGAGCCATTGCCGGCGCAACTATCACCGACTTGAAATGGAGTCAATCCACATTCCGCACCCAACCGTTCGTCGTCGACCAATCCGTAGGCGGCTTCGGCGGTGTCATCGGCGAATATAATATCCCGGGCATCGGATTTGCAATCGACTTGGGGTTGCAATATGCGCAACGCGGTGCAACATTGCATCTCGAAGACTTCAAGGTGTGGAGCGACGACGGATTCGGCGAAGAAAAAGCACTTCTGCACTACATCGACATCCCCATCCACCTGCGCTTCAAATATCAACGTATGAACGGCTTTGAACGCAAGTTGGCTCCGTTCGTTTTTGCCGGACCGACAATGTCGATTCTCGCCGGACACAGCAACATCAAAGCATTCGACTACAAGTCGGTAATCCTCGGCATAGAACTCGGCGCCGGAGTCGAAATATTCCGCAACTACCAGCTTTCGGCATGCTATGCTTGGGACGTTACAAACACTATGCAAGCCGTAAAGTTGGACAACTTCAAGTCGAAAAGCCGCACTTGGAAAGTAGGGTTGACCTACCTGTTCTAAAGCGGCATCGTTCGACACAAGCAAAACACACCGTCGCGATATGAAATATGCCGACATTATCGTTCCGCTACCGCTTTACAACACATTCACCTATGCCATCCCCGAAGGCTACGAAGACAGCCTGACCGTCGGGCAACGTGTGTTGGTGCCATTCGGTCGCAAAAAGATATACACCGGCATCGTATCGTACGTTCACAACAACCGCCCTACTCTTTTCGAGGCGAAACCCATACTCTCGGTGCTCGACGACTACCCCATTCTGCGACATCCCCAGCTGAAGTTTTGGGAATGGATTTCGCAATACTATCTATGCTCTGTCGGCGACGTCTTCAAAGCCGCTGTTCCCGCAGGACTGAAAGTAGAAAGCGAGACCGCAGTGAAAGTTAATCCCGACTATGTCGACACCGACAACGAAATGGGCGAGCGCGAAAAGACCATCTATTCGCTCCTCTACACTAAAGACCGGCTTACTCCCGCCGAAATCTCAAAAGCAACGGGGTTTAAAAACGTAGAGTCGACCATTTCGCGAATGCTCGAGCGCGAAGCCGTCATCGTGTCGGAGCGCATCGTCGACAACTATCGCCCTGTGTCGATAGTCTGCGTCGAGCTCTGCGCCGAACCCGACGACAAAGATACCGTGCACCGTTATTTCGATATGGTGTCGCGAGCAAAAGCACGCGAAAACCTCCTCCTCGCCTATCTTGAGATGTCGCATTGGCTCAGCACGTCAGGCAAGACGGAAGTGACGCGACAAGACCTGCTAAAGCGCGCCCAAACGACCTCGGCAACCCTCAACAAGATGGTCGAACAAGGCATTTTCCGACTTTACAAGAAAGATGTCAACAGGTTTTCCGAAATCAACTGCACAGGCATGATTAAACCAAAGCAGTTGACCGCCGAGCAACAAACGGCATACTCCGAAATCCACCGACAATTCGCCGACAAAAACACAGTGTTGCTCCACGGCGTAACGTCGAGCGGAAAAACCGAGATATACACCCACCTGATAAAAGATGCGCTCGACAACCGCACTCAGGTGCTCTACCTCGTGCCCGAAATAGCATTGACCACCCAACTGACGCAGCGCTTGCAGAGAGTGTTCGGCAACCGCTTGCTGATTTATCACTCGAAATTTTCCGACAACGAACGCGTCGACATTTGGAAACGCCTGCTCTCAAGCGACGACCCCTACATAGTCATCGGCGTGCGGTCGTCGATATTCTTGCCGTTCAGCAAACTCGGGCTCATCATCGTCGACGAAGAACACGAAACGAGCTACAAACAACAAGACCCGGCACCGCGCTACAATGCCCGCGATGCTGCTCTCGTGCTGGCAAGTATGCACGGAGCAAAAGCCCTACTCGGCTCAGCAACGCCCGCCATTTCATCGTACTACAACGCAAAAAACGGTAAGTACGGACTCGTCGAACTCAACACGCGCTACGAAGGCATTCAACTCCCAGAAGTCAAAGTTATCGATTCGACGAAAGCACGAAAGCGATATGCCATGCACGGCATGTTCTCCAACGAACTCGTCGCCAAATGCTCCGAAGCCATCAGCAACGGCGAGCAAGTCATACTCTTCCAAAATCGCCGCGGTTTTTCGCCGTCGATTAACTGCAAAGAGTGCGCTTGGACACCCAAATGCGAGAACTGCGACGTCACGCTGACCTACCACAAGCGGCAGAACGCCCTGGTGTGCCACTACTGCGGCTACACGATAAAGATGCCCGACTTCTGCCCATCGTGCCGACAGCCGGCGCTCGAAGTGATTGGCTACGGCACCGAACGTATCGAAGACGACGTCGAAAAAGTTTTTCCCACAGCAAAAATCGGGCGTATGGACCTCGACACCACGCGCACCCGCAACGGCTACGAAGCAATTATCGACAACTTTTCGAAAGGAAAAACGCAAATCCTTGTGGGCACGCAAATGGTTACTAAAGGTCTCGACTTCGAAGGCGTCAGCATCGTCGGTATTCTAAACGCCGACAACATTATCAACTTCCCCGACTTTCGCTCGCACGAACGCGCTTTCAACATGATGGAACAAGTGTCGGGTCGCGCAGGACGTAAGCACAAGCAAGGAACGGTCTACATTCAAACCACCGAACCCGACCACCCGATTATCCGATACGTTACCGACCACGACTACGCCGGATACTATGCGGAAGAACTCGCAGAGCGTGAGCACTTCAACTACCCGCCCTTTACGCGCATCATCAACATCTACATCAAGCACCGCGACGACAATGTGCTTTCCGACATTGCCGCTCGCTACGGAAATATGCTACGCCAAGTGTTCGGCAGACGCGTTCTCGGACCCGAGCAGCCTTCCATCGGGAAAATACAGCAATGGTACATTCGCCAACTAATGCTCAAAATCGAGACCACTGCATCGATGAAACGCGTAAAAGAAATCTTGCAACAAATCTACGAAAGTTCGCTTTCCGACGCCAGAATGAAAGCCGCACAAATCTACTACGACGTCGACCCGTATTAGAGCCTCAGACCGTCAAGAACCGTCATATAGAGTTGTATTGCTTCACGGATTTCGTCGAAGCAAATATATTCATCCGCAGTGTGCGAGCGGCTCGAATCGCCCGGACCTACTTTTACCGAAGGGAAAGGCATCAGCGCTTGGTCGCTCAACGTAGGCGAGCCGAAAGGCTCTCTGCCAAGCGTAACGAGACGACTTACGATGGGATGACTGAGCGCAATCGACGACGGACGAAGCCTCGTGCTGCGCGGCTCCAATCGGCAGTCGGGCACCGCCGCACGAATCATCTCCAGCGTATGATCATTGCTGTAGGCATCCGTCGTGCGCACGTCGACAACGATTCTGCACAAATCAGGAACAACATTATGCTGCGTGCCGGCTGATATCTGCGTAACACTGATTTTCACCGGACCGAGGAAGTCGGACACACGGTCGAACTGCAACGAGCGCAACCGCTCGACAACCGGCAACGCTTTATAGATAGCATTGACGCCCTCCGAGCGCGCTGCATGGCCCGACACGCCGCAAACTTCGCCGTCGAGCACCATCAAGCCTTTCTCGGCAACTGCCGGATGCATTCCCGTAGGCTCGCCGACAATGGCAACATCGATTGGCGGCAACATAGGCAAAACGGATTCCAATCCGTTGCGGCCGCTCACTTCCTCCTCACACGAAGCAAGCAATATCAAATTATAAGCCTGAGACGACGAACGAAGTAGCAAAAACGTCGCAATAAGACTCACCAACGAAGCGCCGGCATCGTTACTTCCCAGCCCGTAAAGGCGGTCGTCAACCTCCGTAGGCTCGTTTGCCGGATACGTCCAGCCGGCGACAGGTTTTACCGTATCGATGTGCGAATTCAGCAAAATCGTCGGTCGCGCGGCATCGAAATCGTCGCTCAGACACCACACATTGTTGCCCGAACGCCGAACGGCGCACCCACGCCCACGCAGAAACGCCTCAACGGCATCGGCAGCTCGAGCCTCTTCGCGACTTACTCGTGGTATGCTTATCAGCGTTTTTAACAAATCTAATACTTCGTAATAAATTTCGTCCATTGCTTCTAAATTTTGCCACAAAATTACACATTTGTCTTCAAAATAGCGCCAAATAACAATTTTAATTGCCAAAATTAAAAAATATAGATAATTTTGCGTTGATAAAATAAAACATTTAGAATTATGAAAAAGCTAATCTTACTGACCATTGCCATAGCGGCAATGTGTGCACAACCTTGCAAGGCAGACGATTTGAAAAGTATTTTAGGGAAAATTACAGGAAGCGACATAGGCAACGTCGTAAGCGGCATAATCGGCAACGACGAATTCGACGTATCGAAGCTCGAAGGCTCGTGGAAAGCCACCGGACCGGCGGTTATGTTCAAGTCGGACGACCTACTCAAAAAAGCCGGAGGTTCCGCCATCTCAACAGCCGTAGAGAAGAAACTCAAGCCATACTACACAAAGCTCAAGCTCGACAAATCGGCATTCACATTCGACGGCTCGGGCAACTTTACAATGACCGTAAACAGCAAAAGTATCAAAGGTACGATATCGAAAAACAGCGACGGCTCGTACGCGCTCAAATTCGGCTCGAGCGAAATAGCCTCCAAACTCGGTGGCGACAAATCAGTGACCGTCTACCTGCAATTGTCGGGCAACACCCTGTCGATAGCCGGCGATGTTAAGAAGATGATAGAACTCGCAAAGAAATTCTCCAACCTATCGTCGACGCTCAACAGCCTGGTTAAGTTCCTCGACAAATACGACGAAATCTGCATCGGCGTAAAATACACCAAGCAATAGAAACCGCTGCAACGCAAACTGGACACAAAGCCGACCCTCCCCGGTCGGCTTATTTCGTATCCCATATAAAAATAGAGTGTCCGCGAGGAGAAACGACGCGGACACTGAGTTATACTCTTTTCATAGGAGCCGATGCCATCTCGGGTTAATCGGTTCCGGTCACATATTGTGCGAGTAGTATATTATATCTTATTCTTCGACGAGCGACATGCCTTTTACGATGGCTTGCTCGTTGAGCGGTATCAAGTTATGATGGCGCTCGGGCAACGACTTCTTGAGCCCGGCAAGCACGCTCTGCATCGTCACGACGGGGCAAACTCTCAACAGTGCGCCAAGCACGACCATATTGTATGCTTTGCTGTTTTTGAGTTCGAAAGTGGCCTCCATAGCGTTGACGCATATCACTGTGATGTCGGTGCGCTCGGGTGCGCGATGTATGCCGTAGTTGTCGTAAATCAAGACACCGCCGGGCTTCACCTTGCTCTCGAATTTGTCGAGGCTCTGTTGGTTGAGCACAACAGCGACGTCGAAACTGTTCAAAATCGGCGAACTGATTTTCTCGTCGCTGAGAATTACCGTAACATTCGCCGTGCCGCCACGCTGCTCGGGTCCGTAAGCCGGCATCCACGTCACTTCCTTGCCTTCCATCAAGCCTGAGTAGGCAAGAATCTTACCCATCGAAAGTACGCCCTGTCCGCCGAAACCTGCTATTACTATCTCTTTCTTCATAATTACTCGTTTTTTAAATCGCCTAACGGATATTTCTCAAACATATGCTCGGTCATCCACTTGTTGGAATCGACCGGCGAAAGTTTCCAGCCGGAATTGCAAGTCGAAACGATTTCGACCACCGACGTGCCTTTCTTGTCGAGGCTGTTTTGGAAGGCGTGTTTGATGGCGGCTTTAGCCTTACGCACGGCAGCCGGCGAGTGCACGCTTTGGCGCGTGACGTAGCACGTTCCGTCGAGTTGCGCCAAGAGGTTGGTTATCGCCAAAGGATAGCCGTTAAGGTCAACGCGACGGCCGTAGGGCGTGGTCGATGTTTTCATGCCGAGCAGGGTTGTCGGCGCCATCTGACCGCCTGTCATTCCGTAGATTGCGTTGTTGATAAATATTATTGCGATGTTTTCGCCGCGATTGGCAGCGTGGATTGTTTCGCAAGTGCCGATAGCCGCCAAGTCGCCGTCGCCTTGATAGGTGAACACCATATTGTCGGGATAGAGTCGGCTGACTGCCGTAGCGATTGCGGGAGCGCGCCCGTGAGCGGCTTCTATCCAGTCTATATCGATATAATTGTAGGCAAACACTGCGCATCCTACCGGGGCTACGCCGATGGCCTTTTCTTCGAGTCCCATCTCTTCGATGAGTTCGGCAATGAGCTTGTGGACCACGCCATGACTACAGCCGGGACAGTAGTGCATGTGGTTGTCGGTCAGCAACTTCGGTCGCGAGTATACCTTGTTTTCCGGTTTTATAATATCATTGATTTCCATATTGGAACAATTTTCGTTGTTAGACTATTTAACCGAGGATTTTCTCTTTGAAGGCATCAAGGATTTCGTCAGGGGTGGGCACGATACCGCCAAGACGGCCGAAATGCTCAATCTTGACGTTGTCGGTTGCCGCCAATCGAACGTCTTCAATCATCTGTCCGGCATTGATTTCGACAACCAAAATGCCTTTTACTTGCGCCGCCAAGCGTGCTACCTCCTTTTTGGGGAACGGCCAGAGCGTGATTGGGCGCAGGATGCCGATTTTGATACCTTGCTTGCGTGCAATCTCGACGGTTTTTTGGCTGATTCGAGCCATCGAGCCAAACGCTACTATCAAGTAGTCGCAATCGTCGGTGCCGATTTCTTCGAAACGCACTTCATTTTCTTCGATTTGCTTATACGTTGCTTGGAAACGGTTGTTGTTTACTTCCATCTTCTGCGGCTCGAGTTCGAGCGACGTGCATACGTTACGCTTTCTGCCACCGACTTTTCCGGTGACAGCCCACGGGCAACGACGGCGCACTTCTTCGTCGGTGAGGCGTCGACGCTGCGGTGGCAGCACGACTTTTTCCATCATCTGACCGACAACACCATCGGCAAGGATAATCGCCGGCGTGCGATATTTGAATGCCAAATCCCAGCCGAGACCGACAAAGTCGCACATCTCTTGCACCGACGACGGCGCCAACGTGATGAGGTGATAGTCGCCGTGTCCCCCACCCTTGGTGGCTTGAAAATAGTCGGCTTGCGACGGTTGAATTGTGCCCAAGCCGGGACCGCCGCGCATCACGTTGATTATCAGCGCAGGCAACTCGCTCGCCGCTATATACGATAGTCCTTCTTGCATCAAACTGACGCCCGGACTCGACGATGACGTAAACACCACTTTGCCGGCTGCCGCGCCTGCATAGACCATATTGATGGAGGCGATTTCGCTCTCTGCCTGGAGAACTACCATGCCGGTGGTTTCCCACGGCTGCTCTGCCATCAATGTCTCGAGCACCTCCGACTGTGGCGTAATCGGATAACCGAAATAGCCGTCGGCTCCATAACGAATTGCCGCATGTGCCAACGCCTCGTTACCCTTCATCAATCTTACTTCTTCTTCCATAATTTTGGGATTAACGAGATTAAACATTATTGTACGCGCGCCTTATATACCTCGATACAGGCATCCGGACAAACTTGCGCACAACTTGCACAACCAATACATGCTTCGGGGCGAACCATGTATGCGAAATGATAGCCGCGGTTGTTCACCTCCTTGTGCCGAAGGTCGAGCGTATCCGTAGGGCATGCCGCAACACATAAATTGCATCCCTTGCATCGCTCTTCGTCAACTACAACTGCGCCTTGAAATTTTGCCATAATTCTATCGTTTTTATTTGTTTCGCAATTGCAAATTTAGCGATTATTTTCTTATCTTACACCCTCTGAAACGCGCTTTTATAACTATTTAATTTTTGGCACATTAGGTCGCAAAATGTGTATTTTATTTTTGCTCATCAGATGCCGATTTGTGCACGTTTTCGAGCATTTATGCACAGCAGAGCACCCGATGTGCATAGGTTTTTTCTGCCGAAACAAGGTGCTACTCAAGCGAATAGTTGAGAAAATCCTTAAATGGTTTTGCCAATTCCATATATCCGACCACCGTATCGAGCCAACTGTCGTCGGCAAAAAATTCGTCGTCGAGCGGCGTCATCACCAAAAATTCTTTCATCTTCAGCACATCGGCATGCGGCAAATCTTTCGCAAATCCCTTGGGCATCGATTTTAGGCTCTCACCGACAAGCCCCGGGAAAACCGCGCTGAACTCCGGTGCCGACATTATTTCGTCGAATTCCTCGATTCCGGCATCGATGTCGATGCGCAACTTCTTCAGATTAGCCGGCTCAGGCAGATGCACGCCGACGTAAAGGCCCGAGCAACCGGGCTGGATGTGCAGATAGTAGAGCGCATTAGGGTTGCGCCGCCCGCCGCGAGCCATCACGATGCCGAAATGCTCCTTCAGCGGGCGCTTGTCGGCGGAAAAGCGTATGTCGCGATAGATGCGATAAATGCAATCGGTAGCAGCCACGCCGCGAAGGTCCGGGTCGAACGCCGAAGCACACCGTAGAATCCGCTCTATTTCGTCGATACATTCCGCACGCACTGCGTTGTAATAATCCTTTCGCTCGGCAAACCACATCCGGTCATTATTCTCTCGCAATTCTTTCAAGAACGCGAGCATCTTGCTCATTCCTCTCATAATGTTGACATTTTTGCTTGCGAAGATACAAAATTAAAAGGAATTGCGGCAATATTTCATACTTGGTGAGGGTGTTTTTTTGCCAAGTATTATTATCTTTGCAATCAGTAAGTTGACAAACCCAAAACAATATAACTATGAAACTCAAATCAAAACTTTTGGCAATACTTTTTGCAGTTGCAGCGATTGGATTCACATCATGCAACGATGACGACAACAACGAGCCCCAAAACCCGCAGCAATTCGCTTTCGCCGACGCCATATTCGCCACTCAAACAAACGAATCCACCCTTAACGCCCTCGACATGACGATGTCCGTATCCTATACCGACAACAAAGACATCGTATTGCCCGTAACCTCATTATATTCGCAAAATATGATGAACCGCTTGACGGTGATTCCCGGCAACTATAAGATGGTGATTACCGCCGATGTTAAGCCCGACGCCGTGTTCGAAACCGAATCTGTCGACCTCAAACTCGACGTCGTCTACTTTGCACAACTCTACGACACGGATGAAGAGATTATTACAAGCGTGTACAACACTCAAACGGCATTCAACGTTAAAGGTTACAAAGTTGACCAACTCGACTCGTTTGTCGCTAAACATTTCCCGATTGAACTATCGTTAAGCTACCATTATACCGACGGCACATACACAATCACCACGTCTACCCCGTTGGAATAAGACCGAGGCGCCGCACTG
Organism: Bacteroidales bacterium; assembly: GCA_004555955.1. Classification (GTDB taxonomy): domain Bacteria; phylum Bacteroidota; class Bacteroidia; order Bacteroidales; family Muribaculaceae; genus Limisoma. The sequence goes on along the minus strand of SFJG01000032.1, from coordinate 4,734 downwards.
CGGTGGAACACTACATTTTTGCTTGCAATTGCGAAGATACTATGCTTATTTTGTCCGAAAAAGCACAGCCTAATAAAATATTTTTCGTATCTTCGCAATTATTATATACACATGGACACAAGAATAATCGACATAAGGGAAGACGATATTTGTCAGCGTTCGCCGGAATTGCTCGCAACGCTCCTCAAAGACCACACAATGAGTCGCAAAAAAGGGATGGATTGGAATATTTTTTGGGCGACTTCCGACTATGAGCACCTCGGCGAGGGATTCGGTTATGCCGACCAAATCATGCCGGAAAACATCACCGGCAAATACGGCAAAGTGGTGCAGCCGCGCACTTGCAAAGACCGCCGAACGCAGGTTTCTCGCTCACGAGACAAGGCAGAGGTGTTCACTCCTTCGTGGATTTGTAATGCTCAAAACAACCTTATCGACAACACTTGGTTCGGGCGCAAGGGCGTGTTCAACACCGAGAACGACGACCATACTTGGACCGTCAACACCGACCGCATCACCTTCCCCGAAGGAAAAACCTGGAAAGACTACGTGCGCGACACGCGCCTGGAAATAACTTGCGGCGAAGCGCCTTATCTCGCTTCGCGCTACGACACCGTGACCGGCGAGTTTATCCCCATCGAACGGCGCATCGGCTTGCTCGACCGCAAGCTCCGCGTGGTGAGCGAAAATTGCGACTCCACCACCGATTGGCTCGAAGCCGCTCAAGAAGCCTACAAGAGCACTTACGGCTACGAGTGGCAGGGTGACAGTTTGCTTATTGCTCGCGAAACTCTTCTTTATACGTTTATCGAATACTACCGCCTAAAATTCGGCAAAGACCCTCTCGACAGGTCGATTAAGAGCATTGCCTACATCATTTCGTGGAATCTTTGGCAGATGGACGGTTTGCGCTGCGTTGTGCCCGACTCGTGCGGACACCCGACTGTCGGAGTCGACATTTTCGGAAACACCGAAGAAGTGGCTCGCCCTTGCGAGGGGTGTCGAACCGGAGGTGTCCACAAGCATAACGGCACTTATTGCCTGATTCGCGACTGGAAGAACAAGAAGTCGAAAGACAAACAAATCGAAACTTTTGTCAAATCTTTACTATAATTCGCCATGAACTTCGATTCATCACTGAAACCCAGACTTATTTATGTGTTCCGCATCAACGATGAGGCGCATCAAGGCTGTCTGAAAATCGGCGAAACATCTTTGCCCGACGGAAGCGACATTACCAATCTTCCGCCAAACTCGCACGAACTAAATCGTGTGGCAAAAAAACGCATAGACCAATATACTCGCACTGCCGCCATAAAATACGAACTGCTCTACACCGAATGTACTCTGTACGTCGCCGGCGGCACGTTGAAATCGTTCAACGACAGTGCTGTCCACGAAGTGCTCATTCGAAGCGGAATTCGTCGCCGAAAGTCGGAGCATTGGGGCAAAGAATGGTTCGAAACCGACCTCGAAACCATAAAGAAAGCCATAAAAGCAGCAAAAGACGGGCGCACGTCGTTGACTTCCAACGAAATCACGAAGAAGAATAATCCAATCGTGTTTCGCCCGGAGCAACGCGAAGCCATCGAGAAAACCGTAAAGCAATTCAAAAAGGGCAACAGTATGCTTTGGAATGCCAAAATGCGTTTCGGCAAAACTCTCTCGGCGCTGCAGGTGGTCAAAAACTTGAATTTCCGCCGCACGCTGATTCTAACACACCGCCCGGTGGTCGACGACGGCTGGTATGAAGACTTCAAAAAGATTTTCTACGACCGCGAGGATTTCCGATACGGTTCGAAAATTCGCGGCGAAAAGTTTTCGATTCTCGAAGCCGGCGCAAAAGAAGAAACTCTGCGTTACGTCTATTTTGCGTCGATTCAAGACTTGCGCGGCTCTGAAACCGTCGGCGGTAAATTTGATAAAAACAACGAAATTTTTTCCGCCTCGTGGAATTGCCTGATTGTCGACGAAGCGCACGAAGGCACGCAGACTCAATTAGGGAAAAACGTCATCGCCGAACTTACGAAATCGCCCACAACAAAGCAACTTTCGCTCTCCGGCACGCCGTTCAACCTCTTCGACGACTACAAAGAGGACCAAATCTACACCTGGGATTACGTTATGGAGCAAAAAGCCAAAGCGCAATGGGATTTAGACAACTGCGGCGACACGAATCCTTACGCCGGGCTTCCGAAGATGAACATCTTTACCTACAATCTCGGCAAACTGCTCAATCGTTACCGCGATGAAGACATTTCGTTCAACTTCCGCGAGTTTTTCCGCGTGAACGATTCCGGCAACTTTGTCCACGAAAACGACGTTGCTTCGTTTCTCAATTTGCTTTGCAAAAAAGACAATTCAAGCGCTTATCCGTTTTCGACCGAAGAATATCGCAACAACTTCCGCCACACACTTTGGATGGTTCCGGGCGTTAAGTCGGCTCTTGCGTTGCAACGTATGCTCAAAAAACACACTGTTTTCCAACATTTCGAAGTAGTCAATGTTGCAGGTGATGGCGACGAAGAAAAGAATTATAAAGATGCACTCAAAGAGGTGGAAAACGCTATCGGCAATGACCCCGACCTGACACGAACCATCACGCTCAGTTGCGGACGTCTTACCACCGGCGTAAGTGTCAAGCCGTGGACCGCCGTGCTGATGCTTTCCGGCTCGTTCAACACCGCTGCAGCCGGCTATATGCAGACCATCTTCCGCGTGCAGACGCCCGCCACTATCAATGGTCGCGTCAAGGAGCAATGCTACGTGTTCGACTTTGCTCCCGACCGTACGCTGAAAGTGCTCGCCGAGGCTGCCAAAGTATCGACTAAGCCGGGCAGCAGTTCCTCCGACGACGAAAGCCGAAAGGCAATGCGTGAGTTACTCAATTTCTGTCCGGTTATCGGCATTGATGGCTCGAAGATGCATAAGTATGACGTCGAATCTATGATGCATCAACTCAAGAAGGTCTACATCGAACACGTTGTAAATCACGGCTTTGACGACGTCTATCTTTATAACACCAATGAGTTGATGAATCTCGACTCTAAGGCTCTTGAAAAATTCGAAGGCCTCAAAGGAATCATCGGCACAACTACGGCAAACCCGAAACCCAACGACATTGACATCAACAACCAGGGGGTGAACGGAGGAACTCAAGAACCTAAGCCCTCGGAATCGGAAGGAACTAAGCCGAAGCCGAACCAGGAACTTTCCGAGGAGGAGAAAAAACGCCGGGAAGAGCTTCAAAGAAAACGGAAACAGCGCGACACTGCGATTTCTATTCTTCGCGGCATTTCTATCCGTATGCCTTTAATGATTTACGGTGCGGAAATCGACGACGTTAAGGAAGAAATTACCATCGACAATTTCACCGACAAAATCGACCCGCTTTCTTGGGAAGAATTTATGCCCCGCGGCGTTACTAAAAATAAGTTCAACTCATTCAAAAAATACTACGAGCCCGACGTTTTTACCGCCTCTGCCAAGCGCATTCGCAACATGGTACGCTCTGCCGACCTACTTTCTATTGAGCAACGCATCGAGCGCATTACGCAGATTTTCGCCACGTTCCGCAACCCGGACAAGGAAACGGTGCTGACGCCGTGGCGCGTGGTGAATATGCACATCTCCGACACAATCGGCGGATACACGTTCTTCGACGCCGACTTCGACGAGAAAAAGCCGCTCAGCGAGCCGCGCTTCGTCGACCGCGGAAAGGTGACTGCCGACGTGTTCCGCCGCGACACTCGCATCCTCGAAATCAACTCAAAGACAGGACTTTATCCGCTCTATATGGCGTATAGCGCCTACCGAGCACGCCTCGACGAGATTGGCTATAAGCCGGAAAGCATCGACGACGAATGGGCTGTGTGGAGCAAGGTGGTGGCTGAAAATATATTTGTGATTTGCAAAACGCCGATGGCAAAGAGCATCACTCGTCGCACCCTCGTCGGCTTCCGACAACTCAACGTCAATACTCGATATTTCGAGGATTTAATCAATCAAATTAAAAACGAGCCCGACAACTTTATCAAAAAAGTTGCTCGTGGCAAAACATTCTGGAAAGCAATAAACGATAACAATATGAAGTTCAACGCCGTAGTGGGTAATCCGCCGTATCAGGTAACTACCGCAAAACATGAAACAGAAAATGGCCAAAAAGCGGTAACAAATATTTTTCACTATTTTCAAAATATTTCTGATAGACTAGGGAAATACACTTCTATGATATATCCCGGCGGTAGATGGATTCATCGCTCCGGGAAAGGTCTTGAACAGTTTGGCTTAAGACAAATAAACGACCCTCATTTACGCTTTATTAAATTCTTCCCTATTTCAACCGATGTGTTCAAAGATGTTGGTATAGCAGATGGCATTTCAATTGTGTTAAAAGATAGAAGTAAGACTAATAACGTGTTTGAATATGTATATTCAATAAATGGAGATAATAGAATTTCCTTTTTAAAATCCCCGGGTGAAGAATTATTGTCATTAAATCCTTCTGATAATGAAATTTCGGAAGCAATCTCAAACACGATATTAAAGCGCAACTTTAAAATTCTTGCTGATAGTATTCTTCCAAGAAGTCTATTCTCTATCGAAAGTAATTTTGTAGAGGAGAACCCAACTGCCGTTAGAGAAATGACTGACGAAACTGATTTTGATAAAAACACTGAAATAAAGCTATTTACCAATGACAAGGCTGGAAAAACAGGTCGTGCAAAATGGTAT
>SFJG01000124.1 GCA_004555955.1 Bacteroidales bacterium | reverse complement strand
CGGGCGTTTCCAATCCGCGCATTCCCGTCGCCCAGCTCAATGCCGCCGTCAATTCACAGCCGCCGTTCCAAGCTCCGCCTCCGCTACCGCGACGCGCACCATCGGTCAACATGTCGCCCGAGCAGTTTGCCCAAGGTACGCCAGCACTCAGCCAGCCCAATGCCGTACCGGTCGCCGTCGCCGGTGCTCAACGCACGCACGCGAGTTCGGGCGCATTCAGCAGCATACAACAACCGCCACAGCGGCCAAATTCGGGCGTTTTCAGCGGCATACAACAGCCACCACAACGGCCAAATTCGGGCGCATTCAGCAGCATACAACAACCTCCACAGCGGCCAAATTCGGGCGCATTCAGTGGCATACAACAACCACCACAACGGCCAAATTCGGGCGTTTTCAATGGCATGCCTCAGCGAAGTCATGCCGATTCGGGGAGCTATGCCCAACCACGCTCGGCGACGACGCCATCGGTTCCACAACCCGCGATTCCATCGCGCCCGGCGACGCCTAGCGTTCCACCCAAGCCTCATGCCAACGCACAAGGCAATCCGCACAACTCGATTTCTCAAATCGGCCGCACGCTCTCCAACGACCTCGATAACGCTTTCGACGGCATTTTTGGCGACGCCGGATCAGAACCCCAAGAGGCTCATTCTCCAAGCGCGACCATCGCCGAGCCGCTCCCGGCTTGGATGCGTCGATCGCAAGCAACGCCAGGTGCGCCAGCTCACGTCCCATCGCGTCAATCGACGCGAGCCACCATCGCTGCACCTTCGACAGCTTTCGAAACAGCCTCCCTGATGGGTTCCGTGTCCAATACCCCAAACAACGCTTTCGGAAGCTCGCCTTCGCAGCGAAGCATCGACCCGATGCATAATCACGCCATCACAGCGCGCAGCAATGGCGCAAACGCCGCCGGCTTCGGTTCTGGGGCTCATCGCCGACAAACGGGCAATCTCCCCACCACCGTCATCGAATCGCCAGCGCTGACACAGCTCTCGCCGCCCTCGGCGCAACTCTCCCACATCACGCGCCAACCATCCGGCCAAATCCCTGCCATTCCACGCCAGCCGTCGGCTCAAATTCCCGTCGCGCAACCTCAAGCCCCAGTCGGCATTCCACGCCAGCCGTCGGCTCAAATCCCCGTCGCGCAAACACAAATCCCCGTCGTCCAACAACAAGCCCCAGCCGGCATTCCTCCACAAGACCGAAAAACTGTCGAAGAGTCGATCCAAGAAATCAACTTCTACGCCTCTCTCATGCTCGTCGACGATGCCCGAAACCTCCTCAACGCCCTCATTCAGAAATATGGCGACGTCGACATCATTCACGACGCCAAACTTCGCATCGATGCCCTCTGAGCATCCAATCCTCTCTAGGCGCCCAAATTCTACGATTTGAGCGCTTTTTTTTCGCTAACTCATCTTTTTGCGCACCACGTGTGCGCCCCCTTGGTACGAATATGGAAAACCTCGAAACACAAAAACGCGCCGATGTCGCCGACTTCGAAGGCAAAACGCTTGCCCAACTCATGGCAAGAGCCATTCATCGCTTTGGCGAACGCCCCTTCTTGGGCGTCAAAAAAAACGGCGTCTATACGTGGATGACTTTCTCGGAATTCGACATTCAAATGCGCAAACTACGCGCCATCTTCCGACGCGAAGGCCTCAAACGCGGCGACCGCGTCGCCATCATCGCCAATAACTCCGTCGAATTCGCCCTCACTGTCTACGCCGCCTACGGACTCGGGGGCGTCGTCGTTCCCATGTACGAAGTCCAAAAAATCCAAGACTGGGAATTCATCTTCGGCGACTCACAACCCACCCTTGCCGTCGTCAGCAACGACTCCATCCGCGAAAAAATCGAAGGTCTCAACTGCCCCTCGCTCAAAAAAATCTACACCACGCATCCCTCGACCATCGCCCCCGACGATGAACTCTCAAAAATTATCGAAAAATCCGAAGAACTCTACGATATCGCCCCCGATCTCTCCCAAGACGACCTCGCCGATATCATCTACACGAGCGGCACGACCGGTATGCCGCGCGGCGTCGAACTGACCCACAAAAACATCGTCGTCAACGCACGCTGCACCGCCACCTGCTTCCCCATCTACGAAACCGACCGCACGCTCTCGTTCCTCCCATGGGCTCACGCCTTCGGCAAAACCGTCGAACTCGTCATCTTCCCATGCGTCGGATCCGCCATTGGGCTCGTCGAATCCAACCGAACCATCGCCCAAAACCTCGTCGAGGTCAATCCTACCGTCCTCGTCTCAGTCCCAAAAATCTTCAACAAAATCTACGACACCGTCCATCTCAAAGCCGAAACAAAGGCCATCACTCGCACGCTCTTCGGAAAAGCCGAAGAAATTGCAAAAAAATCCCTAAAATCGAAACTTTCTCCATTCGATAAGCTCCAACACGCCATTTTCGACAAAGTCGTCGCCTCGAAAGTCCGCGCCGCGTTTGGCAATTCCCTCCGCTTCTGCATCTCCGGCGGCGCATCCCTCTCCGAAGAAGTCGCCTCGTTCTTCGAAGGCTTCGGCATCAAAATATTCGAAGGCTACGGCATGACCGAACACTCCCCCATCGTCGCCGTCAACACCCCCGGCCACACGCGCATCGGCAGCGTCGGACACCCACTCCCCGAAGTCAAAATCGAAATCTCACACGACAACGACGCACTCGACACCACCGACGACAAATGCGGCGAAGTCGTCATCTCGAGCGCCTCGGTCATGAAATGCTACCACAACGCACCCGCCGCCACCGCCGAAGCCATCGACCCACAAGGCCGTCTGCACACCGGCGACATGGGCTACATCGACGACGACGGCTTCCTCTGGCTCACTGGCCGCGTCAAAGAACAATATAAACTCGAAAACGGCAAATACGTCGTTCCAAGCGCACTCGAAGAAAAAATCAACAACTCCACCGCCATCAACCTCAGCGTCGTCTTCGGATCCGCAAAACCATACAACGTCGTACTCATCAACCCAACCCCCGAAGCCATCGAGAAATTCAAGGCCGACAACAAACTACAAAACGCCACCAACGAAGAACTCGAAAACAACCCAAAACTCCGCGACCTCTACGCCAACGAACTCAAAACCACCACCGCCGACTTCCGCGGCTACGAACGACCACAAAAATTCGCCATCATCCTCGACGAATTCACCATCGACAACGGCCTACTCACACCCGCTCTCAAAATTAAACGACGCGAAATCGAAAAGAGATTCGCCGACACTCTCGACGCGCTCTATCACAACGCCTAGTTTCAATACTTCGACGATGGCAATGCAATCGTTTATATCAACATGCGCATTGCCTCCACAAACCCGCAAACACCGATAAACACGCGTTATCGCGCTTTATACAATTTCAAACGCACGTATACCCTTCGATATATATGCGTTTTTTTTGTGCCTCGCCTATTGCCCTGCGGGCAATACGGCTACGGGCTACGCCTATTGCCCTGCGGGCAATACGGCTACGCTGCTACGCTATTGCCCCTTGCGGGGCAATACGCTCCGCGGTTCGGCTATTTGCCTGCGGCAAATACGCCTCACAAATCTATAGACTGCGTTCATATTCCAAAAAGCATCAATACATCGCAATTTCCAACTCAAATGTTCGCCTTTTCCGATTTATTCTCACAAAATAGATGAAAAATTTGACATCGAATCTTTTTCAGTCATAATGCACGGTCTCTTGGAGGTATATGTTATACCTCCACCTACACACTAACTGCGTCTCCGCAACAATGCAACGATTGACGCTATAAGGATTAT
>SFJG01000005.1 GCA_004555955.1 Bacteroidales bacterium | reverse complement strand
GAGCGCCTCGGCGACCTTCGCGCCGCCTTGACCGACCCATCGGTGCGCGCCGTGCTATGCAGCCGCGGCGGATATGGCGTTGTCCACTTGTTGGAAGGACTCCGCGATGCCGATTTCGTCGACGACCCGAAATGGATTATCGGTTTTAGCGACATTTCGTTGCTCCATGCCGCCGCTCATCGAGCCGGAGTTGCAAGTATCCACTCGTCGATGGCGAAGCATCTGACCGAACGTCCCGACGACGACTGCTCCGCCTCGCTTCGCGCAATTCTCAGCGGCGAATTCCCCTCCTATAGCGAACCCGGTCGCCCCGACAACCGCCTCGGCGTTGCCCAAGGTACCATTGTCGGCGGCAATCTCGCCGTGCTCGCCGCCATCATCGACTCGAAGTGGGACCTGTTTACGCGCGACAACATCCTATTTATCGAAGACATCGCAGAGCCAATCTATAACGTCGAACGTCAACTCTACAATCTGCGCCTTAACGGCACACTCGCCCGGACGCGCGGCATCGTTTTCGGTCAATTTACTGACTATAAGCCCGACCGCGACCATCAAACGATGGAGGAAATGCTTGCACGTTTCGTCAGCGACCTCGATATTCCTGTTGCGCTCCATTTCCCCATAGGACATGTCGACCGCAATCTGCCAATCGTCGAAGGCGCTCAGGCAACACTCGAAGTCACCGAGCAACGCGTTAATCTTACACTTTGTAAATGATGAATCTGACCGAAATACAAGCCCTTATCAACGCAAATCGCGTTGAAGAAGCCATAGAGCAACTCAACGCGATAATCGCAGACCGTCCCGACGACGATGCGCTATACTTTGTTCGCGGCAATGCTTTCTGGAAACTCGGCGACCGCAAGCATGCTCTCGACGACTATTCAACGGCGGTTGACCTCAATCCCGACAGTCCTGCGGCGATTGCCTACAAGCACGCGCTTGAGATTATGGATTTCTTCAATAAAGACATGTACAATCCTTAGCCCCGATTGACAGAGGGCTTTGTAGAACGACGTTTTTTGGAATTCGCACCAACCTACATAGGCGAAAAATGTAATGATAACCAGTGAAAACATAATTGTGTGTTTTAAATTATACCTTAAATTTTAAAATTGAATGATGAGTTGACCATTGGGCTCACAATAGCCCTCGGCAACGAGTTGTTCACGCGATTTGAACTGCAGAATCGACTTGACCAGCAGTAACGGGAACTGGACTGCCCAACCTTGCGTCATGTTGCGAATGTAGATTTTCGTCAGCCCGGTGTATTTCGTGGCAGCCGCACGTAGCCGCGCAATGACCTCTTCGACAGTCGATGCGTCGTTTTTACGAATTTCGGCAATCGTCTCGCCGTAGACTGTCAGCCGAGCATAGACCGTATCGCCGTAGTTGATGGATTTGTTGAGTACGTTCATCGTTTTTGCTGTTTTTAATTTCTACGACAAAGGTACTCCCGATGATGGGCAATATTATTGCCCACTAAAGTGAAATGATGCTAAAATTTGCTTTGCCCTCGTTAGCCTGCATTATTCATACTGTTCCGTCACGAAAGGGCTAAATGGTGGCGCATTAGCGTGAGCACAGCGATGACGATGCAGAATGTAGTAAATCCTACCTTTAAAGAGGAAGAGCGAGCATTGCGCTAAGGTGTTGTCAGTTAGCCCTTGTAGTAGGAAAAGTGTGAATAATGTAGGTTAGATTTCAGTCAGCAGGAATGCCGTATAAGCCGGCAAAGTCAGCAAGTTGCCCTTCTTGCCGATGTTGTAGTCGCCTTGTATTAGAGTAGGCTTTTCAGTGCTGACTTCATTCAAGGATTTAGTCCTTTTTTAATATCTTGATATACAGTGGGATGCACGTTTTATGCCCGAGTTTTTGACTAAAGTCACACATTTTATGGGGGACTTTTTGCGAATTGTCACACATTTTATGGGCGACTTTTGTCGCAAAGTTACACATTTTTACTGAAAATGCAAGAGTGTCGGGGCATTGTTTGGTGGTGTGCGGCTTCTTTGGATGCTTCTTATGGCTCGATGTGTAGCATTCATTGGTTAAATAAGGTTAATTTTATTTATTTTGTAGAACAAGATGGAGTGTAATATTGTTATTTGGTTGAACGGTTAAATAAAACTACTCATAACACATTACAGACACATAGGGGACAGTGGCACATCCGTGAGGACAGGCTGCTGTTATTTTTTTGTCTTTCCCATAGCGCTCGGCTGTGTGTTTTGCTGATTAACATTTTTTATTAAACGGGTTCTTAACTTTTCGGGTTTCGGTTGTTCTAAAAGGTATAAGCGACACAAACAATGAAACTATTGCGACTACATAAACGAGAAGATTTGCCGACGTTCGAGACGGTTTTGGCAGACTATCAAAAGCCGATATATTGGCACATACGTCGCATGGTTGTCGACCACGATGATGCCGCCGACGTCCTTCAGGAGACGTTTATAAAGGTATATCAAGGTCTGTCGGGGTTGAAAGACGTTGCGTCGCTGCGAGCATGGATTTACCGCATAGCCACTAACGAGTGTTTGCGGTTCTTGAGTCGTCGCCGCGAGACGCCGCTGTCGCAGGTCGATGGTGATGAGGCGTTGCAATCGCGGCTTATGGAGTCCGACTACGTAGACTACGACGACAAGATGGCTGTCGACTTTCAGCGCGCATTGTTGACGCTCAGCAGTCAGCAGCGCACGGTGTTTAACCTTCGCTACTATGACGAGCTGAGTTACGAAGAAATCAGCGAAATCGTCGGGTCGACGCCGGCAACGCTGAAGGTGGCTTACCACAACGCTAAAGAGAAGATTGAGAAGTATTTGTTGAATGAATAAAGAGACAACATTATGAACGAGAAGAACACAATTGATAGACGCATTCCGTACACGGTGCCCGACGACTTTTTCGAGTCGGCAGCGGAGCGCCTTCGCAAAGAGATTGCTCGCCGTCGGCGTATGCGCATCGTGCGGCTGACAGCATCGGCGGCTGCCGTGTTTGCCATCGTATTTGCGACGGGTTATTCTCTCTATAGGGCTGCTAACGACGACCTCAGTGCGACTACAATCCAACAAATTGCCGAAGCCCCCGAACAGTATATGACCGACGAAGAGCTCCAACAATGGGTGGCTTTCGCTGAGAGTGATATCTATTTTGACGAACAATAAAAACTAACTAATTATGAAACATTTAGCAACATTAGCAACTATTTGCTTGCTGCTCACTTGCAGCTTTAGTGCACGCGCCGACGAAAATAAGCAACGTCCTTCGCAAGAACAAATCGTTGAATATCAATGCAAAGAATTAGTCAGCGTCCTGAAGCTCGACGATGCCAAGGCTAAGGAGTTTACGGATACCTATAAATCGTATCGCGACGAACTGAAAGCAACTCGCGATAAGTAAGCAAGCAGATTATCAGCGTTCGCGAAAAATACTACAAAAAATTTCGCAAAACCCTTACACCGCGCCAAATACAGAGAGTGTACGAACGCGAGAAAAAAAGCTACGACAAGATGCGCAATGAGATGAACAAGCGCAAGTCCGGCAAGGAAAAACAGAAGCAATACAACAAGAAAGGCAAATACGAGCCGAAAATTAAGATAAGCAGACAATTATAGATATAAATATTCACAATTAATCTCGCTTTCGGGTTGGTGGCATAGCGCTACCAACCTTTTTTGTGGCGTCGCGGTAATTTTGTATTTCGTTGAAATGGTTGTAACTTTGTCGGCGCAAAACGAATCGATAGATTTATGGACAGAAAAGAGTTTGAGATAATGGCGCCTGTGGGGTCGTGGGAATCGCTCTATGCGGCAATCCAAGGCGGCGCTGATGCAATATATTTCGGTATTGAGGGCTTGAACATGCGAGCACGCTCGTCGATAAATTTCACCATCGACGACCTTCACGAGATAGCGCGAGTGTGCAACGAGCACGGGCTGAAAAGCTACCTGACAGTCAATACGGTGGTCTACGACGAAGATATCGAACTGATGCACCACATCGTCGAAGCGGCGCGCGATGCTCACCTGACGGCTATCATAGCCAGCGACATGGCGGCAATCACCTACGCCCGTCAAATCGGTGTGGAAGTGCATATCTCAACGCAATTGAACGTGTCGAACTCGGAGGCTGTGCGCTTCTATTCGCAGTTTGCCGACGTTGTTGTTTTGGCGCGAGAACTCAATCTCGACCAGGTGTCGGGCATCTACAAGACGATAAATCGCGAAGGAATTACAGGGCCACACGGCAAGCCGGTGCGCATCGAGATGTTCTGTCATGGTGCGCTGTGTATGGCGGTGTCGGGCAAATGCTATCTGAGTCTTCACGAGATGAATTCGTCGGCCAATCGCGGCGCATGCACGCAGATTTGTCGGCGCGGCTACGAGGTGACCGACCTCGAAACCGGCGACCAATTGGCTGTCGATAATAAGTATATAATGTCGCCTAAAGACCTGAAAACCATACATTTCTTGAACAAAATGATAGATTCGGGCGTGCGTGTGTTCAAAATCGAAGGTCGTGCGCGCGGTCCGGAATACGTTCGCACGGTGGTGCAATGCTACAACGAGGCGATTTGTGCATACCTCGACGGCACTTACGGCGACGAGAAAATAGCCGACTGGGATGCGCGACTGGCGAAAGTGTTCAATCGCGGCTTCTGGAATGGCTACTATTTGGGGCAACGCTTGGGCGAGTGGACTTGGAAGTACGGCTCGTCGGCGACGCGTGTCAAGGTCTATGCCGCTAAGGGATGGAAAACGGCGAACTCCACGTCGGCGACGAGGTGGTAATCACCGGACCAACCACCGGAGCGATTATTATGAAGGTCGAAGAAATCCGCGTTGACCTTAAGCCTGTCGAAAAGGCTGTCAAAGGCGACCGCTTCTCTATTCGTGTCGACGAAAAAGTGCGTCCAAGCGACCGTATGTTCGTCTGGAAAGTAAAATAGGGTTTAGGAAATCGGGAATCTGAAATCGGAAATCGGGAATCTGACCCCGGTTTCCGATTTCCGTTTTCCTATTTCAAGTAAGTGTTTAGGTAGTCGATTACGTGCGGAATTACGATTGCGTCGTAGTCGGCAGTGCTGCCGCCCATAGAACCGAAACTGCCGAGATTGTCGGCGTTGAAGCCGTGGTTTGCGCCATCGACGGTTACGAGGGTAGCGTCGGGATAGGTTTCGACCGCCTTTTGAGAGTATGAAATTTTCACAATAATGTCTTCCGAGCCGTGCAAGATGAGCACTTTGCGAGCGAATGTGCCGATGTTGGCATAGACGTCGTAGCCACGCATCGAGTTGCAGAAGGCTTCGCTGTAGCCCATACTGCCAAAACTTCCGCCTCCGAATTGGTCCATCATAGCCACGAGGTCGGGGATGTTGAATGCCGGGTAGAAGAGGATTAGTCCGGCAATCGAGAGCGAAGAGTCTTCGGCGGTAAGAGCAGAAACCAAACCGCCCATCGACGAGCCGAGCAAGCAGATTCGTTCGGCATCGACGCCGGGATTAGTCTTGAGGGTGGCTATTACCGCTTTGAGGTCTTCCACCTCGGTGAACGGGGTCATTTCGTCGGTCGAGCCGTCGCTGCGCGATTCGTCGCAAGCGCCGCAGAAGTCGAAGGCGTAGGCGCAGTAGCCGGCTTTAGCAATCGCTGTTGCGTAGGCATTCATTGCGTCGGCGGTGAGGTTTGCGCTGTGGGAGAGAATCACCGTCGGAAGACTTTCGTTGACGGTTGCCGATGTCGGGCGATACAATTTGCCGTAGATATTGAGTTCGGCGCGATGGCAAAATACTTCGGTTACGGTTATATCTTCGTCGGGGGCAGGCGTTTCGCTGTCGGCAGGGAAGAATTTGATGTTGTTGAGTTCGCTGACTTTGTATTCAATCGGGTCACCCGATTTGGGGTAAATCACCATAGTCTGCGCCGTGGCGAACAGTACGGCGACAATGGCGAAGGCGAGAGTTATAAGACGTTTCATAATATGATGAAATTGTAGAAGTATTATTGCTTGGAGTTTTCGATAAGTTTTTCGGCAATTAGCCAGTCGACCGGCGTGTCGAGGTCGACGCTTCGTTCGGCGGGCATTACCGACATTCGTCGGCGAGTGAAAGCCGACAAAGGCATACGTCGGAGCGATTCAACGTTGATGACGTATACGGCGCCGTTATATTCCCACACCTTAGGTGCATCTTGTCGGCGAGTGTAGCCGCCATCGCCTTTTGAGATGTGCAGAAAACCGTCGTTGTCGGTTTCGTAGCAGTTGTAGTAAGGGTTTGAGGCGGCTTCTTTGACGGTTACCACCATATCGATGTCGGGCGAATAGAGAGCCAGGGCGGCGCGCACGTCGTCGGCTGTGCGCATCGGCGACGTCGGTTGTAGCAGCACGAGCGTGTCGTAGTCGATGCCGCGGTCGCGGTAGAAGTCGAGTGCGTGGATTAGCACTTCGTATGTGCCGCAAGTGTCGGTGGCGAGGCTTGCCGGACGCAGAAACGGCACGTTGAGGCCCATACTTTCCGCCGTGGCGGCAATTTCGGGGTCGTCGGTGGTCAGGCAAATGTCGTCGTCGGCAGCCAGTTGACGGGCAACGTCGATAGAATAGCCTATCAGGGGCTTGCCTGCCAGAGGCTTGATGTTTTTGTGCGGAATGCCTTTGCTGCCGCCGCGGGCGGGAATGACGTATAGAGTTTTCATTGATTTATGTCGTAAAAAGGTTTGATAAGAATACCCTCGAGGGGCGTTTCGGCAATCGCCTTGACCATACGTTCGAGCGTGTCGGGCTTTTCGTAGGGGTTGACCACGGTTTTCGCCTTAAGTTGCATCTCCGGGGAAAGCACGGTGGCGAGTCCGCGGCTGATTTCTTGGCGCGATGTGCCGCAGTTGACCACCGACTCGGCGGCAATGCGACCGCGTTGTCGGATGCCGATGTTGAGGGTGGGGATGCCCGACGATGGCACTTCGACGATTCCGCTCGAAGAGTTGCCCACAACGGCAGCGACCCGGCGCAGCGCCGACAGATAGCGGCGCATGCCCAGCGAAGCAAAGGCGGCGCAACGTCGGCGGTTGCGGTCGACGTAGTCGTTGATGAGGCTGATGATTCGGCTGCTTTGCGTATCGTTGTTCGGGTAAGTGAAAATTACTTTATAGTCGGGAAAATCGTCGAGGGCAGCCAGCATGTTTCGACACTGCTCGACCGGCGATTCGGCGTCGAGCGTAGCCGGGTGGAAGGTGACGAGCAGCGATTTCTCCGGGACGTCGGTGCCGAGGCTTTCTTCGAGTTCGGCAACGCTCATCAGAGGCACGTGTCGGATGTTGTAGACGCCGATTGCTCCGGTGTTGATGACGCGTTGCGGGTCTTCGCCGAGTTGGATGACGCGTCGGCGATAGGCTTCTGTTTCGACCAAGTGTATGTGACTCATCTTGGTGATTGCGTGGCGGATGCTTTCGTCGAAAGCGCCTTCGCTGATGGCACCACCGGCGATGTGGACGATGGGAATGTGCATCACCAAAGCGGCACTTGCCGTGGCGAGCATCTCGAAGCGGTCGCCGAGGATTACGAGCAAGTCGGGACGCAATTCGGCAAAGGCTTCAGCCATGCCTTTTGTGCACTGTGCCATCGCCGTTGCCGTTGCTGTCAGCCCTTCCGAGTCGGTGTCGATAGGCACGCGGCGCGTCACGGTCAGTCCTGCGTCGACGATTTCATGGATGGTGTTGCCGAATTTCGCCGACAGGTGCATGTTGGTAGCCACAATTTGGAGCACGACGTCGCTGCGAGCGTCGAGCGCTTTAGCGATGCCGCTGAGCAAGCCCCAGTCGGCGCGTGTGCCGGTGACTATGCAAACTTTTCTCATATTTCTATAAGTTCGTCGTAGCCGAAATCGCGTATAGCCTTAGTTCCAATCACTTCGTCCCAGCGCATTGGAGAGATTCCGTTTCCGGGGCGTTTTACGGTGATATTATCTTCCGAGAGCACTTCGCCGGCGGCAATCGGTCGGGCGGCAACGATGCTTTTTCGA
The DNA here is from genome assembly GCA_004555955.1 of Bacteroidales bacterium. Taxonomy (GTDB): domain Bacteria; phylum Bacteroidota; class Bacteroidia; order Bacteroidales; family Muribaculaceae; genus Limisoma. Next base: position 56,703 of record SFJG01000005.1, on the reverse strand, counting down.
GCCACCACGATGTTGGGGCGTTCCGAAGGCGATACGTGCTTGTCGGCGTCGCCCAAAGCCGATTCGATGTTGCGAATGGCATCGACCATCGCTTTGAGTTCGTCGGGCTCGAGGCTTGCTTTGTGGTCGGGACCGGTCATGTTGCGGTCGAGAGTGAAATGCTTTTCGATGACTTCGGCTCCGAGTGCCACGGCGGCAATAGGCACTTCGATTCCGCGGGTGTGGTCGCTATAGCCTACGCGAACGCCCAGGCGGTTGCGGATGTCGAGCATGGCGCGCAGGTTGACGTCTTTCATCGGCGTAGGATACTGTGTGTTGCAATGGAGCACGATGATGTCGTCGCGGTTCAGTCCGCCTCGGGTAAGCACGTCGAGCGCCTGCTCGATTTCGTCGATTTCGCTCATTCCGGTCGACATTATCACCGGCCTGCCGAGCGCGGCAATCTTGCGAAGATAGGGTAGGTTGGTGATTTCGCCCGACGGAATCTTGTAATAGTCCATAGCGAGCGGCTCGAGAACGTCAATCGACACCAAGTCGAACGGCGTGCTCAGAAAACCGATGCCCATCATGTCGCAATATTCTTTGAGCGGCTTGTAGTCGGTGAGCGGCAGGTGGATGGCTTTGCACATCTCCAACTGACTTTCAGCCTCGCCGGTTGTTTCTTTTTGATATTCCGCTTTGGGCGCGAATGTCGAGATAACCAATTCCGGCTTAGCCGTCTGAAATTTTACGTAATCGGCACCGGCGCGGCACGCTGCATCGACCATATCGAGTGCAAGTTTGAAATTGCCGTTATGGTTTACTCCGGCTTCTGCAATGATGATTGTTCGTTTCATATCCGTCAGTTTGTTTGCAAAGTTACAAGTCAAAACGACCGCAGGCAAATTTTTTGCCGAAAAACTTGCGCCGACTTGCGAATGGTTAGGCGAGTTAGACGCTTTTTGTGTCTGTTTGGTTATAAATCCTAATAAAAACCGCTTCTTTTGCAACGAAAAAACCGCGTAATAAAAATTTCACAATGAATATTTTGTAAGTTGATTTTTTATTTTTATTTTTGCGCAAAAACCTATAAACTTAAATATTTTTCATTATGAAGAAATTTTTACTTTCTACAATGGCTTTAGTAGCCGCAATGACGGTCAGCGCTGCAACCAGCACGCTTGACTATACTGCTTTAGGCCTTGCAAATCAAACAGATTTGGATGGAGTTGCCCAAACAACAGCCGAAGGCGTTAGTGTTACACTTGCAAAAGGTGAAGGCACAAACGCTCCTAAGTACTACACTTCCGGAACTGCAGTTCGTTGCTATGCTGGTAACACAATTACAGTAGCCGCTCCCGCAGGTGGTAAGATTACACAAATCGATATGACCCTTCGTGACTACACTTATACTGTAGCAGACGATGACTCCGGTTATACAACATCTTCAGGTTCATTCACAGCCGACCCGAAAAGCGCCTATACAGCACAATGGACAGGCACAGGTGTTGAAACTGTTAAGATTACTATCAACAACGCTCAAAACAAAGCCGGAAAGTGGCCGCAATTCCACATTCGTACCATCACAGTTACATACGAAGGTGGCTCTGCACCGGTTGTTACCAAGTGTGCTACTCCGAAATTCAGCGTTGCTGAAGGTACTTACTATTCGCCTGTAAATGTTGAACTTTCGACAACTACCGAAGGTGCTACAATCGTTTACACACTCGATGGTGGTGCTGAAACAACTTACACAGAAGCAATCGCTATTTCTGCAGTTGGTTCGCACACTTTGACTGCTTATGCAAAGGCTAACGGTCTTGACAACAGTGATGTTGCAACTGCAACTTACGAAATCGCTGCACCGGTAGAATGCGGTAGCATCGACGAATTTATTATGGAAGGCGAATCTCAAGCATCTACTTCTGTAGTTTACAAGTGGACATTCCCCGTTACTGTTATCAAACAAATGCCGAACTACACATACGTTAAGGACGAAGCAGGTAGCGCAATGCTTATTTACGGTAACCAAGTTCCGGCTTACAATATCGGCGACGTAATCCCGGCAGGTATTCAAGGTAGCTTCGTTAACTACAATGGTCTTTACGAAATGTCTTATCCCGACGCTGCAACATTCGGTGCTGCTACTTCGAAAGTTTCAGTTCCCGACTTGGTTAAGAAGCCCGGCGAAATCACTGCTGCTGATATGAACCAAGTTGTTTATCTCGACAACGTAACTTTGACTGTTGCCGTCAAGACTTTGGCTTCCGACGGTGGTTCTATTCCTTACTTTACTCAAAAGGCATGGACTGATGTTGTAGTTCCTGAAGATGGCGTATACGACGTAATCGCTGCTGTTGCTATCTATCAAAAGGGTACAAATCCTGCAACTATCCAAGTTTATCCTATCGAATTCAAAGACGCTGCATGCGTGCCCAACCCGGAAGGTGGTGTAAGCGCAATCGCAACTGCTAACGGTATCCACGCAACTGCTAACGGTATCGCTGTATCGGTTAACGCTGCCGCTAAGGTTAATGTATTCAACGCTGCAGGTCAACTCGTTAAATCTGCTAACGTAGCAGCCGGCGAATCGACTGTTAACGTTCCCGCAGGTTTCTACCTCGTAAAGGTTGCTAACACTGTTGCTAAAGTTGTCGTTCGTTAATCATCGACATTAGCATAACACTCATAGAGATGCGCTTCCCCGCGGAGGCGCATCTTTTTTTGCAATTATTTCTCGGATTTCGACAAATTTAGGGGTGATTATTTCTCGGATTTCGACAAAAATACGCATAATTATTTCTCGTATTTCGACAAATTTAGTGGTAATTATTTCTCGGATTTCGACAAATCGCGAGTGACGGAGGCGCGCGTTTGCGTATCTTAGCGGTTATTTGTAATTTTGCCGAAAAGAACAAATACGCGTGAATTATCCCGAAAATATTGAGCAAAAGTTAGGCTTTACGGCAGTGCGAGCGCACGTTGCCGCGCTCTGCAACAACAATCTCGGCAAGGAAAAGTGTCGCACGATGGCTTTTACAACCAATTATAACCTAATCAGGACCCTTATCGGTCAGGTCAACGAGTATAAAACCATCCTCAATCGCGGCGAGGCAATGCCCAACGGCGCCGTGTTTGACCTTCGCGAAGAACTCGAGCGCACCCGTGTTGCGGGAACGTTTCTGACCGAATCGGAGTTGCTCAACCTGGGCAAAACGCTGCGTTCGGCAATCGAAATACACGACTTTTTCACCGATGAGCGCCGCCGTGCCTATCCCGAGTTGTGGCGCCTTGCCGAGTCGCTCAGTCTGTTTCCCGACGTAGTTGCCACCATCGACCGCACGCTCGACCGCTTTGGTGAAGTCAAAGACTCGGCGTCGGCTACGCTCCGCGAACTGCGGTCATCGTTGGCGTCGACCACCAACAGCATCAACGGACTGCTCTCGCGCGTGCTTTCGCGCTACAAAAACGAAGGCATTCTCGATGCCGATGCCACACCGGCGATGCGCGACGGACGGCTCGTTCTGCCCGTGTCGGCGATGAATAAGCGCCGCGTTGCCGGAATCGTCCACGACGAATCGGCTACCGGAAAAACTTTCTTTATAGAGCCTTCCGAAATCGTCGAAAAAAATAATAAAATCAGAGAACTTGAGTCGGATATCCGTCGTGAAATCGTCCGAATCCTTACCGAAATCACCGATTCCATCCGCCCGGCATTGCCCGAACTGGCGGCATTCTATCGCATAATCGGCGTGTTCGACTTCGTCCGTGCAAAGGCTCTCTTCGCCGACCAAATCGGTGCTGAAATGCCGCACATCGCTCGCCGTCCCGAAATCGAATGGTATGGCGCCAAGCATCCCGTGCTGTTGCTTGCGCTCAACAAGGCGGGAAAGCCTACCGTGCCGCTCAACATCCACCTTGCCGGCGACAACCGCATCCTGCTCATCTCCGGTCCGAATGCCGGTGGTAAGTCGGTGTGCCTCAAAACGGTTGGTATTGTGCAATATATGCTCCAATGCGGACTGTTGCCCCCGGTCTATGGCAACTCGCATTTCGGCATTTTCGACAGCATTTTCATCGAAATTGGCGACGAACAGTCGATAGAAAACGAACTGAGTACCTACAGTTCGCACCTGTCGAACATGAAACTCTTTATGCAGCGCGGCAACGACCATACACTCGTGCTCATCGACGAATTCGGCGGCGGCACAGAGCCTCAAATCGGTGGCGCGCTCGCACAAGCCGTACTGCGCAAACTCAACGATTTAGGCGTCTACGGCGTGATTACGACGCACTACCAGAATCTTAAAAACTTCGCCAACTCGACGCCCGGCATCGTCAACGGCGCTATGCTCTACGACCGTCAGAAGATGCAGCCGCTCTTCCAACTTTCGATAGGCACGCCGGGCAGTTCGTTTGCCATCGAAATTGCCAAGAAAATAGGCATCCCCGCCGAAATACTCAGTTACGCCGAAGAAATCGTCGGTAGCGAATATATCAATTTGGATAAATATCTGATGGACATCGCGCGCGACCGTAAATATTGGGAGGCAAAGCGCGACGAAATACGCCGCGAGCGTAAGCGCCTCGACGCCGTTGTCGAACGCTATGAGTCAGATATTGAGAAACTCGTCGAAGAGCGTCGTCGCATAATCCACGAAGCGAAATCGGAGGCAAAAGAAATCGTGTCGACCAGCAATGCTTCCATCGAAAACGCTATCCACGAAATCAAGCGCGCACAAGCCGAGAAGGAGCAGACGAAACTCATTCGCCGTCAGATTGACGAACTCAAGCAGCGATTGGCGGAGGGCGAAACCGACGACGAGACCATTCGCGAACTCAAGGCGCGACTTCGTCACAAAAAGAAGCAGCCGAACAAGCCGGTTGAGAAGCCTGCCGAAGTGCTTTCCGTTGGCGACAACGTAACCATCGATGGAAGCAACTCCGTGGGGCGCATTACAGCCATCGACCGCAATAACGCAACCGTGGCTATCGGCAACTTCCTCTCGACCGTCAAACTTGACAAACTCAAAAAGACAATCCGCAAAGAGACCGCCACGGCAACAAGCAAGTCGGCAGTAGCGGCATCGGTGAGCGACGAAGCGCGTAACCGACAGCTCAACTTCAAGCAGGAAATCGACGTTCGCGGCATGCGCGCCGATGAGGCTATCCAAGCCGTGTCCTACTTTATCGACGACGCCGTGCAGTTCGGCATCGGCGAGGTGCGCATTCTCCACGGCACCGGGTTCGGCATCTTGCGTCAACGCATTCGTGAGTATCTTAACGCTACGCCTGACGTGCGCTCATACCGCGACGAGCATATCCAATTCGGCGGCGCGGGGATAACGGTTGTTACGTTGCGATAGCGCCTGCGTCAGTGAATTTTTTTTGCTTTTTTCATCGAAAAGCGAAATTCGTGATTATTTGATTTCTGCGCAAAACTATTTGTTTCGTTTGAGTAACTATTTGTCTCTCACGCCCGCTGAAAAACGGCTTGAATAGCCGTGTTGTCGTGTGTCGGGATTTGCAAAAGTCGACCCGCTGTTTTATATTTGTAAGCGAATTCAATCGGCTAACAGCCGAGGTCGTTTGAAGTTTTTATTTTTGTTCGGCTATGTGTAAATTTTTATTATTATGAAGAAATTTGTATTTTTTGCAGGTTTACTCCTTCTTTGCGCATCTTGCACAACTGTCAAAAAGACATCGAGTACACAACCGGTAAGTTCTAACATCGAAGCCGCAGTAACAGCTGACCTTGACGTAAAGAACACCAAGATTTCGTACACTTACTATCCTACGAACTCAGTACGTCGCGGTGGTGAAGCTAATGTTAAGGCAGCCGCAATTGCAGAGGCTCTTCGCATGAACGGCAACGCAGACGTTCTCGTTGAATCGCAACAAGAGGTTTACGTGAGACAAGGTTTGCTTGGTAAGAAAATCAAGAGTGTTACAGTAACAGGCTATCCCGCTACTTACAAAAACTTCAAGTCGGTCGACGAAGAGACTTTGAAGAAAGTGATGGTTGGTAAATGCTGTAAATAATCATCTATTTCCTAAAGAATTAATAGGGTTTAACATCTTTATAATAGGACTGTCTCAGATGTGAATTTGGGGCAGTTTTTTTGTATATTAATGTAGAGTGTTATATGGTGGCAAATTTCTAACAAAACACAAAATTTCGAGCAAAAAGAAAATTTTTCCGAATTATGTATTGAAAAACGAAAGTTATTTATATCTTTGCAGCGTAAATTGAAAGTAATAAACAAAAACAGGAAAGAATATGAAAGATAATCCTGCCGTTTTAGAGAAAACTGCGCCGGGAAAGGTGCAAGATTTGTCGCCGTTGCAGCCTCGTCATGCGGGGCTATACGATTCAGAAAACGAACATGATGCGTGTGGTGTTGGAATGCTTGTCAACATTCATGGAGATAAGTCGCACGAACTTGTCGACCAGGCGTTGAAAGTGCTCGAAAACATGAAGCATCGCGGTGCCGAGGGCGCCGACAACAAGACCGGCGACGGTGCCGGCATCCTTTTGCAGATACCGCATGAGTTTATTTTGCTGCAAGGTATCCCCGTGCCCGAGAAGGGAAAATATGGAACCGGGTTGATATTTTTACCGAAAGACGAAAAGGAGCAGTCGCAGATACTGAGCGTGATGATTGAAGAAATCGAGCGCGAAGGTTTGACGTTGATGCACCTTCGTAACGTGCCTGTCAATTCGTCGATACTCGGTAAAGATGCGTTGGCTACCGAGCCCGACATCAAGCAAGTGTTCATTACCGGTGTGACCGACGTTGAAGGTTTCGACCGTACGTTATATACAATTCGTAAGAAAATAGAGAATCGCGTCGACAACAAAGATTTCTACATCTGTTCGTTGTCGAGCAAAAACATCGTCTACAAGGGTATGTTGTCGTCGATGCAACTTCGCGAATACTATCCCGACTTGACACAGCCGTATTTTACGAGTGGCTTGGCAGTGGTGCACTCGCGATTCAGCACCAACACGTTCCCGACATGGAGCCTCGCTCAGCCGTTCCGCTTGTTGGCTCACAACGGCGAAATCAACACCATCCGCGGCAACCGCGCATGGATGGAGGCGCGCGAGAGTGTGTTGTCGACACCTGCCCTGGGCGACATTAAGAAGATACGTCCAATCATACAACCCAACATGAGCGACAGTGCCTCGCTCGACAACGTCCTCGAGTTTTTCGTTATGTCGGGACTCAGCCTGCCGCACGCTATGGCAATGCTTGTGCCCGAGTCGTTCAACGACAAAAATCCCATAAGCGAAGACCTCAAAGCGTTCTACGAATATCATTCCATTTTGATGGAGCCGTGGGACGGACCGGCAGCGTTGCTCTTCAGCGACGGTCGCTTTGCCGGTGGTATGCTCGACCGAAACGGACTGCGTCCGGCGCGCTATCTGATAACGAAAAACGATATGATGGTTGTGGCTTCCGAAGCCGGCGTTATCAACTTCGAGCCCGGTGAAATCAAGCAGAAAGGTCGTTTGCAGCCCGGTAAGATTCTGCTTATCGACACTCAGGAAGGCAAAATCTATTACGACGGCGAACTTAAAGAGCAACTCGCCGCAGCGCGTCCTTATCGCCAGTGGCTGTCGACCAACCGTATCGAACTGCATACGCTTCGCAGCGGTCGTAAGGTTGAAAACCGCGTGCCTGACTACGCCAAGATGTTGCGCATCTTCGGCTTTACGCGCGAAGACATCGAGCGCACTATCACGCCGATGTGTGTCAACGGTGCCGAGCCTACGGCGTCGATGGGCAACGATACGCCTCTCGCCGTGCTTTCGGAGAAGCCGCAGATTTTGTTCAACTATTTCCGCCAGCAGTTTGCGCAAGTCACCAACCCGGCAATCGACCCGATTCGCGAGGAACTCGTGATGTCGCTTACCGAATATATCGGTGCCGTTGGTATGAACATCCTCGTGCCCAACGAAACCCACTGTAAGATGGTGCGCTTGCCACATCCCGTGCTTACAAACACCCAACTCGACATACTTTGCAACATTCGTTACAAAGGCTTCAACACCGTCCAACTGCCTATGCTGTTCGACGTTGCCGGCGGCGAGGCTGCGCTTCGCGAAGCGCTCAACAACCTGTGCCGCAAGGCGGAAGAATCGGTCGATGAGGGTGTCAACTATATCGTGCTGACCGATGCCGGAGTCGACGAGACTCATGCGGCGATACCGTCGTTACTGGCAGTGAGCGCCGTGCACCATCACTTGATTTCCGTACAAAAGCGCGTGCAAACAGCGTTGATTGTCAAGAGCGGCGAAATTCGCGAGGTGATGCATGCAGCCCTCCTGCTCGGCTATGGTGCAAGCGCAATTTGCCCGTATATGGCGTTCGCCGTGCTCGACGATTTGGTGGCACGCGGCGATGTGCAGATGAACTACGAAACAGCCGAAAAGAACTATATCAAAGCCATTTGCAAAGGCTTGTACAAGGTGATGAGCAAGATGGGTATCAGCACCATCCGCTCTTACCGCGGTGCGAAGATTTTCGAATCTATCGGCTTGAGCGACGACTTGCTTAAGACCTATTTCGGCACCTCGTCGTCGACCATCGGTGGTATACATCTCGCGGAGATTGCTCGCGACTATATCAAATTCCATGATGCCGGTTACGCTTGTACCGACGCTGATGTGCTGCCTCACATCGGACAATTCTCGTTCCGCAAAGACGGCGAAAAGCACGCTTGGAATCCCGAGACAATCTCGACGCTGCAACTTGCAACGCGATTGGGTAGTTATAAGAAGTTTAAAGAGTTTACGGCGGCGGTCGACGGCAAGGCGCAACCGATATTCTTGCGCGACTTCTTCCAATTTAAGCGCAATCCGATAAGCATCGACGAGGTCGAGCCGGTCGACAACATTGTTAAGCATTTCGTGACGGGAGCAATGTCGTTCGGCGCCATTTCGAAAGAAGCACACGAGGCGCTCGCTTTGGCGATGAACGAGCTCGGCACTCGCAGCAACACCGGTGAAGGCGGCGAAGACAGCGACCGCTTTACGGCAGACGTCAACGGCGTGTCGCTCTCGAGCAAGACCAAGCAAATAGCGTCGGGACGTTTCGGCGTAACGACTGAATATCTCGTCAATGCCGAAGAAATACAAATCAAGGTGGCGCAAGGAGCAAAACCCGGCGAGGGCGGACAGTTGCCCGGCTTTAAGGTTAACGAAATCATCGCCAAGACTCGTCACTCCATCCCCGGTATCTCATTGATTTCGCCCCCACCGCACCACGATATTTATTCAATCGAAGACCTCGCACAACTTATCTTTGACCTCAAGAACGTCAATCCGAAGGCAAAAATCAGCGTGAAACTCGTTGCCGAAAGCGGCGTAGGAACGATTGCCGCCGGAGTAGCCAAGGCGAAAGCCGATTTGATAGTAATCTCAGGTGCCGAGGGCGGCACGGGAGCATCGCCGGCATCATCGATGCGCTATGCCGGTATTTCGCCGGAAATCGGCTTGAGCGAGACGCAGCAAACGTTGGTTCTCAACGGACTTCGCGGTCAGGTGCGCTTGCAGACCGACGGTCAACTAAAGACCGGACGCGACATCGTGTCGATGGCATTGCTCGGCGCCGAGGAGTTCGGCTTTGGAACAACCGTGCTCATCGTGCTTGGATGCGTTATGATGCGCAAATGTCATCAAAATACTTGTCCCGTGGGCGTTGCAACCCAAGACCCAAAACTCCGTGAGCATTTCCGCGGACATTATAAATATGTGGTCAACTACTTCCGCTTCTTGGCACAAGAAGTGCGCGAATATCTTGCCGAAATGGGCTATCGTCATTTCGACGACATCGTAGGTCATACCGAACTCATCGAACTCAAGCCGGCAGCACCGGGCTCGAAAGCATCGTTGCTCGATTTCTCGAAGATGCTCTACCGCGTTCCCGGCACGGCAGCCGTCCACAACGTGATGGAGCAACGTCACGACATTGCCACTGTCAAAGATGTGGCGATGATTGCTGCAGCCGCCGACGCTCTGGAAAGCCAAAAAGAGGTGTCGCTTGAGTATGCCATTGCCAACACCGACCGTTCGGTGGGAGCAATGCTTTCGGGAGCCGTTGCCATGCGTTACGGCAATGCCGGACTTCCCGAGCAGACCATCAACGTCAAGTTTAAAGGCTCTGCCGGACAAAGTTTCGGCGCATTCCTTGCCCACGGCATTAACTTCAAACTCGAAGGCGAAGCCAACGACTATCTCGGCAAAGGACTTTCAGGCGGTCGCATCAGCGTACAGCCGCCGGTTCGCAGCAACTTCGACGCAGAGAAGAACACTATAGCCGGCAACACCATCCTCTATGGCGCAACGTCGGGCGAGGTCTATATCAACGGTATGGTCGGCGAGCGTTTCGCCGTGCGCAATTCGGGTGCAATCGCCGTTGTCGAAGGCGTGGGCGACCACTGCTGCGAATATATGACCGGCGGACGTGTCGTTGTGCTCGGCGACACCGGACGCAACTTTGCGGCAGGTATGAGCGGCGGCGTTGCCTACGTTTGGGACCGCAACCGCAATTTCGACTACTTCTGCAATATGGAAATGGTAGAACTGTCGCTTCTCGAAGATTCGACAGCGCGCAAAGAGTTGCACGAACTGGTGCGTCAGCATTACCTTTACACGGGGTCGCAGATAGCGCGCACGATGCTCGACAACTGGAACCGCTACATCGACGAGTTTATCCAAGTAACGCCTATCGAATACAAGCGAGTGCTTGCCGAAGAGCAGATGCGTAAACTGCGTCAAAAGATTGCCGAAGTGCAACGAGATTACTAATTTATTTGTCAATCATTTTGAAACAAAGATAACATTATGGGAAACCCTAAAGCATTCCTCACCATACCGCGCCAAGAAGCCGGCTATCGTCCCATACACGACCGCATTGCCGATTTCGGCGAAGTAGAACAGACCCTTAACACATCGGAGCGCCGTCAGCAGGCGTCGCGCTGCATGGATTGCGGCGTGCCCTTCTGCCACTGGGCTTGCCCGCTGGGCAATCGCCCTCCCGAATTCCAGGATGCGCTCTACAAAGGCAAATGGAGAGAGGCTTACGAAATACTTACCACCACCAACGATTTTCCCGAATTTACCGGACGTATCTGCCCGGCATTGTGCGAGAAGAGTTGTGTGCTCAAACTGACAATGGACGCGCCGGTGACCATACGCGAAGACGAAGGCGCAATTGCCGAAGCGGCGTTCCGCGAAGGATATATTGTGCCGCGTACCTATCCGCGCAAAGGCAAGAGTGTTGCCGTCATCGGGTCGGGTCCGGCAGGTCTTGCCGCCGCCAACCAATTGAATCATCGCGGCTACGACGTCACCGTGTTCGAACGCCTTGAATATGTCGGCGGCTTGCTCCGCTTCGGCATACCGAACTTTAAACTTAACAAAGCTATTATAGACCGTCGCGTAGGCATCATGGAAGCCGAAGGTATTACTTTCAAAACCAACAGCGACATCGATGTGACTAATCTCCCTGACGGATTCGATGCCTACTGTATATGCACCGGCACACCGCAGGCACGTGACCTGAACATTCCCGGTCGCGACCTTAAAGGTATTCACTTTGCCTTGGAAATGCTTGCGCAGCAAAACCGTGTTCTCGCCGGACAGACTTTCTCAAAGGAAGAACGCATTTCTGCGAAAGGTAAGCGTGTGCTGGTCATAGGCGGCGGTGACACCGGTAGCGACTGCATCGGTACGAGCAACCGTCATGGTGCCACTTCGGTGACTCAAATCGAGATTATGCCAAAGCCTCCCGTAGGTGACAATCCGGCAACGCCTTGGCCGTCGTGGCCTATGGTGCTCAAAACGAGTTCGAGTCATCTTGAAGGCTGCGAGCGTCGTTGGAGCCTTGCCTCTAACAAGTTTATCGGGAAAGACGGGCGTGTGACCGGTGTTGAGGTCGAAGAAGTGGAATGGGTACCCAATCCCGAAGGCGGTCGCCCGACGATGAAACCTACCGGCAAGAAAGAAGTCATCAAAGCCGATTTGGTGCTTCTTGCTATGGGCTTCCTCAAGCCGCAACAACCTGAGTTCGCCAACAACGTGTTTGTAGCAGGCGACGCCGCAACCGGCGCAAGCCTTGTGGTGCGTTGCATCGCTTCCGGCAGGAAAGCCGCTGCCGACATCGATTCGTTCTTATCAAAAAAATAGTCTGTTATGTGTGGAATTGTAGCCATATTCAATATAAAAGAGCAAACAAAAGAGTTGAGGAAGAAAGCCCTCGAAATGTCGAAACGCATACGCCATCGCGGTCCGGACTGGAGCGGCATCTACTGTGGCGGCTCGGCAATCCTGGCGCATGAGCGTCTGTCGATTGTCGACCCTCAGAGCGGCGGTCAGCCTCTGTTTTCGCCCGACAGTAAGCAAGTGCTTGCTGTCAACGGCGAAATCTATAACCATCGCGACATTCGCAGTCGCTATGCCGACAAGTACGAATTTCAGACGGGCAGCGATTGCGAGGTGATTTTGCCGCTTTATCGCGAGAAGGGCGTAAAGTTTCTCGAAGACATTAGCGGTATCTTTGCATTTGCACTCTATGATGCGGAAAACGACGATTTCCTGATTGCACGCGACCCGATAGGCGTCATTCCGTTGTATATCGGTAAGGACAGCGAAGGACGAGTCTATTGCGCCAGCGAATTGAAAGCGCTCGAAGGCTTCTGCGACGAGTATGAGCCGTTCTTGCCCGGTCATTACTACCTGGGCAGCGAGGGTAAGATGGTGCGTTGGTATAAGCGCGACTGGATGGACTACGATGCGGTGAAAGACAATACTGCCGACGTGGCAACGCTTCACGATGCGCTCGAAGATGCCGTTCGTCGTCAGTTGATGAGCGACGTGCCCTACGGTGTGCTGCTCTCGGGCGGTCTCGACAGTTCGGTGATTTCGGCGATTGCCAAGAAGTTTGCTTCGAAGCGTATCGAAACCGACTCGCGTCAGGATGCGTGGTGGCCACAGCTTCACTCGTTCGCTGTCGGACTGAAAGGTGCGCCCGACTTGGCTAAGGCGAAAGAAGTTGCCGACCATATCGGAACCGTACACCACGAAATCAACTATACGATTCAAGAAGGTCTTGATGCCATTCGCGACGTGATTTACTATATTGAGACCTACGACGTGACAACAGTCCGCGCCTCGACGCCGATGTATCTGCTTGCGCGCGTCATCAAGAGTATGGGCATCAAGATGGTGCTCAGTGGCGAGGGTGCCGACGAAGTGTTCGGCGGCTATCTCTACTTTCACAAAGCCCCAGACGCACGCGCTTTCCACGAAGAAACCGTGCGCAAACTCTCCAAACTGCATCTCTACGACTGCTTGCGCGCCAACAAGTCGCTTTCGGCGTGGGGTGTTGAGGGGCGTGTGCCGTTCCTCGACAAGGAATTTCTCGACGTGGCTATGCGTCTGAATCCGGAGGCTAAGATGTGCCCCGGAAAGACCATCGAGAAACGTATCGTGCGTGAGGCATTTGCCGACATGCTGCCCGATAGCGTGGCTTGGCGCCAGAAGGAACAATTCTCCGACGGCGTCGGATATAGTTGGATTGACACGCTCAAAGCAATGACTGCCGAAGCCGTCAGCGACGAACAGATGGCTCATGCCGCCGAACGATTCCCCATTAATCCTCCACAAAACAAAGAAGAATACTATTACCGCAGCATTTTCGAAGAATATTTCCCGAGCGCAAGCGCAGCGCGTAGCGTGCCATCGGTGCCGTCGGTTGCATGTTCGACCGCTGAAGCACTCGCATGGGACGCTTCGTTCAAGAACCTGAACGACCCGAGTGGCCGCGCCGTTGCCGGAGTTCACGAAGATGCTTATCAAAAGTAAATTTTATGGCATTTATCAACGATAATTTTCTAAAATTGCCGGGAAGTTATCTCTTCTCAGAGATAGCGCGTCGCGTCGAAGCGTTCAAGGCATCACATCCCGGAGTAAAACTAATCCGCTTGGGCATCGGCGACGTGACGCGTCCGTTGCCGCCGGCGTGTATCGAAGCGATGCATAAGGCAGTCGACGAGATGGCTTCTGCCGACACGTTCCGCGGCTACGGTCCCGAGCAGGGCTACGAGTTTCTGCGCCGTGCCATCGTCGAAAACGACTATGCCGGACTTGGCATCGACGCCTCGGAGGTGTTTGTCAGCGACGGCGCAAAGAGCGATACGGGCAACTTCGGCGACATACTTGCGCAAGCCAACACCGTAGGCGTAACCGACCCGATTTATCCGGTTTATATCGACTCGAACGTAATGGGCGGACGCGCCGGAACGCTTGCCGCAGACGGCCATTGGTCGGACGTGTGCTATCTGCCATGTACCGCCGACAACGGCTTCGCGCCGCAAATCCCCGACCGCCGACTCGATGTGGTCTATCTGTGCTATCCCAACAATCCTATGGGCACGACACTAACGCGCAGCCAACTTGCCGAGTGGGTCGACTATGCACTTGCCAACGACACACTTTTGCTCTTCGACGCCGCCTACGAAGCGTTTATCACAGAGCCCGACGTGCCCCACAGCATCTATGAAATCGAGGGTGCACGCCGTTGCGCCGTAGAGTTTCGCAGCTATTCTAAAACGGCAGGCTTTACCGGAGTGCGTTGCGGATTTACCGTAGTTCCGAAGGACCTTACGGTTAAAGCCGCCGACGGCAGCCGTGTGGCGCTCAACGCCGTGTGGAATCGCCGACAGTGCACGAAATTTAACGGCACAAGTTATATCACACAGCGTGCTGCCGAAGCTATTTATACGCCGGAGGGCAAGGCACAAGTGCGCGCCACTATCGACTACTATCTCCGCAACGCATCTACGATGCTCAGCGGGTTGCGTGCCGTCGGACTCGAAGCCTATGGCGGCGTCAATTCGCCGTACATTTGGCTGAAAACCCCTGCCGGAGTTACGTCGTGGGAGTTTTTCGACAAGTTGCTTAACGAGGCGAATGTCGTCGGTACACCCGGCGCCGGTTTTGGACCCGCCGGCGAAGGATATCTCCGACTTACAGCTTTCGGCACCTACGAAGACTGTCTTGAAGCGATGGACAGAATAGCAAAAAATATTAAAAAGTAGTTAGATTTAATTGTGATTATTGGCGTTTTTGGTATTTATCTTTATCTTTGTCGATGTCGGCGAGTGTGAGTGCCGACACAATAAAGATTTGAATTATAAGAACAATTAAATTTACAAAAGATGAAAAAGTTAATCGTAGCCATTTTGGCTGTTGTAATTTGCTTGGGCGCATCGGCATCGATGGCCGCACAAACTGCTACAACAAAATGTGAGAAAAAAGAATGCTGCAAGAAAGAAGCAACTTGTAAGAAAGATGCTACTTGCAAAAAAGACGCTGCTTGCAAGAAGACAGAAGGCTGCTGCAAGAAAGACGCTACTTGCAAAAAGGCAGAAGGCTGCTGCAAGAAAGATGCTACTTGCAAGAAGGCAGAAGGCTGCTGCAAGAAAGAAGCAACTTGCAAGAAGGATGCAACTTGCAAGAAGACAGAAGGCTGCTGCAAGAAAGATGCTACTTGCAAGAAAGCAAGTAAGTAGAGCATTCTTAAATTATAATTACAGGGGCTGCCTGACAGAAGTCGGGTAGTCCCTGTTCTCGTCATAGCGTTGACTCTCGTGGTTAATTAATCGTGAAAATCGATTAGTCATTTTTGTCGAAAGAAGAAATTTAAATATAAGAAATGGCAATTGTCAGTTTTTTTGCTTACTTTTGCGTGATATAAGCCTATATTTACTAAAGTTGAAAAAGCTATGCCTATCAATTGTATTGGAATTTTAACGTCGGGAGGTGATGCTCCCGGAATGAATGCGGCGATTCGCGCCGTGACACGCTCTGCTATTTTTAGCGGGATAAGCGTGAAAGGTATTTATCGTGGTTACCGAGGATTGCTGACAAATGAAATCGTAGAGTTTAAGACACAAAACGTGTCGAATATTATTCAAATGGGAGGCACAATACTCAAGACGGCACGTTGCACCGAGTTCCGCACGGAAGAAGGTCGCAAACAAGCCTACGAGAATATGCGAGCAGCCGGCATTGATGCATTGGTTGTTATCGGCGGCGACGGCTCGTTGACAGGTGCACGTATTTTTGCTAATGAATTTAATATTCCTATCATCGGCTTGCCCGGAACAATCGACAATGACCTCTATGGCACGGATACGACTATCGGCTACGACACAGCCTTGAATACCATCATGGAGTGTGTCGACAAGATTCGCGACACGGCAACATCGCACGAGCGTCTCTTCTTCATCGAAGTTATGGGTCGCGATGCGGGCTTCTTGGCGCTTAATGGTGCAATCGCAGCCGGTGCCGAAGCGGCGATTATCCCTGAGATTTCTACCGAAGTCGACCAACTTGAGCAACTCATCAACAACGGCTTCCGCAAGAGCAAAAACTCTTCGATAGTGCTCGTTGCCGAGAGCCCTGTCACGGGTGGAGCAATGGCGTTGGCTGAGCGCGTTAAGAACGAATATCCGCAATACGAAGTGCGTGTGTCGATTCTCGGACACCTGCAACGTGGTGGTTCGCCGACGGCTCACGACCGTATTCTCGCTTCGCGTATGGGTGCTGCCGCTATCGATGCGTTGTTGGAAGACCAACGCAATGTGATGATTGGTATTGCCAACGACGAAATTGTCTACGTGCCGTTTACGAAGGCTATCAAGAAAGACAAGCCTATCAATCGTGAATTGCTCGAAACACTTCGCCGCTTGTCGATATAATACATCTTTCACTAACGAATAAAAACCCCTGTCAACAATGCATGTGGCAGGGGTTTTGTACGTTATATTGTGCCTTATCTGCTTATTTGCCGGCGGTAAATTTCTTGGCTTGTTCGGCAATAAGGTCGGCGTCTTCAAAATAGTTGATGCGCATAGCGCGACGCACTTCGGCAAGCGTTTGAGCAGCCACTTCGCGAGCGGCTTCACTGCCGCGGCGCAGCATATCGAATACGGCGGGTATGTCTTGTTCGAAAGCGTGACGGCGTTCGCGGATAGGTGCTAATTCTTCTTCGAGCACGTTGATGAGCAACTTTTTGACAGTGCCGTCGCCGAGACCTCCGCGAGTATAGTGGTCTTTCAATTCTTGAAGATTCTTATAGTCGGGGGCGTATCGTTCGAAATGCTCGTCGCGAACGAAAGCATCGAGATAGATGAACGGGCAGTTGCCTTCGAGATGTCCCGGGTCGCATATGTTGAGGTGCTGTGGGTCGGTGTACATACTTTTGACTTTCTTAGCCACTTCTTTAGCGGTGTCGGAGAGGTAGATGCAGTTGCCGAGCGATTTGCTCATCTTTGCCTTTCCGTCGGTGCCCGGCAGGCGCAAGCAAGCGGCATTGTCGGGAAGGAGTATTTCGGGCTCGACGAGCGTTTTGCCGTAGACGTTGTTGAAGCGGTTGACGATTTCGCGAGTCAACTCAATCATCGGCTCTTGGTCTTCGCCGACGGGGACTGTTGTTGCCTTGAAAGCAGTGATGTCGGAGGCTTGGCTGACCGGGTAGCAGAAGAAGCCGACGGGGATGCTTGCCTCGAAATTGCGCATCTTAATTTCGGTCTTTACGGTAGGGTTGCGTTGCACGCGCGACACCGTTACCAAATTCATATAATAGAAAGCAAGTTCGGTGAGTTCGGGCACTTGCGACTGGATGAAGATGGTTGTTTTTGCCGGGTCGAGACCTACGGATAGGTAGTCGAGGGCTACTTCGATAATGTTTTGACGAATCTTTTCGGGGTTGTCAGCGTTGTCGGTAAGCGCTTGAGCATCGGCAATCATGACGAAAATTTTGTCGTAGTTGCCTGAATTCTGCAGTTCTACTCTACGACGGAGCGAGCCGACGTAGTGTCCAAGGTGAAGTTTGCCCGTGGGGCGGTCTCCTGTAAGTATGATTTTTTCCATTATTTCTCAATATTTTTGCAAATGTAAGCAAAAAGTATGGATTATAAAAGAAAAGCGTTCGGGTGTTGGCCCAAACGCTGTCGGTTAGAGAGCGACGTGGATCCATCTGCCATTGTCTTCCCAAAGGAGTTCTGTGTGAGGAAGTCGTTGCAAAATAGACAGCAGCATACGATTGTCGCCGGTGCGAGTGTCGATGTCGGCGGCACGGCCTTGTATATGGAATGAGTTGCGTGCGCCGCCGACGGCTTTGTTCAGTTCGCGGCAACGATAGCCGCTGTTGACGTAGATAGGGCGTCCAAGTTGTTCGCGAGCCGGGTCGAGCACAAGGTTAACAAGATTTTTGAGGTTGTTGGCGCATTTCGCCGACGGGCGGTTTTCAATGCCGAGGCGCTGAGCTGTGGCTGAGCGCGTGAGTTCTTCGATGGTAAAGTGTTTCATTGTTTTGTGGTTAATTTGGTTAGAAGTTCTTTTACGGATTCGCTGTGCGAAAGTTTTTCGATTGCATTGAGGATTTCGGCGACATCGTTTTGGCGCTTTTTATTGGCGTTCTCGAAGATGCTTTTCACTTCGATGCAAGCCATACCGACTGAGCCGACAAGGGTGAAAATTGGTATTGTAGGCACGTCGTATCCCTCGACGGTGCGCAACAGTAGTGCGGCGACGATTTGCATAGCGTCGACCACGGTGAGCACAACGAGAAGGTTATAGTAGGTAGCCGCCTTGTCGACAGTGCGTCGCAGTGCGCTACTGCGAGTGCATTCGCCGCGTCGGCGTGCTTTGCGTATTCCGCTGACCATGTCGCCGGCGATGGCAAGGAGCACCAACAGATATTCGATGCACACGGTGATGGCGAGCCACGTGATGCGCGTTGCCGATTCGGGGGAGAGAAGATGTGTTTCCATGGCGCTTGTGCTTTTTTCGGTTTACGCTGCAAAGGTAGTGAGCAAGCGTGCCGGCGACGTGCGAAAACGACACGATTGCTATTCGTTTCTTTGGTTGATGTAGTATTCGTCCTCCTCTTCCCTGCGCTGCTCTTCGCGCTCCAAGTAGTCGTATTCTATGTCGTCGTCCGAAATGTCGTCGAAGTAGGTATAGCTGTCTTCATCCGAGCCGCTATTATCCCTATTATGGTCTTTTGAGATATCGTGGTAGTCGTCATGTTTGAAGGAGTAATAAAATACTCAGACAACTACAATTATAAGAATAACCCAGAACATATTCCGTGTGTTTTGATTTGTTTCTTTCTGTTTTGCAAAGATAATGCAAATCGAGAGCAAAATCAACAAGCTTGCTTGATTGTTTTGCCGAGATGCAGCTTGTCTTATGTAAAGATACATTTTTTTGCTTGCGCAAATCGGTCGTGCAAAAACTATTTGCGCAAGCAAAATCCGCCGTCTCGGAAATTATATAAAAAAAGAAGCCTTGAATTTCTTCAAGACTTCTTGCGGTGCGGACGGGACTCGAACCCGCGACCCCATGCGTGACAGGCATGTATTCTAACCAGCTGAACTACCGCACCTGATTGTTTTGCGAGTGCAAAGATATAGGGTATTTTTTATATCTCCAAATTTTCCGACAACTTTTTTCGAAAAAAGTGCAAATTTCTTTCTTTGGAGGGCAAAATCGCGTGTGTTGAAAAATTTTTTGAGAGGGAGCGATAAAAAATAGCGAAAAAATTTGGTGGTTTGGCAAAAGTGCTTTATCTTTGCAACGCTTTTCGGACGAAGAGTCTGTTAAGTTAGGATTGTCTTATGGTGTAATGGTAGCACTGCAGTTTTTGGTTCTGCCTGTTCTGGTTCGAGTCCGGATAAGACAACTCAAAGAGCGCTGAACTTCAGCGCTCTTTTTTTGTTTTGTCGAGCGCGTTTGGGGCAACCAATACATTCTGTTTTGGCAGGAAGGAGGTGTGCGACAAAGAACAACGGGTTATCGGCGCAGCAGTAAGCTTGCGCGCAAAGTCCCCGGCACGACGCCTTCAGCGTGAATATATCGAGCGTTTTATGAAAAAAATTTCGCACTGAATTAATTTTTATTATTATCTTCGCAAGCAGATTTGCAAATGTGTGCTAAAAAACAAATCAAGAATTTTATATCTACTATTAAGCATGAATGATGATATTTTCTATCTTGATGTTGTATGGTAGCAAGATTGTTTCTCAACAAACTTCTGTATTATAGATGGGTAATACTATAAAGCAAGACTATTCATATGCTTTTGATGAATCTGACACTTTAATAAATGTCAGATATGCATCACGCAGCTGCACATACTATTGTCCTTGTTGTGGTGAAATTATGATTCCTCACATGGGTAAAGTTCGCCGTTGGCATTTTACTCATAAATCCGGTGCAAAATGTAACTACGAAACATATTTGCACAAAATAGCTAAATTACGCATCAAAAAATCTTTTGACGAAGCTGAAACTTTTCAAATAAACTTTAGCCCAAAAATCATTTGCAACAAATCTGACTGCCCACTTAATGTTCAAGAACCTTGTTCATGGCGAGAATTAAAATCTTTTGACGTTAAAAAATTTTACGACACATGTAGTATTGAAAAGAGTGTTGGACAATTTGTTGGGGATTTGGTCTTATCAAATAGCAACCGTCCTGAATATCCGCCAATCCTTATTGAAATTTTTGTTTCTCATAAATCAACAGAAGAAAAGATTAATTCTGGTTATCGTATAATTGAGATTAAAGTTACTTCTGAAGAATCAATAGAAGAAATAGTATCAGAACATTCTATTACCGAATTAGTTTACTACAAAAATGAATGGTCTGATGGCATCGACTTAGTAAAATTTGTAAACTTCCATGGTGAAAGTTATGAAAGTCCGACCGAGGAACACCAACGCCCAAAAATTCAATTCTGGATTGACGAACAACTTTCTTTTCATATTGGCAGATTCGATGAATATGACTATTCAAATTTTTGCTTGACTCCAAATCCTTCAGAATTATCAAATTCTGTTTTCCGTATAGATGCAGATTTCCCAATTCATTTAGATTTTGCATTTTCAGAATTGATAAAATCCGGCATAGATCTCAAATATTGTAGCATGTGCAAATTTTACCGTTTCAATGATTTTCACATGAGAAATATTTGCATACTATACAAATCAAAAGGCACAAAGATAAATCCTTATTTACTTTGTGCAAATAATTGTCCTCATTTTTCACTTAAAGAATTTCAATATGATAAACCTAATGGTGAGAGCAATTACAAAGTATTTGTAAAAGGCATAAATAGCAATCATAACTAATTATGGCAGAGTCTATCTCAATATTACGAGGCGGACGTAGTGGCGATGGTCATTGCCACTGCTGCGAGTGCTCCCAAGAACAACAGCCGATTTACCAAGAAATCGACGAAGAAGAATTTATTAACCAATTAAATGACCGGGATTAATGACAGATAGCACTAAATACATTCAACCGACGCCACACGACCATTTGCTTTGTTTAAATATTAGCAAGACATTCGACAATAAAGAAAGAGAAGATATTTATGATTGTGCTCGCCATTATTGGCGGCTCAGTGTAAACCGTGCTGAAAAAGCTGAATATGTGCTGGCAATCGTGCATGGCATTGTCAAGGCTGTGTTTAAGCCTATTCGCTGGTATAAGTCAGAAACATTCATCGGTAAGTCCGTCCGTTATGAATTTGACGGTATAATGGTAAAAGATTCTCCATTTATTGGTCTATGTGTATGGAATTGTGTAAACCCTAAGTCTCAAAATCCGGTAGCATATATTAATGTTTAATTTGGGCGTTCCGGCTGCATTTTCTTTGAAGAATGTCGGCGGGGTTGGTAAACGAAAAACGACGAAAATCGCAAAATGCTGATTTTCGTCGTTTTTGTTGTCGGGGTGAAAGGATTCGAACCTTCGACCCCCTGCTCCCAAAGCAGGTGCGCTAACCGGACTGCGCTACGCCCCGATACGTCTTTGCTTGAAAAACGTGGCACAAAGGTACTGCTTTTGGCGGGAATTTGCAAGTTTTGTGTTTGGAAATTTCTAAAAATTGCGAGGAATCGCTCTTTTTTGAACTTTCTCTCGGTAAAGATAGGTGGCATAGTGGCAAAAGCAAATTCCAAAACTTGTTTTGATTTGTTTTTGCTCTTGATTTGCACTACTTTGGATAAGATAGGCTGCGGCTCGGCAAAACAAATCTTGAAAACTTCGTTTTCGCTTTGTTTTTCGCTCGCCTTGCACTATCTTTGTAACATAAAAAAGGAAAACGAATGGCAATAAGCGATAGGAAAGGTGCTATCGGCGTGTTTGATTCCGGCTATGGAGGCCTGACGATATTGTCCCGCATACGTAGTGCCTTGCCGCAATATGACTATATTTATCTGGGTGACAACGCGCGTGCTCCTTATGGGAGTCGGTCGTTCGACGTGGTCTATCGCTTTACGTTACAAGCGGTTAACTACTTATTCGCTCAGGGGTGTCAGTTGGTTATTCTGGCATGCAACACGGCGTCGGCAAAGGCGTTGCGCACTATCCAACAGAACGACTTGCCCGGCATCGATGCGCAGCGTCGCGTGCTTGGTGTGATTCGTCCGACGGTGGAAAAACTCGGCGAACTGACGAAAACGGGAGCCATTGGCGTGCTTGGAACGGCGGGAACTATCCAAAGTGAGAGTTATCCGATGGAAATCCGCAAGATGTATCCGGACTTTCGCACCTATGGACAGCCGTGCCCGATGTGGGTTCCTTTGGTGGAATATCGCGAGAGTGATGGCGACGGGGCTGACTATTTTGTGAAAAAATACATCGACGCTCTTTTTGCGCAATCGTCTGACATCGACACGGTTATACTCGGTTGCACGCATTATCCTTTGCTATATAATAAAATTATGGATTATATGCCATCCGGCGTAAACGTGATTTGCCAGGGCGAAATCGTTGCCGACAGTCTCGGCGACTATCTTCGTCGGCATCCCGAAATGGAGCAGCGATGCACGCAAGGCGGGTCGATTCGCTATCTATCGACCGAATCGGCTGAAAAGTTTGCCTCGATGGCTTCTCTTTTTCTCGGCGATGATGTACATGCCAAGCAAGTGACTTTGATTTAATTTATAAAAAATAGGTATATAATGAAATTTACACTTAAACAACTAACGATTTTTGCCGCATTGGCTATAGGCGCAGCGGCTTGTAGCGACAACGACCCCGACAACACTATAACCGTGGATGCGGCGATGACAGAAATTGCGTACGACGAAGATGGCGTATGGGCTGATTGCCTTAATCCGGAAGCAGCGTATATCGATTGCCAAGGCGTTCGCTTCAGTCATTTTGCCGAGACAAGCCCTTACGGCACTTATTGGTACGGTTTCTGTCCGAGTCGTAACTCCGACAATGCCGACTATAGCGATGGCAACTGGCTCGACCATCAATGGACGGCAATGCCCGGCGGAAGCACTTCGGGCAAAGGAACGCCGTATATCATAGCCTACTGGAACACCATCGACAATCCCGCCGAGGGCGATGCTTCGTTGCGTATCAGTTTGGCTGACGGCGGCGAATTCAATCCCGTACACGTCTACTTTACAAACACAACTTACGGCTACTATGCTATGGCAAACGGCACGGCGTGGTCGAAGAAATTCGCCGACGGTGATTGGTGCAAAGTCGTCGTACGTGGCATTTATGCCGACGGCTCTCTCACCGAACCGCTCGAATTCTATCTTGCCGACTTCCGCGATGGCGCAAGCAAGATTGTCGACGGTTGGACGTTGTGCAACCTTTCGTCGCTCGCCGCCGAAGGTCCGCTCACGGCTATTTGCATGACTATGGAATCGTCCGACACGGGTATGTGGGGAATGAACAATCCCGCATATTTCGCTATCGACCGTCTGAAAATTGAGAAACTTTAATACACTAAAGATATGAACGAGAAAGTATTAAAAAATTTGGAAGCATTACGCGCAGAAATGCGTAAATATAAAATTACGGCAGTAATCGTTCCCGGCACTGACCCTCACCAAAGCGAATATATAAGCGACCACTGGAAAGTGCGCGATTGGGTGACGGGATTTACAGGCTCTAACGGCACAGCCGTTATCACGCTCGACGATGCACGTCTTTGGACCGACTCACGCTACTTCCTTCAGGCAGGAATCGAACTCGAAGGCACCGGAATAACGATGATGAAAGAAGACGGCGGCAACGACCCGACAATTGAGCAATGGCTCGCAGAAAACCTCAGCGAAGGCGATTTGTTGGCTGTCGACGGCTCACTCTTCAGCGTGCCGGCTGCCAACCGTTTGGAGAACCTCTGCGGACAAATAGGCGCTCGCTTTGCTGCCGATTTTGCTCCTTTCGACAAGATTTACGCCGACCGCCCCGAACTGCCGCTCGACCCGATTTACGTGCACGAAGAAAGTTATGCCGGCGAATCGACACAAAGCAAAATCAACCGCCTTCTCGACGCGCTTGCCGAAAACGGTGCTAATGCAACGCTGCTATCGGCGCTCGACGAAGTGGCTTGGCTCTTCAACATTCGCTGCAACGACGTGATGTTCAACCCGGTAGCAACCGCCTACGCATACGTCAGCAAGCGTCAACGTGTGCTCTTCATCGACGAGCGAAAAGTCGACGACGCAACCGCAAAATATCTCGCCGACCATGCAATCACGGTTGCTCCCTACAAGTCGGTCAACGACTTCCTGGCGAAAGTCAAAGACGACGTCGTGCTGCTCGACCCGCGTTCAACCAGCGACACCACGGCACGTTGTCTCTACAACGCAGAAACCATTTTCCGCCAATCGCCGGTTGCGCTGATGAAAGCGTGCAAGAACGATACGCAAATCGAAGGCACACGCCGCGCTATGGAACGCGACGGCGTTGCTCTTGTCAAACTCTATATGTGGCTCGAGCAAAATGTTCCGGCAGGTAAAGTCAATGAGGTTGACGTAGCCGAAAAGGTTGTTGAATTTCGCGGCGAGAGTCCGCTCTACCGCGGCGAGAGTTTCGCTATGGCGGCAGGCTATCGCGGCAACGGTGCAATCGTCCACTACGAGGCAGAACCGGCAACGGCTGCCACTGTCGGCGTCGACGGACTCCTACTTGTCGACACCGGTGCACAATATCTCGACGGAACTACCGACATCACACGTACCGTTTGCTTCGGCACACCGACCGAAGAAGAGCGCCACGACTATACGCTTGTGCTCAAAGGTCATCTGGCTCTCGGACACGTTACATTCCCCGAAGGCACTCGCGGTAGTCAACTCGATGCGCTGGCTCGTCAATTCCTCTGGAAAGAAGCCAAAACTTATTGGCACGGAACAGGACACGGCGTCGGTCACTTCCTCAACGTGCACGAAGGTCCGCAAAACATTCGTCTCAACGAGAATCCTACAACGATTAGCCCGGGGATGATTATCTCCAACGAGCCGGGACTCTACATAACTGATAAATACGGTATTCGCATCGAAAACCTCGTGCTTGCAACATCTTACAAGGAAACAGCCGACTTTGGCAACTTCCTCCGGTTTGAGACGCTCACGCTCTTCCCCTACGACACGAAACTCATCGACGTCGACATGCTTACCGCCGAAGAGGTTCGTCAGGTGAACGACTACCACGCAATGGTGCGCAGCCGCCTGACTCCGCTGCTCAACGACGAGCAAACTGCTTGGCTTAACGAAAAAACTCAACCTATAACGAAATAAACTATGGCTCTTATAAAACCCGTACGCGGATTTACACCGAAAATCGGCAAAGACTGTTTTTTGGCCGACAACGCAACCATCGTCGGCGACGTAACCATGGGCGACGAATGTAGCATCTGGTTCAACGCCGTGCTTCGCGGCGACGTCAACACCATTACAATCGGCGACCGCGTAAACATTCAAGACGGCTCCGTTCTACATACGCTCTATCAAAAGTCGGTTATCGAAATCGGCAACGACGTGTCGATTGGACATAACGTGACCATTCATGGGGCAAAAGTGTGCGACTATGCACTCATCGGTATGGGCTCAATATTGCTCGACGGCGCAGAAGTGGGAGAAGGTGCTATTGTAGCCGCCGGCTCTGTTGTGTCGCCCGGCACGAAAATCGGACCTCACGAACTTTGGATGGGCGTCCCGGCGCGATTCAAAAAGATGGTCGACCCGGCTCAAGCGAAAGAGATGAACGTGAAAATTGCGCACAACTATTTGATGTACTCAAAGTGGTACGACGAGCAATAGCATAACATTATTCTAATGAAACAATACAAGCGAGTAGCGGTAAAAGTGGGTAGTAACGTGTTGACGCGGCGCGACGGCACGCTCAACATAACCCGAATGTCGGCGATTGTCGACCAAATTGCCGAATTGCGCCGACGCGGCATCGAGGTAGTCTTGATAACTTCCGGCGCCGTAGCCTCGGGACGCAGCGAAATGCGCCTCGAAGAGCGTCTCGACCCGGTGTCGGCTCGACAACTTTTTTCGGCAGTCGGACAAGCCAAGTTGATTAACCGCTACTATGAGTTCTTCCGCGACCACGGTATCGTGTGCGGACAAGTGCTGACGATGAAAGAAAACTTCAGCACACGGTTGCACTACCTCAATCAGAAACACTGTATGGAGGTGATGCTCGACCGCGGAGTGATTCCCGTTGTCAACGAAAACGACACGGTGTCGGTCACCGAGTTGATGTTTACCGACAACGACGAACTCTCGGGACTGATTGCCTCGATGATGGACATGGATGCGCTTGTGTTGCTTTCGAACGTCGACGGCGTTTTTACAGGCGACCCCGCCGACCCCGAATCGCAGCTGATTCGCGAAATAGAGCCCGAACAAGCCCTCGACAGCGATGTGTTCGTTCAAAAAACGAAGTCGACCTACGGTCGCGGCGGTATGCAGAGCAAATTCCGCATAGCACGCAAAGTTGCTGAAGAAGGCATTGCCGTGATAATCGCCAACGGCACACGCGAAAACATCTTGGTCGACATCATTGCCGACCGACGTGCCGACGTGCCGTCCACGCTCTTTACGCCGTCGAGTCGCCCCGTGTCGAGCGTCAAGAAGTGGATTTCGCACAGCGAAGGCTTCGCCAAAGGCGAAATTCACGTCAACGAAGGCGCACGCCGTGCTCTGCTCGGCGCCGAAGCATCGTCGCTGTTACCGGTGGGCGTTACACGTGTGGTTGGCGACTTCGAAAAAGACGATATTGTCAGAATTGTAGGTCCCGACGGGGAGGCTTTTGCCGTTGGTCGCACGTCGTACGACAGCCAAGAAGCTGTCGATGCTATCGGCAAACAGGGACTTAAGCCGATTATTCATTACGATTATTTGTGTATTGATTGAAAAATGAACAACGAACTGAAAACTTTATTGGAAAAATCGCGAGAAGCGTCGCGCCGACTCAACCTCGTCGACGATGGACAAATCAACGCTGTGCTCAACGCTGTTGCTGATGCCATCGACAACAATATAGACGACCTGCTTCTTGCTAACGTCGCCGACCTCAACGCGATGGACAAGGCAGACCCGAAATACGACCGTCTTCGTCTCACCGAGGAACGCCTCCACGGTATAGCCGACGATATGCGCAAAGTTGCAACTCTGGAGTCGCCATTAGGCGTCACTCTTCGAGAATGGACACAACCTAACGGCATGCACATTCGCAAGGTGAGCGTGCCTTTCGGCGTTATCGGCGTTATCTATGAGGCTCGCCCGAACGTGACGTTCGACGTTTTCTCGCTTTGCCTGAAAAGCGGCAACGCCTGCGTGCTCAAGGGTGGGTCTGATGCTATCCACTCCAACCAAGCCGCAATTGCACTCATTCGACGCGTGCTCGCCGAACATAATTTTCCAGAAGACTGCGCTACGCTCCTCGATGCCGACCACGAAACGACGCGACAAATGCTTCAAGCTGTCGGCTACATCGATTTGGTGATACCTCGTGGTAGCAGCCGACTGATAAAAATGGTGCGCGACAACGCTCTCGTTCCGGTCATCGAAACCGGCGCCGGCGTGTGCCATTGCTACTTCCATTCGTCGGGCGACCTCGAAAAAGGCCGCGCCATCGTGTTTAACGCCAAGACGCGACGCGTCAGCGTGTGCAACGCGCTCGACTGTCTTCTTATCGACCGCAGCCGCTTATCGGACCTTCCCGACCTACTGGCTCCCATGCTCGAACGCGGTGTCGAAGTCTTTGCCGACTCGCAAGCCTACGAAGCTGCCAAGGGCAAATATCAACTGCTTGAGCGCGCCAACGACGGCGACCTCGGGCACGAATATCTCGACTACAAGATGTGTGTCGTGACCGTCGATGGTATGGATGCCGCGCTCAAACACATCGCTACCTATTCGTCGAAACACAGCGAAAGTATCGTTGCCGAGTCTCCCGAGGCTTGCGAACGCTTTGCTCGCGAAGTCGACGCCGCTTGCGTCTACACCAACCTGCCTACGTCGTTTACCGATGGCGGACAATTCGGCTTCGGCGCCGAAATCGGCATATCTACGCAAAAGTTGCACGCGCGCGGTCCGATGGCTTTGCCCGAACTTACTACTTATAAATACATCATTTCCGGCAACGGACAGATTCGCAATAGTTAATGGGACTGCTTGCCTTAATACTGCTTTCTATTAGTTTGGCGATGGATTGCTTCTCTGTAAGCCTCGCAGCGGGCGTCGCCATGCGACGATTCGACCGCCGCACGTTCTTACGCATGGGGTTGATGTTCGGACTCTTCCAAGCATTAATGCCGCTTCTGGGTTGGTCGTTCGGTTATTCGCTGAGCAATCTTATCCGCGACTTCGACCATTGGCTTGCATTCGGGCTGCTCGTTTTTCTCGGCATCCGAATGATTGTCGAAGGCTTTCGCGACGAAGACCATAAAACGTTCGACCCAAACAGTTGGCGCGTAATCCTCACCCTCAGTGTGGCGACAAGCATCGACGCCTTGGCGGTAGGGTTGACCTTCGCTTTTATCAATATGGACTTGTTGCAACTCTTCGAAGCTGTAGCAATCATCGGACTCGGCTCGTTTTTGTTCGCCCTGGCAGGCTCGGCTATCGGCGCTTATGTAGGCAACAAATTCCGTTTTCCTATGGAAGCAGTGGGTGGGGTGGTGCTCATCGGCATTGGTACAAAAATTTTGCTCGAACACCTTGGTTATATTTAAAACAATGAAAGCGCTTACGTCATTCGCAATCCTACTTCTTGTCTTGGCAACCACGGCTTGCTCTAAATACAAAAAAGAAAGCAAATCCGTTGCCGAGCAAATCAATCACGCTGTCGTTTCCGGCGATATGGCTACGCTTGCCGTCGTCGACAGCACATTCCAAGCCGATCTGGCTGCCGACCCCGAGCACGCACTCGAGCGACGCAAAAGTCTTGCAAGCTTCGGCGACGAGCAAATCGATACGGCAAATATGGCAATACGCGTCGTTGCCGAACTGCCAAAGCAACTCGGCGAACGGCTTGCCGATATGCTCATCGATGCCGACGACGAGCCGCTCAACGTGTTTATAACTACGCTCGGAACCGTACGCTATCTCTACGATGCTGTCGGCAGAATCGACGATTTTGCGATTTTCAATGCTGCCTACCAAGCGCGAATCGATAGTCTGCCCATCGAACGGCAGATGAAAATCTACGTTGCAGTGTCGACGCCCGTAAGCCTCGGCGAAGTGATGGCGGACGACATCGTGACGCGTCGTGGTTCCGACGAGGCTGCTGCCGATGTCAATGCGCGACTCGCCGTGCTTCGCACGCTCTACGACAAAACTCAATATGAGCAACTCACCGGCGCTTTAAGCCGCCGACTCCTTGCCGCCGACCCGGCATGCAACTATATTACTAAGATAAAATTCTAACATTTACGCCATATGAGAACGATTGAAGATTATATTACTCTTGCCAAAGCTGCCGTAGCCGCTCTGACCTTGCCAACCTCACCGGAAGGGCTCTACGAACCTATTGCTTACGGCCTTTCGAACGGTGGTAAATTGCTGCGTCCGGCACTGCTGCTGGCATCGTGCGAGGCTGTTGGCGGCGACGCCGAAAAGGCTCTCAGCCAAGCCGCCGCCATCGAAATGTACCACAATTTTACGCTCTTCCACGACGACGTGATGGACCGCGCTGACTTGCGCCGCGGCAAACCTACTGTTTGCGCTAAATGGGACGACAATACCGCCATTCTCTCAGGCGACACCCTGCTCACGCTCGCCGTAGAGAAGGTGGTCGAAAATGTTGAGCCGCAAAAGGCTGTCGAATTGCTCCGAATCTTCAATCGCGCTGCAATCGAGGTCTACGAGGGTCAGCAATACGATATGATGTTCGAAAATCGCGACAACGTCGGCATCGACGACTATGTCAACATGATTCGTCTCAAGACGTCGGTTCTCCTCGGCGCTGCATGCAAAATCGGAGCCGTTATGGGCAATGCCGACAGCAGTCGCTCGCAAGCGCTCTACGACTTCGCTATGAATCTAGGCGTCGCCTTCCAATTGCAAGACGATATGCTCGACGTCTACGGCGACCCGAAAGTGTTCGGCAAAGCAATCGGTGGCGACATCCTCAACAACAAGAAAACTTTCTTGCTCATCAACGCTATCAACCTGGCGGAAGGCGACACGAAAGCGGAACTCAACAGCTGGCTGAATGCTTCGCATCCGTTCCCGGGTGAGAAAATTGCCGCCATAACAGCCATCTACGACCGTCTCGGCGTCGACCGACTCTGCCGTGAAGCAATTGCCGACTACGACTCGCGCGCACGCCAAAGCCTTCAAGGCTCGGGGCTTTCCGACGAGGCTATCGCCTTCTTTGAAGCATTCGCCGAATCGTTAATGGGGCGCAAACGATGATTGACTCTCATTCGCATATCTATCTTGAAGAATTCGATGCCGACCGCAGCGATGTGGTTGCTCGCGCACGCCAAGCCGGTGTGCGCCACTTGGTGCTGCCCAACGTCGACCTCGACACCGTCGAACCGATGATGGCGTTGCACCGTGCCTTCCCGGCATACACCTCGGTTGCAATGGGGCTTCACCCAACCTCCGTAGGCGAAAACTTCCGCAGCGATTTGGCTGCCGTAAAGGCGATTTTCGACCGTGGCGGCTTCGTTGCCGTAGGCGAAGTGGGCATCGACCTTTACTGGGACAAGACCTACCGAAACGAGCAAATCGAGGTGTTCGACGAACAACTCCGTTGGGCTGAACGCACCGGCTTGCCGGTAATCATCCATTGCCGCGAAGGGCTTGACGAAATTTTGTGGACGTTCGACAACTACGGCGGAACGTTGCCCAAATGTGTGTTCCACAGCTTTGGCGGAACCGTCGACGACGTTGAGGCTATTCGCCGCCGCGGTGACTTCCTTTTCGGCATCAACGGTATCGTCACGTTCAAAAATTCCAAACTCGGCGACGTCTTGCCTGCAATCGGGCTCGACCGAATTCTCCTCGAAACAGATTGCCCCTATCTAACGCCCGTCCCCTTCCGCGGACGCCGAAACGAGAGCGCTTATATCCCGCACATCGCGGCTAAGATTGCAGAACTTCTCGGCACGACCATCGACGAAGTGTCGGCGCGAACCGACGCCAACGCCCAACGTTTTTTCGATATCGATATTTAAAATGGATAGCAATAAAACAGAAAACGATTTCGACCCGTATATAGTCGAAACGCCGGGCGACAAGTTGTGGAATCGCAACTATTGTCTGGTGATGGTAGCAAATTTTCTACTCTTTTTCTCGTTTAACAACATACTCCCCATCTTGCCTATTTATCTTGCGGAGCATTGTGGAGCCGACCGTAGCGTAATCGGACAAGTGATGAGCGGATTCATCATCTCCGCACTCTTCATCCGCCCCTTCAGCGGATACATCGTCGACAGCCTACCACGCAAGAAAGTGCTGCTGTTCTGCTACGGCGCCTACACGCTCCTCAACATCGGCTATATCGCTGTCAGCACCGTTTTGGCTTTTGCCATAGTCCGCGTGCTGCAAGGCTTGGCTTTCGGCGCCACTTCGGTGTCGAACAGCACGGTTGCCATCGACGTGCTTCCGTCGTCGCGCCGCAGCGAAGGTATTGGCTACTATGGCATTAGCAACAACCTCGCCATGGCTATCGGCCCTTCGGTGGCGCTGGCAATGTATAGTCGCGTCGACAATATACACATCGTGTTCGCCGTGCCCTTCGTTGCCACTCTACTTGGTGTTGTATGCCTGACAATGGTTCGCAACAAGCCGCGCGCCGTGGTCAAGCCCGACACAACTCTCTCGCTCGACCGTTTCTTCCTCCACAACAGTCTTCCCGAAGGCATCACGCTTACCACATTTGCCTTCTCGAGCGCTACGCTTACCACCTACTTGGCTATCTACGGCAAAACGGAATTAGGCATCTATGCCGGCTCGGGTGTCTACTTTCTGCTGCTCGCAGCAGGACTTATCGCCTCGCGAATTGCCACAAACAAACTCGTCCGCGACGGCAAAATCGTGCGGTGCGTCAAGACCGGCATGGCTCTCGTAACTCTCGGATTTGTGCTCTTCACTGAATGGCGCTGCAACTTCGGCTTCTACCTCTCGGCAATCATCATCGGCATCGGCTATGGAACGATGTGCCCGTCGTATCAGTCGATGTTTATCAACTTGGCACCCAACAGCCGCCGCGGCACAGCCAATTCAACCTACCTGACGTCGTGGGACGTCGGCGCCGGAATCGGCATTTTCTTCGCGGGATATCTTGCCGAAGCGACGAGCTATCACACGGTCTATCGGCTCTGCCTTTGCCTGTGTGTTGTCGGGTTGATTGCCTACTTGGCGTTCACGTCTAAACACTTCCTCCGCAATCGCCTTCGCTGATAGGGTCAAAACATTACCTCGGCAAAATAGCGCGTCATCAGTGCGCGGTCGCGCCAATCATCGATGCGACGAGCCTCTTCACCTCGACTTTCGCGAAGTATCATTTCGGCAATGTCGGCGCCGGCATGTATTGAGCAAACCACGCCGCCGCCGAGGCGCGGATTTATCTCCATCAGCAGATAGCGGTCGGTCGCCTTATCGTGTAAGAATTGCAGCGTTATGGGGCCGCGAAACTTTAACTCGGTAAGAATGTGCTCCGACTGTTGCATAAGAGTCGGAATGCGGCGCGTTTCCGTGCGGTCGACTTCCCCTCCCGACGTCGAAATACGGAGCCGCGGCACGGCACATGCAACGCGCCCACTGACAGTCGAAACGTAGCAGTCAACAGTGTATTCGTCGGCATTTTCTATATATTCCTGAACAAGATATCGGCTCAAATCGCCCGCCTCGGCAAGGTCTTTCGCCGTGCGAGCAACGACGATGCCGCGCGAAGCCGAACCTTCGCGGGGCTTCAAAATTGCGGGAAAGCGACAGTCGTTGCCGTCGTACGTCGCAGGAATGTCGAACCCGTGCGTGGCAAAGACGCGAGCCGCTTCCGCCTTGTCGAACATCTTATGCGCCACCTCGAAGTCGCTCACCGGAATAAACACGTCGGGATGACGTCGACGAAGCGCCGAGCATATCTCAATAGCGCCGTCGACAAACGGCAAAACAACGTTGATATCTCGCTCCGAAATGACCTGCGCCAGGCTGTCATAGATGCCGGCATCGCGCCAACGCAGTCCCACAACAACTTCGCCCTCCGACGCTATCGGCACCTCCGGCACTATCT
The DNA here is from genome assembly GCA_004555955.1 of Bacteroidales bacterium. Classification (GTDB taxonomy): domain Bacteria; phylum Bacteroidota; class Bacteroidia; order Bacteroidales; family Muribaculaceae; genus Limisoma. The sequence continues at coordinate 23,128 of SFJG01000005.1, read as the reverse complement.
CGTAACTGACTATGCTCACATCAATACCCAAGCGGCTACCCGCCGACTTGAGCAGACGCGCCAGCGACACGCGCTTGGCTCCGCCAAGCATCAACACATTGACTCGCTCGCTCATCGGTTGTAGATGTCATATTTATATTTCGCCAAATTGTCGGGATTGCTGAACCACGCAATCGTTTCGCGCAACCCGTCTGCAATGCTGTATTGCGGGCGCCAATCTGTCAAACTGCATATCTTCGTGTTGTCGCCAAACAAGCGGAACACCTCGGAATTTTTCGGCCGAATTCGCTCTGCATCCTGCACCCATGTAACGTCGGCTTCCATAAGTTGCGCAATGAGTTGAAGGGTGTCTTTCATAGAAATCTCACTCTTTGAGCAGATGTTAATCTCCTCACCTTCAACGCCTTCAGCAAGCGCAAGCGCAATAAATCCGCGGCAGGTGTCTTTCACATAGTTGAAGTCGCGCGTCGGCGTGAGGTCGCCCACATGAATCTCGCGAACGCCGTTGGCAATCTGCGTGATAATTGTCGGTATAATCGCACGAGCACTCTGACGCGGACCGTAGGTATTGAATGGACGCGCAATTACCACCGGCAATTCAAACGCATTGTAGAAACTCTTCGCTATGGCATCGGCACCGATTTTCGTTGCGGAATAAGGCGACTGCGGTTGCCGCGGATGCGCCTCATCTATAGGCACATAGCGCGCTGTGCCGTAGACCTCCGATGTCGATGTTACAATCACGCGCCGTACGCCACAATCGCGCGCCGCTTGGCAAATGTTTAGCGTGCCCTTGATGTTGGTATCGACATAACTGTCGGGTGCTACGTAACTATACGGTATGGCTATCAGCGCCGCCAGATGGAATATCGTGTCGCAACCGCGTGCCGCTTCTCGGCAGAAATTCGGGTCGCGAACATCGCCGCACACCACTTCCAAACGCTCGTGGCGCAGCCCGTCGAGCCAGCCCCAATAGTTAAACGAGTTATACACGCTCAGCGCACGCACTTCGTAGCCCTCAGCGAGCAACATTTCGGTCAGATGCGAACCGATAAAGCCATCTGCTCCGGTTACCAATACCTTTTTCATATTTTTGAGTCGTTTTATTTTCGAATTGTAAAGTTACTCAAAACAATTCAATTATTCACAATCCCCAACGTGAAAATGAAACGGTTACAAAAAAACGATGGATTTTGCGCTTAAAATATGTGAGTTATATGACCCGTTTTTTTGATGAAGCTTGTTTTTTGCCGGTACTTATAGTTGAATTTTGTGTTTTGCGTAAATTTTACGCGTGATTATTTGTATTATTGATTTTTTTGTCTTTTCTTTGTGGTGTAAAATTTACATTTCGCCTTTGTTGTGTTAGCATCGGGCGGTTATGTATGTGGTTTTTAAATGTAAAAGTTATTATGTATAATAGAAGATTTACTCCCGATATGATTTCGGAGCTGGCAGCGAATGAGATTTTCGTGTTTGGCAGCAATCTTGCGGGTATGCACGGCGGCGGTGCTGCGCGACTGGCTTTTCGCCAATTTGGCGCTGAATGGGGCAAGGGCGTGGGGCTGTACGGCAGAACGTATGCCATCCCGACGATGCAAGGCGGCGTGAATACTATCAAGCCCTACGTCGACGACTTTATTCGTTTTGCTAAGGAGCATAGGGAGCTTACGTTTCTTGTAACGCGAATCGGTTGCGGCATTGCCGGATTTCGCGATAAGGATATTGCTCCGCTTTTTGCGGATGCTATCGATGTGGAGAACGTCATTTTGCCGCGTGGGTTTGTTTGTTGTTTAAATAAATAAAATAAAATGTGATGGACGAAGAATATAAATATCATTACAAGTATCCGCATCCGAGTGTAACGACCGACTGTGTTATATTCGGCTTTGACGGCACGAAGTTGAGAGTTCTTTTAGTGGAGCGCGGCATTGAGCCTTACAAGGGACGATGGGCTTTGCCGGGCGGATTTCTCAGGATGGACGAATGTGCCGAAACAGGAGCGCTTCGAGAGTTGCAGGAAGAGACCGGCTTGAAGGGGGCATACATTCGGCAGTTTCACACTTTCACCGCTCCGCATCGCGACCCGCGTGAACGTGTTATCACCATTGCCTACTATGCGTTGGTGCGGTTGCAAGAGGTGAAAGGTGGCGATGATGCAGCCGATGCCGGCTGGTTTGCGCTCGACGAAGTGCCGCAGTTGGCGTTCGACCACGACCAAATTCTTCGCAAGGCGGAGCAGGCGTTGCGTCAGCAGATTCACTTTGAACCCGTCGGATTTGAACTGCTGCCTGAGGAGTTTACCATCAAGCAATTGCAGAACCTCTACGAGGCGATACTCGACGTGCGTTTCGACCGCCGCAATTTTTACAACAAGATGAGGCGGCTGGAAATGCTTGAGCAGACCGATGAGACGGTAAATCCGTCGCAGAAGAAGGAGGCGTTTCTCTTTCGCTTCAACAAGGCGAAATACGAAGAACTGAAGCAAAAGGGATTCAGATTGGAATTTTAGTGCAAGCGAGAGCAGAGCATCAAGCTTGCTTGAATGCTATGCCGAGCGCCGCCTAAAATCAACGAAGTTAATTTTACTTCAAGCGAGAGCATAGCATCAAGCTTGCTTGATGCTATGCCGAGCGCCGCCTAAAATCAACGAAGTTAATTTTACTTCAAACGAGAGCAGAGCATTAAGCTTGCTTGAATGCTATGCCGAGCGTAGCCTAAAATCAACGAAGTTTATTTTAGAATTTGCAATATTTTGTTAGGAGCAATCATAGGCGACATCGTGGGCAGCACCCGCGAGTGGCACAACATAAAGACAGAAGATTTTGAACTGGTTCCTAAGGGAAGCAGGTTCACGGACGACACGGTGATGACACTTGCCGTGGCTGAGTGGCTGATGACCGACCCTGAGCATCGGCCTGAGACATTGGTGGCATGTATGCAGCGTTTGGGAAGGAAATACCCTCATGCCGGCTATGGCAAGATGTTCTCCAAGTGGCTGATGAGCGACCATCCGCAGCCCTACGGCAGTTTTGGCAATGGTTCTGCCATGAGGGTAAGCCCTGTGGGACTTTATGCCAATTCGCTGGAAGAGGCATTGGAGTTGGCACGCATCACGGCTTCCGTCACTCATAACCATCCAGAGGGTATCAAGGGAGCACAAGCCATAGCCGGTTGTGTGTTTCTCCATAAAAACAAATCGCTCTGTGCAGAAGAGGAGATACGGCATTTCGTTACAGAGAAGATAGGCTATAACCTTAACTTCAAATTGGATGGCATCCGTGATGCATACGGCTTTGACGTGACTTGTCAAGGCAGTGTGCCCATTGCCATCAAGGCTTATCTCGAACGAAGCGGTTATCCTGCCGAGAAGGCATTGCGGCTTGCCATTTCCATGGGTGGCGATTCCGACACCATTGGAGCAATGACGGCCTCGATTGCCGGAGCACGACGTTTCAGCGTAATAGGCGGCAGTTTCTCTGAATATCTTGTCAACCAATGTCGTGCGCTGCTTCCGCCGGATTTGCTCGACATCAATGACCGCTTTGAGGCATTCGTCAGCCGTCCGTTGCATCAGTCGTATTATTGCGGTGGGAAACTGTTCGCCGGGGAATATCCCGGGGACAAGAATGTGGAACCGGCAGAAGCAAAACTGAAGAGAATGCATCACTTTGGCGTGCGTCATTTCGTTGACCTCACCGAAGAGGGCGAATTGCGACCTTATCGCCAACTGTTGCCCGGGGACACCACCTATCTTCGCTTTCCAATTCGTGATGTAAATGTACCGGCGTCAGTAGAGGCTGTGCATCAACTCATTGACAAGATGGAATATCTGATGAAGCAGGACGGTTATACTTATATCCATTGCTGGGGAGGTGTAGGCCGTACAGGTACCATCGTGGCGTGCTATGAAGCACGACAGATGAAAGAGCCTACTTTGGAGAAGGCACTAACCGCTATGCGAAGCCGTTTCTCGGAAATGCCTAAGGCTTCGCACCGCAAGTCTCCTGAGACACACGAACAGATTGATTTCGTGAGAAAGTTTGTCGACAGTTGTACTGAAAAGAAAGAAGTTATGAAGTTGAGGACGAAAGACCGTATCCGTGGCTCGCTGATGGCAGGTGGGGCAGGAGATGCGTTGGGTTATACGGTGGAGTTCATGAGCCGCAGGAGTATCCTTGCCCAATATGGCGACAAGGGTATAACGAAGTTCGACCTGGACTCAGAAGGCAAGGCGTTGGTCAGTGATGACACACAGATGACGCTCTTCACTGCCTGCGGTATGCTGATGGGAGTGACACGTGGCTATATGCGAGGCATCGGCGGACAGCCGGAGAAATATGTGGATGGAGCCTACCTTGACTGGTATTACACGCAAACAGGCAAGAAAAAGCAGATTCTGACCAATGATTTTCACTACACATGGCTCCGCGACCTTCCCGAACTGGCTCACCGCCGTGCTCCCGGAAACACCTGCCTGTCGGCTTGTGAGAGTTTGTTCCAAGGCAAAGAGGTGCAGAACAACAGTAAGGGCTGCGGTGGCGTTATGCGAGTGGCTCCTATGGCACTGCTCATGGCAGGTTATTGGAGTCGTGGCGAGTCGTTCTACAATGTTCAGCAAATGGATGAAGCCGGAGCTGAAGTGGCGGCTGTCACCCATAAGCACCCCTTGGCGTTCCTGCCCTCGGCTATGCTGACACACCTTATCTACCGTGTGATAAGGATGGAAGAGACGGAAGTAAAGGCTAACATTGCGGACATCGCCCTTGACACCATTGATGCGCTTGATAACATCTACAAGGGAGAATATGAGGAAGACAAGCATTACCTTGCCAACCTTACCCGTATGGCTGTGGCGCTTGCCGCCAACGACAAGAGCGATGCAGAGAACATCCGCATGCTCGGTGAGGGATGGACCGGCGAAGAAGCATGGGCTATTGCTCTCTACTCCGCTGTGCGTCATATTGACAGCATAGAGGATGCCATCATCGCAGCTGTCAACCACGATGGTGACAGCGATTCCACGGGTGCCGTGTGCGGCAACATCATGGGTGCGATATATGGGTATGAGGCTATGAAGCGCAAGCGACTGTTCTGTCCGCAAGGCAAGGAGCTGGAGCAGACTCTTGAACTCTCCAACATCATCCTCACTCTTGCCGATGACCTCTATACAAGCTGTATCATCAGCGAATATGACCCTATCGACACACCGGAGAAGCGCCGGTGGTATGAGCGTTATTGTGAAATGAAATCAGGGGACGTCTGACAAGAAAACTCTGGATTATTTGTGATGGGAAATAGGTTACAACAGTATCTCATACTACATAAAGAAGTAATGTGAACGAAAAAAAGAATTGAAAAATGGAAGAAAATTTTATTGCTACCACACAAAATGGGCATGAACTGGAGGAGAAGTCAATTCGAAGGAAGAAACGAGTGTTTGTAGATATGGACAATGTGCTTGTGGATTTTCAATCGGGACTTGACCTTCAGTCAGATGAGATCAAAAAAGAATACGAAGGACGTCTTGATGAGATTCCCGGCCTCTTTGCCGAGATGAAACCTATGCCGGGAGCCATCGAGGCTATGCACACGTTGCAAGAGCATTTTGACCTCTACATCCTCTCTACAGCCCCTTGGAAGAATCCTTCGGCATGGTCAGATAAGGTGAAGTGGGTGACACGTTATTTGGATGATGTGTTCCACAAACGTATGGTCATTACCCATTGCAAGAACCTCTGTAAAGGCGACTATCTCATTGATGACCGTGGCAAGAATGGCACAAGTGAGTTTGAAGGAAAATGGATTCAGTTTGGCAATAATGAATTCCCCGGTTGGGAAAGTGTGGTAAACTATTTGTTGAGACAAGAATAATGTTAGTGAGACAAGACCACGGCGATGCTTTCAGCTCTGTATGACGGGCTGGAAGCACAGGTGGTTGATGACTGCCCCATTGCGCTTTACTATGTGATGCACCCGTTCGTGCCGTTCAGGTGCCGGAAATGAGAGGGCATCGCTATGTGGAGAAAAAGGAGTTCCGCTGCGATGACATTGCCACAAGACTCAACAGCATTATCAAGGCAATCACTCCCGACGAGCTTGCCACACCGGGGTTGCCCACAGACTATGAGGCAGTGTTTCTGAGACGTAAAAAGCATTTGTTTAATGTAAACCGTAATTTTGAATGAACATGAACTACAAGATTTGCTTTGTATGCACAGGCAATGCCAGTCGGTCACCATTCGCAGAATGTGTGACGAAGAAACTCTTGGCAGATGCCGGAATGAATGGCATCGAAGTATCCTCACTGGGCACATTGGATTGGGGAGAGAATCCTCGTAATGCTGCAATGGTGGATGTGGCGAAGGAACTGGGCTATGAACTTAGTGGTACGACCACGGTTATGACACGTGAGAAACTGATGGCAGCTGATGCGATCATTGTGTTTGACGTGCGTCACCGTGATGCCATAACACGAGTATTGGACTATAGCCATTGGAACAGAATCGTCCTGTTCAATAAGATAGCATTGGATGAAGACGGCAATGTGGAAGACCCGTATTACCAGACTGCAGCCGTATATCGTCGTGTGGCTAAACATATTGAAAACGGTTGTAAACGATTGGTAGAGAAGTGGAAACTACAGCCATCAAAGCCTATTTTTCGGTAGAAAGTAGTAGTAGAATATGAGTCTGCGTTCAAAATTTTTGAACGCAGACTCATATAAGGCAAAACGGCACAAAAATGGCAAAGTGGTTGTGCCGATTATGTGGGTAGTGTTAGTCGATGATGTCGAAGCCGGTGTAGGGCACGAGTACCTTGGGAATGCGGATTCCCTCGGGAGTTTGGTTGTTTTCGAGCAAAGCAGCTACGATGCGCGGCAGAGCGAGAGCCGAACCGTTGAGGGTGTGGCAGAGCGTGATTTTCTTGTTTGCGTCACGGTAGCGGCAGTGCAAGCGGTTTGCCTGATAGCTTTCGAAATTTGATACCGAACTAACTTCCAACCAGCGTTTTTGTGCTGCGGAGAATACTTCGAAGTCGAAAGTGATAGCAGATGTGAAGCTCATATCGCCGCCGCAGAGGCGCAAGATGTGCCAGGGCAGTTCGAGTTTTTCGACGAGGCTTTGCACATGAGCTTTCATTTCTTCGAGAGCTGCGTACGAGTTTTCGGGCTTTTCGATGCGCACGATTTCCACTTTGTCGAATTGGTGAAGGCGGTTCAGTCCGCGTACGTCTTTACCGTAAGAGCCGGCTTCGCGACGGAAGCAAGCTGAGTAGGCGCAGTTTTTCTTCGGGAGGTCTTTCTCTTCGATGATAACGTCGCGGTATATGTTAGTTACGGGCACTTCGGCTGTCGGGATAAGGTAGAGGTTGTCGAGGTTGCAGTGATACATCTGACCTTCTTTGTCGGGGAGTTGTCCTGTGCCGATGCCGGAGGCTTCGTTGACGACGTAGGGCGGCTGAGTTTCGAGGTAGCCGGCTTTAGAAGCTTCGTCGAGGAAGAATTGGATGAGAGCGCGTTGGAGTTTTGCGCCTTTACCGATGTAGACGGGGAATCCTGCGCCGGTGATTTTCACACCGAGTTCGAAGTCGATGAGGTTGTATTTTTTCGCCAATTCCCAGTGCGGAAGAGCGTCTTCGCCGAGGTCGGGGATTTTGCCGCCTTCACGCTCAACTATGTTGTCTTCTGCGGTACGTCCTTCGGGAACCATTTCGCAGGGTGTGTTGGGGATTGTGAGCAGGATTTCGGTGATTTTTGCGCCGGCAGCGTCGCATTCTTCTTCGATGCGCTTGTTTGCGTCTTTGAGAGCGGCTACTTCGGCTTTAGCGGCTTCCGCTTCGTCTTTTTTGCCTTCTTTCATGAGGGCGCCGATGCGTGCGGCTGCTTTCTTGAGTTCGGCACCGTTGCGGTCGAATTGTGTCTGAGCGGCGCGGCGGGTTTTGTCGAGCTCGAGTATGTCGTTGATTAATTGTTGAGCGTCGAAGTGCTTAACTTTCAAGCGTTCGACGATTGCTTGCGGATTTTCTTTAATTGCAGCGAGTGTTAACATACTGATATACGTTTTTTTTGATGTTTATTTATGCAAGGAGTTCGCGTACTTTTGCCGAGATGGCTTTGCCTTCGGCTTTCCCGGCGAGTTGTTTTGTAGCAACGCCCATGACTTTTCCCATATCTTTTGCCGAGGTAGCGCCAACTTGAGCGATAATTTCGGTGAGGGCTGCGGTGAGCTCTTCTTCGCTTAATTGTTTAGGCAGATATTCTGCGATGATGTTAGCTTGCGCCATTTCGGCTTCGGCAAGTTCGGGGCGGTTGTTTTGAGTATAGATGTCGGCGCTTTCTTTGCGTTGTTTGACCATCTTGACGAGGATTTTTTGAGCGACGTCGTCGGCGAGTTCGCCGTCGCCGCCTTTTGCTGTTTTGGCTTCCAAGAACTCTTTCTTGACGCCGCGCAAAGCTTCAAGGCGTACTTTGTCGCGAGCGAGCATTGCCGACTTGATGTCGGCGCTGATTGTATCAAACAGACTCATAATTTTGTTTATTTAGTTGTTAGTTATTATCAAAGTTAATTTGACGTTTGTTTTTAGCCTCGGCAACGATAGTTTGTTGCCGTTCTTCATGAGGCTTTGTTTCGGCAGTCGAGATTTCTTTCCACTCTTGTTGGAGACTCATGTCGTTTCCACGGCGAATGGTCGGGTTTTTCTCCAAGAAGCTGATGATAGTCTCGTTGTCGATTTGGTCGCGCGTGAGCACGATGTAGCGCGAGGCAGCGGCTTCGCTTTCGCGGCGGATAATAGTATCGTGGCCGTATGCTTGCTCGATTCGTTCGGCGTCGCTGATGGTTTTTTCGGGCTGACTCTTGTCTTCGTAGGCTTTGCCGGTTTTTGGCTTGGGGAGATTGCTTTCACCGGTATTGCGCTCGAAGCCGGAGGCAAGGATGGTGATTTTCACCTTGTTGCCGAGGGTGTCGTCGACCGAGCGACCCCAGATGACGTCGACGTTCGGGTTGAACTCTGCCATGAAGTTGTCCATTTGGTCCATTTCGCCCATCAAGAACTTGCGTTCGGCTTTGGTCGAGTAGTAGACGTTGAATAGGAATTTTGCAGAAGTTTTGACGTTTTGGTCTTTAAGCAATGGTGAATTAAGCGCGTCGATGATTGCTTCGCGGATGCGGTTTTCGCCTTCGCCGTAGCCGGAACTGATGATAGCGGTGCCTCCGTCGCGAAGAGTTGTGTTGACGTCTTCGAAGTCGAGGTTGGTCTTACCAATCATGTTAATCATGTCGGAAATGCTCTTTGCGGCGTTTGTCAGGGTGTCGTCGGCTTTTGCAAACGCATCGTCGAACTGCAAATCAGGATAGATTTCGTTGAGCCGTTGGTTGTTGATGCGCAGAATTGCGTCGGTGTTTTCTTGCAACTTGTCGGCACCGTCGAGCGCTTTCAATATCTTGTTTCTGCCTTCGAAGAGGAATGGAATGGTTACGATACCGATAGTAAGGATGCCCAATTCGCGAGCAATACGAGCGATGACCGGGGCAGCTCCTGTTCCCGTTCCGCCGCCCATACCGGCTGTGATAAACACCATCTTAATCGAGTCGTCGAAGAGAGCGCGGATTTCTTCTTCGCTTTCTTCGGCGGCTTGGCGTCCTTTTTCGGGTTTAGCACCGGCGCCGAGACCTCTGCAAGTCTTGGGGCCGAGGAGGATTTTGCGGGGAACGTGCGAACTGTTCAACTGTTGGTTGTCGGTGTTTGCAAGCACGAAATCGACGCCTTCGATTTGTTGGTCGAACATGTGCGACACGGCGTTTCCGCCGCCACCGCCAACGCCGATGACCATAATCAGGGGCTTCCCGTTTTCGTTAAACGCCACGTATGTGCCACCTTCTTTCTTTATCGGGGGAAATACCGTCGATTGTTCTGCTATATTTTGACTGTTATCAGGCATACTATATCGTAAGAATTGCTATTTTGTTGCAAAGTTAAACATTTTATTATCAAAGTCCTATCAATAGTCGACGAAATTTTATTCGTCGTCGTCATCGTCGTCTTTTATGTCGCCGCCTTCGGCAACGTCTTTGAGCTTGTTGAGGAAATTCTTAAAAGTACCGTGCCAGCGCTGTGCTTTCTTTTTGTCGGAATTGTCTTTCGTCTTGTCGTCGTCCAATTCCGGGGTGTCGTCGAAGTCGTCGTCATCATCGTCATCGTCATCGTCGACTTGGGGAACGTCGGTTGCAGCAATTGTCGGCATAAACAAGCAAGTGTCGTCTTTCCCCATAATCTCTGAAGCGGCGTCGAGAATCGACAGCAGTTGGATGTTTTCGTCGAGCGAAGATGTGTCGGTCTTTCCGGAGAAAGAGCCGAGGCTGACGGGCATCTTACAGTTGGCGGTAAAGAGGTCGCAAAGGTTGTTAAGCTTGGCGCCACGACCAATTAGGATGATGCCTGCGGGCAGTTGCGAGTCGTTGAGCCCGGTGAGGCGAATTTGGTTGATTACGTTGACAACGATTTCTTCGGCGCGTGCTTTGATATATCGAGCCACGTCGAGAGAGCGAACGCCGTTGATGTTGTCTTCGGGGATGTCGGTTTCGGCAATTATTCCCCAAGCTTTTTTGTAGCGTTCAGCCACGTTTTCGAGGAGGTTGAGCGACGTTAAGTCGCGCGTAATGTTGTGAGAGCCCATCGGAAGCACTGTGAGGCTTTCGAGTCGGTTGTCTTTATAGACCGAAACGGAGGTAGTGTCGGCGCCGATATCGACCAGTGCGCAGCCCAAGCGTTTTTGCTCTTCGCTCAAGACGATGTTCGACACGGCGAGCGGAACGCACACCAGTCCGGCGAGTTTCAGACCCATACGACCCAACAGCAGGTTGATGTTTTTTGTTATCGATTGTCGACAGACGATGACGTTGATTTCGGCGCGAATAGTCGAGCCGACAGAGCCGACGGGCACGTCGACGTCTTTGCCGTCGACCTCGAATCGTTTAGGCACAACCTTTAGCACAGACAGGTCTTTAAACTCCGGGCTGTTTTCGGCTTCGCGGAGAATGCTTTCGACGAGGGTGCTGCTGACGGGCAGACCTTCGTTGATTTCGCGTTCGACGACAATCATTTCGGAGCGGACAGAGCGCGCGTCGACGCCGATAAACACGCTGCTGACAAGGCGCGGGCTGATTTGCTTATGTTGTTGAATTTTGTTGACCACCACGCGCAAGTCCGAGAACAGTTCTTCCACGTTGGTAATGCTGCCGTAACGAACGCTTCCTCGAGTTGGTTGCTCGAAGGAGCATTTCTTGTACGTGTCGCGATTGTCGGAGTTGAATGTCGCGGCGGCGCCCGACACGTGCGAACTTGCTATTTCTAATGCTACTATGTATTGGCTGTTGTCCATAGTCGGTTGATTTGTATGGTGTTAATGCGTTATACTGTCGTTTGTATTTGTTTCGGTAGCGACTGTCGAAATGTCGGGTGCTTGTTCGTCATCGTCGTCGGTGCTGACCACGATGTTAAGTCGCGAGCCTCCTTTTCGGCGAGTTGCCACAATCTGATAGTCCCACTTCAGGCTTATCGTGTCGTAGAAGTTCCATCCTTTGACGGGGATAACTTCGTTGTACATTCTTGCTAACTTGGCGAATTTCGACTCGAGTCCGTCGGTGTTGCCGAGGTTGATAACGTGGTTTGCCACCTTGGGGATGAGGAAGATGTTGTTGCTGTCGCGCACTTCAATCATTCCTGCCAGGTTGCGCCAGCGTTCGCTGTTTTCCATAAATTCGATGAGCGGCAGCAATCGGGTCGGCTGATATTCCGGGGTAAATCTTCCTTTGACCACCGGTCGGTCGATGAAGAAATTGGCGTTGCTCTGCATTCGCTTACCTTCTTTGTTGACGTAGTAGGAATCGTCGGCGTCGAACACGCGCATCACCGGGTGCAGTGGCTGCAAGTCGATGACTAGCCGGTTGTCGGAGGTAAAGTAACATTCTACGTTTTCGATATAGTCTTTGCCTTTCAGGCGTTTTTCGATGTCGGCAATGTCGATGTCGGCAATCCTTTTGCCTATGGGGTCGATGCCCATTTCGTGCAATTGTGAAGAAATAAAATCATATGACACAAACTTCACCGATTCGGTGTAGTCTATGTTGATGTCGATGTCTTTGCAACAGTCGTCTTTCTTGAGCAATTTCACGAATGGAAAAGCCACAACGACGTAGGCGGCGAGTAGCACCGACACAACGATTAATGTTATTTTCTTCACTTTCATTTGGTTGTGTTTTCGACAATTTTGCGTATTTCCGGCAAGTAGTTGCATATGTCGCCGGCTCCTGCAGTCAAAAGTACGTCAAAGTTATAATTTTTTATCGTTTCGAGCAAGTCTTTTTTATTGCAAATTGCTTTATCGGGGCAGTTTATGCGGTCGAGGATGATTTGTGAGGTCACACCATCGATGGGAAGTTCGCGCGCGGGGTAAATGTCGAGCAGCAGCACTTGGTCGGCAAGCGAGAGTGCTTCGGCAAATTCGGGGGCGAAGTCGCGGGTACGGGTGTAGAGGTGTGGCTGGAAAATCACGCTCAATCGGCGTTCGGGATATAGGTCGCGCACGGAGCGGATGCTTGCTTTCAGTTCGTCGGGGTGGTGTGCATAGTCGTCGATAATCACGGGCCCGTCGGGTTGCTTGAGCCAAAACTCGAACCGACGTTTGGGACCCAAAAACGATGCAACGGCTGTTTTGATGCTTTCGCTGTCGACGCCGACAAGATGGCACACCGCTATCGAAGCCACGGCGTTTTCGATGTTTATGTCGACGGGCACGCCGAGGCGGATGTTGCGAATCACTGTGTCGGGGGCTACGAAGTCGAATGTAATGTCACCGTTTCCTTTTCGGATGTTTTCGGCGTGGAAGTCGCCATCGTTTCGCGAATAAGAGAACACTTTAACGCCGTCGGCAGGACGCGGGCGCAGTTTGAGCCCGGTGTGGCAGATGAGCGCGCCGCCGGGTTGAACGAGTTCGGTGAAGTGCGCAAAACTCTCGAGATACGCCTCTTCTGTGCCGTAGATGTCCAAATGGTCGGGGTCGGTGGCTGTTACGACGGCAATGTATGGACTGAGCCAGTGGAAAGAGCGGTCGAATTCGTCGGCTTCGATGACGGAATAATCGCTCGTTTCGCTGAGGAGGAAGTTGCTGCCGTAGTTTCGCAAAATGCCGCCCAGGAATGCGTTACATCCAATCGGTGAGGTGTGGAGTATGTGAGCGGCGAGGCTCGACGTGGTCGTTTTTCCGTGAGTTCCGGAGAAGCAGAGACCCTTTGTGTCGTGGGTAATCAGCCCGAGCACTTGTGCGCGTTTGCGTATGTCGAAGCCGCCCTGACGGAAGTAGGTCAGGATAGCGTTGTCGTCGGGAATTGCCGGCGTGTAGACTACTAAAGTGTCGGCAGAATTGCGGCAGTATTCCGGGATAGTGTCTGCGTTGTCGTCGAATGTGATTTCGGCGCCTTCTTTAATGAGGTCGGATGTCAAGTCGGTCGAAGTGCGGTCGTAGCCTGCCACGCGAGCGCCTTTGTTGAGGTAATATCTCACAAGGGCAGCCATTCCGATTCCTCCGGCTCCTACAAAGTATATATTCATTTTTTCAAATCGTTTTATTTGTTAATGCCGATAAGTTGGTCGACGCGGTCGACGATGCGCTCTACCGAGTTGCGCAGAGCCATTTTTGCCACGTTTTTCTCCAGAGTGTGAAGCTGTTCGGGCTTTCCGATAAGGTCGAGGACGGTCTTGATGAGCGACGTTTCAGCATCGCTGTCGCTGACAAACACTGCGGCATCGCGGTCGGACAATGCACGGGCGTTTTTCGTCTGATGGTCTTCGGCGACGTTTGGCGAAGGAACGAGCACTGAGGCTTTTCCGAGCAGTTGCAGTTCGGAAATCGAACTTGCTCCGGCACGCGACACAACCAGGTCGGCTGCGCGGTAGGCGATGTCCATATCGGTGACAAAAGCCATCTGCACGACGTTTTGTGGCTTCTTTTCAGCCATAACGGCACGTGCGGCATTGTCGTAGAGTTTGCCGGTTTGCCAGATGAACTGTACGCCCGACATGTCGATGATGTTGAGTGCGGCGGCTACACATTCGTTGATTGTACGAGCGCCGAGGCTACCGCCGACGACGAGCACCGTAGGCTTGTCGGGGTCGAGGTTGTAGTGGCGGCGCGCTTCTTGTGGGGTCAACGTGCAGGAGAGTATTGATTGTCGGACGGGATTACCGGTGAGAGTAATCTTGTCGGCGGGGAAGAATCGCTCCATACCCTCATAAGCCACGCAGATAGCGTCGGCGCGCTTTGCCAGCAGTTTGTTGGTCACGCCGGCGTAAGAGTTTTGCTCTTGAATGAGCGTCGGAATGCCGCGTTTTTGCGCCGCTTTGAGCATCGGCCCGCTTGCATATCCGCCAACTCCGATGGCAATGTCGGGTTGGAACTCGCGGAGAATCTTGCGCGCCTTCATCATACTTTTGAATAGCCGAACGACGACCTTGACGTTGCGCCACAAGTGCTTTCGGTCGAATCCGCTCACGGGGAGCCCGATGATGCGGTAGCCCGCAGCCGGCACTTTCTCCATTTCCATACGGTTTTCGGCACCGACGAAGAGGATATCCGCCTCGGGATGACGCTCTTTGATGCCGTTGGCTATCGAGAGTGCGGGGAAGATGTGTCCTCCCGTACCGCCTCCGCTAACTAATATTTTCATTGTCTTTGTCATTCTTATTTGTCAGTTGTAGGGTTTGCAGCCTTGAGCATTTCCGGCAATTTTTCTTCAGCTTTCGACTTTTGTGTTGATGTCGAAGCCGTGCGGCTGACGCTCATAATCACGCCGAAAGCCATGCAGATGACTAATACCGACGTTCCGCCTTTTGAAATCAGCGGCAAGTTTTGTCCCGACACGGGGACTATTCCGGTGTTGATGGCGATGTGAGAGAATGCTTGCAGCACAATCATCGCCGCCATACCCATAACGAGTAGCGCGGGGTAGGCTTGCTTGCATCGGCGGGCAATGTATGCCGCTCGCATCATCAGACTGAAGAAAAGCGCCAGTAGGAGCGTGCCGCCGATGAATCCGCTCTCTTCGATGACAATCGAGTAGACGTAGTCGGAAAATGCCAGCGGCAAGCGACTCGTCTCGCGCGACTGTCCCAGGCCGACGCCATACCAACCTCCGTTGGCTTGCGCCATGTAGGAATATGTCTTCTGTTGACTGCTGAGTATCGATTCGTTTTTCGACGGGCATGTGTCGAGCACCTCCTTGAAATAACTGTTGAAGCGCGACGCCCACGTGTCCGTTCGCAGTTGCGACTCTTTGCCTTTTTCCTCTTGTGCGCTTTCTGCCACTACTTCGTTTTTCGAGAGTTCTTCAAGTCGGTGGGCTGCAATGACTTCCGATATGCCGTAGATGCTGCCGGCAATCACGCTATAGACGATTAATACCTTAACACAAAGTTTTACCGATGCGCCGGCTACGATGTACATTACCAAACTGATTGCCATAAACAGCATTGTGTTGGTCAAGCCTTGCATAATGAGTAAGATACTAAACACGCCGACAATCATTACGCTAACCCATATCTCGAGTTGACTTCTGCCTTTTTGCTTTATCCAACTCGAAAGAATTGTGGCGAGGGCAAACACGATGGCGAGTTTTGCCATCTCGGCAGGCTGTATTGTAAATCCCAGGATGTTTAAACTTCGCGAAGCGTCGTTTACGTTTCCTCCAAAAAACATTGCACCCAATAGAGCGACCGCCGTAGCGGCGACGAAATACCATCCGAATCTGATAAACCAGGTGTATTCTTTCTTGGCAAAGTAGAGCATTAGAAGCGTTCCGCCGCTCAGAAACAACAGATGCTTCAGTATCGGTTTGTAGACACTCCCCGTAGCCGCAATTTCGCGTGCCGAGGCGCTGAACGATTCGATGACAGCCAAAATGCACAGCGTTATGTAGATGCCGATAACATAGTTGTCTATTTTGTTCTTCTTTTCGTTCGCTTCGGTCGTCGGTTTATCCTTAACAACTTTGTCTAAATCTTTTTCCATTATTTGTTCCCTTTAATGCGTTTTACTTGCTCCTTAAATTGGCGACCGCGGTCTTCGTAGCTCTTGAACAAGTCGAAACTTGCACAGCAGGGCGACAGCAGTACTGTTTCGCCGGCTTTAGCAAGTTCAGAGGAAGTGCGAACGGCGTCTTCCACCGAGTGTGTGTCGGCAATTACGGGAACTTTGCCGGCAAAAAAGTCCTTGATTTTTTCGTTGTCTTTACCCATGCAGACGATTGCGCTGACTTTTTCGCGAACGAGAGGCTCGATTTCGCTATAGTCGTTGCCTTTGTCTTTGCCGCCCAAGATGAGTACGACCTTTGTTGTCATACTCTCCAGTGCGTACCAGCAGGAGTTGACGTTTGTTGCTTTCGAGTCGTTGATGTAGACCACATCGTCGACCGTGTCGACATACTCCAATCGGTGTTCTACGGCTTGGAAGTCGGCAAGGGCTTTGCGGATTACTTCTTTCTTGATGTCGAGCAACGAAGCCGACAGACCTGCCGCCATCGAGTTGTACAGGTTGTGTAGTCCCGGCAACGAAAGTTCGCCGACGGGCATAGTCAGTCCTTCGTGTCCTTTCGGGCAGATGGTCAGGTTGCCGTTGTCGGTGTAGGCGCATGCTCCTTCTTCGTGAGATTCGCTGAAGGGTAGCATCTGCGATTCCACCTTGAGAGTTTTCAGTTGAGCGGCAATCACCGGGTCGTCTTCCCAGAAGATGAACGAATCGCATTCGGTCTGGTTGCGGATGATGCGAAATTTTGCGTTGACGTAGTTTTGCATCTTATGGTCGTAGCGGTCCAAGTGGTCGGGCGTGATGTTGAGCAGCACGGCGATGTTGGCTTTAAAATCGAACATATCGTCGAGTTGGAAGCTGCTCAGCTCGATAACGTATACGTCGTGATGCTCCGTAGCCACTTGATATGCGAGGCTTCTGCCGACATTGCCTGCCAGCCCGACGTTGATACCGGCATTTTTCAAGATGTGGTAGGTGAGCATCGTTGTTGTGGTTTTGCCGTTACTACCGGTGATGCACACCATCTTGGCGTCGGTATAGCGTCCGGCGAATTCAATCTCCGAGATTACGGGGATGCTCTTTGCGCGCGCTTTGACGATGAGCGGGGCGTCTTCGGGAATGCCCGGGCTCTTGATTATTTCGTCGGCATCGAGGATGCGTTGCTCGGTGTGACCGCCTTCTTCCCATGCAATGTTGTATTGCTCAAGACGCTCTTTGTAGCGGTCGGCAATTGTGCCCATGTCCGACAACCATACGTCGAAGCCTTTAACTTGTGCAAGTACGGCAGCACCTACGCCGCTTTCTCCGCCTCCTAAAACTGCTATCTTTGCCATTTTCCTATCTAATCTTAAGTGTTATAAACGTTATTATTGCAAGAAATATGCCAACAATCCAGAATCGGACAACGATTTTCGATTCCGGAATCGGGTTAATCGGATGCTGCCATTTTGCCACAATTCCTGCGTTGCCTTGCTTCTGGAAGTGGTGGTGCAACGGTGTCATCTTGAAGATGCGACGTCCTTCGCCGTATTTTTTCTTGGTGTATTTGAAATAGCCGGTTTGCATGATTACCGACAAGTTTTCGACCAAGAAGATTCCGCAAAGCACCGGGATGAGCAGCTCTTTGCGAATCAAAATAGCAAAAACGCCGATAATGCCGCCGATGGTCAAACTGCCCGTATCGCCCATAAACACTTGAGCGGGGTAGGCGTTATACCACAAAAATCCGACGAGAGCGCCGATGAAAGCAGCCGCATAGACTACCAATTCGCCGCTGCCGGGGATATACATAATGTTGAGATACGACGAATAGACGATGTTGCCGCCCAGGTAGCACATCACCGCCAGCGCCACGCCGATTATCGCCGATGACCCGGTGGCAAGTCCGTCGAGCCCGTCGGTGAGGTTGGCTCCGTTCGACACTGCCGCCACAACGAAGATTGTTACCAGTATGAACAGAATCCATCCGGCGGTTTCGGCATGCTCGCCTGCCCATTGGGTGAACCAAGCGTAGTTGAGGTTGTTGCTTTTGACAAACGGGATGGTCGTGATGGGCTGCTTTTCCGCCGTGGGCTTGTAGAGCACTTCAATCTCGCCGTCGGTTGCCGGTTGTTCTACGTTTTCGTTGACCACAATGTCGGGACTCAGATACATCGTAAGCCCGACAATCAGACCTACAACTACCTGTCCTACAATCTTATACTTGCCTTTCAAACCGTCTTTGTTATGCTTCTTGATTTTCTTGTAGTCGTCGAGGAAGCCGAGCGCGCCCAGCATAAGAGTCGACACTATCATCAGCAGCATATACGTGTTGGTGAGGTTGCCCACCAGCAAGCAGGGCACAAGCACTGCGATTATGATGATTACACCGCCCATTGTCGGTGTGCCTGTTTTGCTCATCTGCCCTTCGATGCCCAAGTTGCGAACGATTTCGCCGACTTGCATAAGTTGCAGGCGGTCGATGATGCGGCGTCCGATGATGGTTGCTATCAGAATTGACAAGATGAGAGCCGCGGCGGCGCGAAATGAGATGTAGCCCATCAATCGCGCCCCGGGCAAATCGTATTGTGACAAATAGTCGAAAAGATGATATAGCATTGTTTATTCTTCCTCCTTGAAAATGTCGAGCACAACTTCTTTGTCGTCGAAATGATGTTTCACGCCGCAAATCTCTTGGTAGTTTTCGTGGCCTTTCCCGGCAATGAGAACGACGTCGCCGGGACCGGCAAACTGCGTTGCGGTTCGGATTGCTTCGCGTCGGTCGGTGATGCGTACCGTTTTTGTGCGGTCGTCTTTGTCTAATCCGGCAATCATATCGCTGAGAATCTCGTTAGGGTCTTCAAAGCGCGGGTTGTCGGACGTAAGGATAAGGCGGTCGCTGAGCCGGCACGCTTCTTTTGCCATTATCGGGCGTTTCCCTTTGTCGCGATTTCCGCCGGCACCGACCACGGTAATCACCTGACCGCCATTACCGATGACGTTGCGTATGGAGTTGAGCACGTTGACCAGCGCATCCGGGGTGTGGGCGTAGTCGACAATTGCCGTATAGCCTTTAGGCGATGCAAACGTCTGGAAGCGTCCGGCAACCGGAACGAGCATGCTCATCTTGGTCAGAACATCTTCTTCGTCGAAGCCTAACAAGCGGGCGGCACCGTAGACAGCCAGCAGGTTGTAGGCGTTGAATCGACCTGTGAACATCACTTCGACGTCGCGACCGTTGATTTGCAGCGACGTGCCGTTGAGGCGGCTTTCGACAATCTTGCAGCGGAAGTCGGCGTCGCGCGTCAGCGAATAGGTGTGGCGCGAAGCCGCCGTGTTTTGTAGCATAACGAGTCCTGCCTTGTCGTCGGCATTGACGAGCGCAAATGCATCGGCGGGAAGAATGTCGAAAAAGCGCTTTTTAGCCTTCAGGTAGGCGTCGACGGTCTTGTGATAGTCGAGGTGGTCGCGCGTCAGGTTGGAGAATATTGCTCCGGCAAACTTCAGTCCGTCGATGCGGTGTTGGTCGGCAGCGTGCGAGCTAACTTCCATAAAGGCGTATTCGCAACCGCTTTCGACCATCTCGTGCATCAACTTGTTGAGCGTCAGTTGGTCGGGTGTGGTCTGTGTGGTGGGCACAGGTGTGCCGTCGATATAATTGCAAACTGTAGAAAATAGTCCGGTCTTGTAGCCCATCATGCGAGTAAATTCGTAGAGCAGTGTGGCTGTAGTGGTTTTGCCGTTAGTTCCGGTAACGCCGACCAAGTGCAACTTGTACGAAGGGTTGTCGTACCACTCCGAGGCAATGAAGCCGAGTGCCGAAGCGCTGCTCTCGACGCGGATATAGGTCACCCCGTCTGTCAATTCTTCGGGTAGTCGTTCGCACACGATAGCCGAAGCGCCTGCTTTGACAACTTCGGGGATAAACTTATGAGCGTCGACGTTGACTCCCGGAATGGCTACAAACAGCGTGCCTGCGTTGGCTTTGCGCGAGTCGCATTCCAGTGCTGTTATCTCTTTGTCGATGCTGCCTACCACCTCTAAGGGGCGGATGGCAGAAACAAGACTTGTTAGATTCTTTTTCATATCGCTTTCTATATAATTTGCAAAGTTATATCGAATTTCTGAGTTTTAGTGTAATTTTGTCGCCTTTCTTGTATTTTGCGCCGGCTGCGGGTGTCTGCGAGTAGACGTAGTTGCCGCTACCTTCGGTTGCCGCTACGTTTAGTCCGGCTTTTTCGAGGGTCATCACGGCGTCGCGCAGGCTCATGCCGATGGCAGAGGGCACGCCGTTGTCGGGGATGCTCTTGGGCTTTAGTTGCGTTGTCGATGTGACGTTGAGTTCGCTCATCAACTCGCTTTTGCTCTCGTCCGTCATGCGCGTAACGATAGGCTTTGCGCCGTTATGCTCTTGCATGTCTTTGTAGTCGGAGAATTGGTTGAGCAGACCGCGGGCATATAGTTTGAGGGCAATGTTCATCAGCACGGTGCCACTGCTGCGTGCCGCGCCGAACGGACCGCCTTGCATGACGACAATGCACGAATATTGCGGAGCGTCGGAGGGGAAGAAGCCGCAGAATGCGTAGCGCTTCTTCGACGTGTTGTAGCCGCCATTGTCGAGTTGATAGGCTGTGCCGGTCTTGCCGGAAATCGATACAAAGTTGTTCTGCAACGCACGACCTGTGCCGTGGGGGTCCCAAACAACGGCTTTGAGGAAGTCGCGAATCTGTGCTGCCACTTCTTCGCTGCAGATGCGTTCGCGCACGTACGACACGTCGAATACGGTGTCGGTCTGTCCGTCGCGAATCAGTTCTTTGACAATACGAGGACGTACGAATTTTCCGCCGTTGGCAATAGCGTTGTAGAAACTCAACGTGTAGATGGGCGGTATGCGAGTTGCATAGCCGTAGCAAACGCGAGACATGTCGATTCGGTCTTTGTTCTTCGTGCCCAATTGGGGTATGTAAGGCAGGCGTTCGCCGTAGATACCCAGATTGAGAGGCTCAAACATTCCGATATCTTCCAGGCGTTTGCGGTAGCGACGCGGGTCGTCGCCGTAGCCCTTGATGATGATTTTCGACATACCGATATTACTCGAATAGGCGATAATTTGTTTGGGCGTCAGGCTCGAGTAGGCGTGCGAGTCGGTTATCGGGCGTCCTCCGGCATAACTGAAAGACGAGCCCGTGGGTATTGATACGTTGAGCCCGACGATTTTGTCTTCCAAGGCTATCATCATCGAAATAGGCTTCATTACCGAGCCCGGGTCGTAGCCCATCAGCGCGTGGTTGAGTCCTTCGCGATAGAACACCTCGCCACGCTTTGTGCTGTCGCGCTGAAGGTTTGATATCGCTTTGATTTCGCCGGTTTTTACGTCCATCAGCACAGCCGTAGCCCATTCCGATTTGGTGATTTGACACATCTTTTCGAGTTCGGTTTCGACAATGTCTTGCATATGTATGTTGATGGTTGTCACAACGTCGTAGCCGCGTTGAGCCGGCTCTACTTCCCAAGTAGTCAGGCTCTTGGTCGACGATACGGTGCTTCCCCAGCCGTTTTTGCCGTAGAGCAAGGTGTCGAGCGCACGCTCGAGCCCGGTCTCTCCGCGAAAGACGGTCTTGTTGTTGCCGACTCGCTCTTCCTTGGTTGCGCCGATGCATTGAGAAGCCAATTTGCCGAACGGGCGGCGGCGTAATATCGTCGGATTCTTTGTCAGTGTGTATTTTCCGCCTGTAACGTTGAAGAATTTGCACTTGAGCAAGTACTGACGGTCTTCGTTGTAGATGTTGGTCAGCAGTTTCACTCTTCTCCACTTGCCGTAGCGCTTAAACGTATCAGCTGGTCCGCGCTTGTCTTTGTCGATTTTCGACACGCGGGTGTTATGCTTCTTAATAACTTCGAAAGAGTCGAGTCTTGTTAAAATCTCCTCTTTAAGCTCTTTCGGTTTTTGAGTCGGGTCCATTTCCGTAACTCTTTCGACTACGCTGTCGATGTATTTGCGAAGCGTATCGGCTTTGAACGATTGTGAGTTGAAATCGATTTCGGGCGAATACACTTTGATGTTTGCCGACAAAATCGAACGGTCTTCGGCAAGGATATTGCCGCGTTCGGGATAGATGACTACCGAGTCGCGGATTCCGCTTTTGGCGAGTTCGTTCCAACCATCGGCGTGCACTATGGTGTTCATAAACAGTTTGCATACAATCAAGAGAGCGACGACTTGCAACGCTACCATAATCCATCTGTAGCGGTTCATCATCCCGAGTTTCACCCTCTTTTTCTTTCCTTGCTTCTGAGTCCTCTCGTTCTTTCCCATAATAGTTTAGTTATTGGTTATTTATTATCTAAGTTAAATGGCGGCTGCTCTGAAGGAGCAAGTTGTAAATGGAGCGAATCGACCATCTTAATCATTTCGCTTTCGCGGGTCATACTTCCGTAGCGCGAGGTGACGTGTATTTGGCTTGTTTGGTCGTTTGTCAACTCTTGTTGGAGTTGCTTTATCTCGTCGATTTGCACTTGTGCGGTAAATTTGAAAGATAAGTAGATGACAAAGAGCACCACTACCAACATTACCCAAAAGATGTGACGTCGGTAGGCAGAGCCTGAAAACCATTCGCCTTGTATTAGTCCCCACAAGCCGTGGCGTTGTTCTGTGTCGTTGTCGATTGTTTTCTTCTTTGCCATATTTTGATTGTTGTTAGTCTTAATGTTGTAAGTCGGTTAGTTTTTTTCTGCAATTCTGAGTTTTGCGCTGCGGGAGCGCGGGTTGCGTTCCACTTCTTCTGTGGTCGGCGTAATGGGTTTTCCCAGTGCTCGCAGGGGAGTGTTGGTGCGTCCGTAGAAGTCGGTCTCGATTCTCCCTTCGATGTTTCCGCTTCGCATAAAGTTTTTCACCATTCGGTCTTCGATGCTGTGGTATGTAATCACGGCGAGACGTCCGCCGCTACGGAGCATTTTTACGGCATGTTGCAGAAACTCGCTGAGTGCGTCGACCTCGTGGTTGACTTCCATGCGAAATGCTTGAAACACTTGCGAAAGTTCTTTCTTTTCTTGTCGAGGATTGATTGT